>NZ_BBPH01000025.1 GCF_000787695.1 Paracoccus sp. PAMC 22219 | reverse complement strand
AGCTTCGGCTTTCGCGGCGAGGCGCTGCCGTCGCCTTGGCGCGGTCGGGCGGCTGACCCATCACCCTCGCGCGCGCCAGGGGGCCGAGGGGGCGTCCATCGCGGTGACGGGGGGCGGCTGGACCCGCTGCGCCCGGCGGCGGCCAATTGCGGCACCGTGGTCGAGCTGCGCGATCTGTTCTTTGCCACGCCCGCGCGGCTGAAGTTCCTGCGCACCGACCGGGCGGAAACGCAGGCCGTCGCCGAAACCGTGCGCAGGCTGGCGATGGCCGAACCCTATGTCGGCTTTTCGCTGACCGCCGACGGGCGAGAGATCTTTCGCGCCGACGCCGAACAGGGAGAGCTGTTCGGTGCGCTGACCACCCGCCTGACCCGGCTGATGGGCGCCGATTTCATCGACAATGCCCTGCCGATGGATGCCGAACGCGACGGGATCACCCTGACGGGCTATGCCGCCCTGCCCACCTATTCGCGCGGGGCTGCGGTGGCGCAGCACCTGTACGTGAACGGCCGGCCGGTGCGGGACAAGCTGCTGACCGGGGCGCTGCGGGCGGGGTACATGGACGTGCTGGCGGCGGGACGGCATCCGGCGGCGGTGCTGTTTCTGGAATGCGATCCGCAGATGGTCGACGTGAACGTCCACCCGGCCAAGGCCGAGGTCCGGTTCCGCGACCCGCAATCGGCCCGCGGTCTGGTGGTGGGCAGCCTGCGTCACGCGATGGCCGGGGCGGGGCACCGGGCCTCCAGCACGGTAGGGGACGCGACGCTGCAGGCGGTGCGGATCGAACCGCGGCCCGACGCACGACCCGCTTGGCAGGCCGACAGGCCGTCGCAGGCGGCGCTGCGGGCGGGGCTGGAATTGCAGATGCCGGGCTTTGCCGAGACGCCGTCGGCGCGGTTCGACCCGGTCGTGGTCGACACGCCGGTGGACGAGGCCCCCCTTGGCGCCGCACGCGCGCAGATCCACGAGAATTATATCATCGCGCAGACCGCCGACGGGCTGGTGATCGTCGATCAGCATGCGGCCCATGAACGGCTGGTCTATGAGCGGCTGAAGGCGCAGGCCCAAGCCGCGGGCATTCCGGCCCAGGCCCTGCTGATCCCCGAGATCGTCGAGCTGCCCCCCGCCGATGCCGACCGCATCCTGTCCATCGCCGCCGATCTGGCAGCCCTTGGGCTGGTGATCGAGCCGTTCGGCCCCGGTGCGGTCGCGCTGCGCGAGGTCCCCGCGATGCTGGCGCGGCTGGACGGGCGCGCGCTGATCCGCGACATCCTGGACGATCTGGCCGATCAGGGCGCGTCGGACCGGCTGCAGGCGCGCATCGATGCTGTTCTGTCGTCGATGGCCTGCCACGGGTCGGTCCGGTCGGGCCGCCGGATGGGCGCGGACGAGATGAACGCCCTTCTGCGCGAGATGGAGCGTACGCCGAAATCGGGCCAGTGCAACCACGGCCGTCCGACCTGGGTCAAGCTGCAGTTGTCCGACATCGAACGCCTGTTCGGTCGCAGGGATTGACGCAGCGCCCGCGCGGGCCGATCCTGCCCCCAACCAGGAGGTGCCGCGATGCTGCAGATTGCCATCGACAAGATCGCCCATGTGATCATCCGCGCCCGCGATTACGAAAGCGGCGTCAACCCTTGGGCCCATCAGGGCGGCGGTCGCCAGCATGGCACCCGGTCCGAGCTGCATGATTTCATCGAAGGGCTGAATGAGGACGAACAGGCCAGCTTGGTCGCCGTCATGTGGATCGGGCGCGAAAGCTTTGAGCCGTCCGAGTTGGACGAGGCGATCCGCACCGCGCGGATCGAACGGACCATCCCGACCGAGGATTACCTGATGGGCGAACCCCGTCTGGCCGACCTGCTGGAGGCCGGGCTGGAGGGCTTGGGCATCTCTCCCGAAGATGCCGAGGACGACCTGCAGCGCCCGGTATGACAAAGGGCGGCCCCGCAGGACCGCCCCAAATCTGCCTTTGGCTGGATCAGCCTTCGGGGGTCAGGCGGACAAGACGGCCGTTTTCCTCATCGGTGATGATGACAAGGGCGCCGTCCTGCGCGACCTCGACCTCGCGGACGCGGCCGATGCCTTGGGCCAGGCGCGCCTCTCCGGTGACGGTGGTGCCGTCCATCTCCAGCCGGATGATGTCGCCCGACCGCAACCCGCCGATCAGCGCGTCACCCTGCCAGTCGGGGAACATGTCGCCGTCATAGAAGGCCATGCCGCTGATCGCGGGCGACGGGTCCCAGTAATAGACCGGCTGTTCGGTCCCGTCGACCTGGGTCGCGCCCATCTCGGCACCGCTATAGTCGGTGCCATAGGTGGCCAGCGGCCAGCCATAGTTCAGGCCGCCCTCGACGGCGTTCAGCTCGTCGCCGCCCTTGGGGCCGTGCTCGTTCATCCACAGCTGGCCGTCGGGGCCCATGGCCGCACCCTGGATGTTGCGGTGGCCGGTCGACCAGATTTCGGGCAGGGCGCCGTCGATGCCGGCGCCGGCGGGGGTGCCGTCGGTGGCATTGATGCGGACGATCTTGCCCAACGTGGCCTGCGGGTCCTGCGCATACTGGCGCGGTTCCGGGTCGCTGCGCTCTCCCAGGCCCACAAAGATATGGCCTTCGCCGTCATGGACGATCCGCGCCCCGAAATGCTTGGTCGAGGCCCAGGCCGGCTGCTGTTGCCAGATGCGCTGGACGTCGTCCATCGTGGTGCCGTCCTCCGACAGGATACCAGTCGCGACAGCCGTGGCGTTGGTGCCGTCGCCGCGGGGTTCGGCATAGGTCCACCAGACGCGGCGGGTGTCGGCGAAATCGTCGGCCACGGACACGTCGTGCAGGCCGCCCTGATCGCGGGCATCGACCTCGGGCAGGCCCTGGATGGGCTCGGACAGGGTGCCGTCGGTGGTATAGATGCGCATCCGGCCGGGACGTTCGGTGATCAGCCAGTTGCCGTCGGGCAGCTCCTGCAGACCCCAGGGATGCTCCAGCCCTTCGACCAGGACCTGCTGCTGCAGGCCGTCGCTCTCCAGCATGGGTGCGCGGGTCTGGCCCTCGAAGGCGGGCTGCTGGTCATAGGCGGCCCCGTTGGGGGTCGCATCATTGAAACCCTGCGCCGCGGCCATCGAGGCCAGAAATCCTGTGGCGGCAAGGGTGGTCAGGCTTGTCGTCGTACGGCGCGTCATGTGGGTTCTCCGGTCTGGTGAATACCTTGCCCAATTCATGACACGGCCCCGCGTTCCCCCCTGCGGCAACACGTCATTGTCAGATTGACGTGTCAGCCCCTCATGTCAGTGCGCGTCGCGATGGTCGCGAAACAGCGCGCCCGCCCGGCCCCAGGCCCCCGCATCGGGATCGTCCAACCCCTGCAGCACGGGCAGCAGCTGGGCCGCGTAATCCTCGCTGCTTTCGCGGGGCAGCATCGAGGGCAGGTTGTCGATCGCCATCCCGTCCAGCACCGGCGCATCCGTCACCCGCAGCACGGGCGCGTCCCAGGTGGTGGTGCGTTCATAGACCTTGATCGGGGAAAAATCGCTGGTCGGATCGCAGGCCACGTCGCCGATCACGGTCAGCGCACGGCCCGGCGCCACGGCGCTGGCGGGCACGAAGACCGGCGCGCCGGGATGGGCCAGGATCGCGTTGACGAAGATGTCGTGCATCAGCACCTCGGGAAAGGGGCCGCCATGGGCGGTCTCGGCCATGTCCCAAGCGGTCACCGCGACGCCCATCGCGGTCAGCAGGTCGGCCGCACCGCTGCCCACGCGGCCCTTGGCGCCGATGACGATGGCGCGCGGACGCGGGCGGCCGGTGGCGTCCATCCGGGCGCGCAGGTCGTCCAGCAGGTGATGGCGGTCGGGAAAGGCGCGGACCGGGCCGCAGATGCCGCCCGACTGCTGGGCGGTCCACGCCATCAGCGACACCGCCGCCCCCGCATAGCCCGCCCAATACCCGAACGCCGCCAGCCTGCGCCCGCTGTCGTCGGTCAGGTATTCCAGATCGTACAGCGCCCCGCCCCCGGCCTTGAACCGGTCCAGCAGCACCCGCCCAGCGGGCTGGCCCTTGAAGGCGTGGCCGAACATGATGTGGCGGTGGCGCAGGGGGGTGCCGTTCTCGGGCAGTTCCTTGAGGCCGAAGACGATGGCGTCGTCGGGTGCGGTGGGCCAGCTGCCCTCGGGGGCGATGGTGGCGCCGGCCTTGGCATAGGCGTCGGTCGGGATGATCCGGCGGTGGCTGTCCTCGACCGTGACGCGCATGCCCTGCCGGATCAGCGCCGCGACCCCGTCGGGGGTGATGCCCACGCGATCCTCGTTCGGGCGGCTTTCCGCCCTGACCCACAGATGTGTCATCCCGATCCCCTGCCATGGCTTGCCGACCGATCTGTAGGTCACGTGGCATTGCGCCGCAAGCGCGCGGCGGAACCTCCACCCTCCCGCCCGGGTTGGCCTTTCTTTCCCCGCTTCCGCAGGAGACAGCATGCACCTGACCCGTCGCACCGGCCTGAAACTGGCCGCCGCCCTGATGGGCACCGCCGTCATTCCCGCCCTTGTCCTGCCCCGCGCCGCCCGCGCGCAGGACGGCGGCTTTCGCCACGCGGTCGAGGGCGGAGAGGTCGTGATCCACCCGGTCGATCACGCCAGCATGGTTCTGGAAACGCCTGCCGGGGTGATCCTTGTCGACCCGGTCGGCGGGGCCGAGGCCTATGCCGACCTGCCGGCGCCGGACCTGATCCTGATCACGCACGAACACGGCGACCATTACGACCAACCGACGCTGGACGCCCTGCCGCAGGTGCCGATCATCGCCAACCCCGCCGTGGCCGGGATGCTGCCCGCGGCCATGGCCGAACGCACCACGACGATGGCCAATGGCGATACCGGAGAGGCCCTGGGCCTGCCGATCGAGGCGATCCCGGCCTATAACATCACCGAAGACCGCCTGCAGAACCACCCCAAGGGCCGCGACAACGGCTATATCCTGACCATCGGCGGCCAGCGCTTCCTGATCGCCGGCGATACCGAGGACACGCCCGAACTGCGCGCCCTGACCGACATCCACGTGGCGTTCCTGCCGATGAACCTGCCCTATACCATGTCGGTGGATCAGGCGGCGGCGGCGGTCACCGCTTTCGCGCCCGACGCGGTCTATCCCTATCACCACCGGGGCAGCGACCTGGACGCTTCGCAGCCTTGGTCGCCGAGGGCGGGTCGGGCACGCAGGTCGTCGTCGCGCCGTGGTACGCGGAGGCAGACGCCTAGAACGGTACCGTCGCCGAAAACCCGGTCTGCACCCCGGTTTCGGGGTGCCGGAACCGCAGGCTTTCGGCATGCAGCATCAGGCGCGGGTGATCGGCGGCGTCGCCATCCGCATACAGCGGATCGCCCAGGATCGCGTGGCCCAGCGACGCCATGTGGACCCGCAACTGATGGCTGCGCCCGGTGACGGGCATCAGGCGCACCCGCGTTTCCGCGTCCGTGGCGCGGACCACGCGCCAGTCGGTCTGGGCGGGCCGGCCTTCGGCATGATCGACCTTCTGGCGTGGCCGGTTCGGCCAATCCACGATCAGCGGCAGGTCGACCCGCCCCGTCTCTGGCTGCAGGCGGCCCGACAGCCGCGCGACATAGACCTTTTTGGTCAGCCGATCCTCGAACTGCTTGGACAGGTGGCGTTGCGCATGCGGGGTCAGGGCGAAGACCATCACCCCCGACGTATCCAGGTCCAGCCGGTGCACCAGCAGCACGGTCGGAAACGCCTCGCGCAGGCGGGCGATCAGGCAGTCGGCCCGGTCCTCTCCGCGCCCCGGTACGGACAGCAGCCCCGCCTGCTTGTCCACGACCAGCACGTGGTCGTCGGCATGGATCACCACCGGGATGTCCGGCGGCGGCGCATAGACGAATTCGGTCATTTCCAGACGAGGCGCAGCGCCAGTCCTGCGAACATGACGGCGGCGATCTTGTTGACCAGCCCCAGCCGCTTGCCGATCACCCCGCCCGCGACCCCGCCGACGACGCCGTACCCGATCGTCACCAGCGTCCCGGTAAAGGCAAAGATCAGCCCCAGGCCCAGGATCTGCTGCCAGACCGGGCCCCATGCGGGGTTGGTGAACTGCGGCAGGAATGCCAGCAGGAACAGCACCGGCTTGGGGTTCAGCGCGTTGGACAGGAACCCGCGGCGGATGATGTTCCAGACCCTGACGCTGCCCCGGGCCGAGGGGTCGATGTCGCCCGACCGCCAGCTTTTCCACGCCAGCCACAGCAGATAGGCCGCGCCTGCATACTTGATGGCGCGCAGCGCCTCGGGGTGGGCGGCGACGATCGCGCCCAGGCCCACGGTCGCCAGCGCCACGTGCATCAGCACGCCCAGCCCCACGCCGAACCCGGCCCAGGCCCCCGCGCGCGGCCCGCCCTGGATGCCGCAGGCGCTGGCAAAGAACACGTCCTGTCCGGGCGCAAAATTCAGCACCAGCCCGCCCGCGATGAACGCGGTCAGCTGCCCCGCGGGGATGTTCGCCAAGGTGTCCCAGATCATCGTGCCGCCCCCAAAGTGTTCACAGATGCCCGAAGGCATCCGCCAGAATCGCCGTCAACGCATCCGCATCGGCCTGATCAAAGGCATCCGCGCGGTCGCTGTCGATGTCCAGCACCCCGATCAGCCGCCCGCCCGCGCCCAGGACAGGCAACACGATCTCGGACCGGGTGCTGCTGGAACAGGCGATGTGGCCGGGGAACGCCTCGACATCCGGCACGATCTGGACCGCGCGCAGGCGCGCCGCCGCCCCGCAGACCCCGCGGGAAAACGGGATGACCAGGCAGCCGTGCCCGCCCTGATAGGGGCCGATCTTCAGCAGCTCGGGGCCCACCACGCGATAGAAGCCGGTCCAGTCGAACCGGTCGTCGGAATGATGAAGTTCGCAGGCGACGGTCGCCATCAGCGCGACCTCGTCGGTCTCGCCCGCACACAGGGCCCGGATGCGGGCCGCCAGATCGTCATAATCGCTCATCCGCATATCCTTACGCGGGGCCGCTGGGACAGAAAAGCCCGCCCGTTCACCGGCGCGAAAATTGCGGCGGGGATGCGGGCCATTGCCCCGGCAACCGCTTGGCGGCACTGTCGCGCCATGACGCTGCGCACCCGCATCCTGACGCTGATCCTGATCGTCCAGCTGGGCCTGATCGCCCTGCTGGCGATGGGCAGCCTGGACCGGCTGCGCCGCGACATCGCCACCGAAACGCGGATGGGCGCGGAGACGGCGCGCAACCTGGTGCTGGCCACCATCGGCACGATGCAGGGGGCGGTGCCGCCCGACCGCATCATGGCGCTGCTGCCCGAACGGCTGACCGAACCGCGACACGCCCGCATCGGCATACTGAACGTGCTGGACGGCACGCTGCGCCAGCCCGCGGGCCCGCCAGACCCGGCGCTGCGCGCGCCGGGCTGGTTCGCGGGACTGGTCGCCCCCGACCCGCAGGAGACCCGCCTGCCGGTGGTGATCGACGGCCGGCCGCGCGGCTATGTGCTGATCACCGGCGACCCGGCCGAAGAGATCGCCCGCGCCTGGCGCGACATGCGCGACCTGATGGCGCTGGCGCTGGCGGCGGCGGCGCTGCAGGCGGCGCTGATCGCCGGGGCGCTGGCGCAGGGGCTGCGCCCGGTCGCCACCATCGCCGCGCGCCTGTCGGACATGACGCGGGGCGATCTGGACGGGCGCATCGGCCCGCTGCCCCATCCCGACCTGGCGGCGCTGGCCGCCCATGCCGACCGGCTGGCACAGGCGCTGGAACAGGCGCGCTCCGACCGCACGCGGCTACAGCACCAGGTGATCGCCCGCGCCGATGCGGAACGAAAGGCCATCGCCCGCGACCTGCATGACGAGATGGGCCCCTGCCTGTTCGGCCTGCGGGTCGAGGCCGACGCCTTGCGCGAGGCCGCGCCCGATGCCGCCACCGCCGCATCGGCCGACCAGATCGCGGCGATCGCGGAACAGATCGCCCGCGTGAACCGCGCCCTGCTGGACGACCTGCGCCCAATGGCGGTGGGACAGCTGCCGCTGGCCACGGTGCTGGCGGATTACGTGGAGGACCTGAACCGCCGCTTTCCGGGCACCCGCTTTGCGCTGGACATGGCCGCGGGACTGCCCGAGCCGGACGAGGCCACCGCCCTGACCCTGTTCCGCATCCTGCAGGAGGGCACCACGAACGCCCTGCGCCACGCGCAGGCGGGCCGCGTGGACATCCGGCTCTGGACCGATCCGGCGCATTGGCGCATGGTGCTGGCCGATGACGGCGCGGGCATGGCCCCCGACCGGCGCGAGGGGACCGGCCTGACGGGGATGCGCGAACGCATCACCCTGCTGGGCGGGACCCTGCGCCTTGAGGCCGGGTCACCGGGCACGCGCCTGATCGCGGACCTGCCCCGGCAGGCCGGACAGCCCTGACGACCGCCAGCACTGAGAACAGGACGACGCCGTGACGAAACGCGCCTTGGTCATCGACGACCACCCGATCACCCATCTGGGCGCCAGCCGCCTGCTGCGCGATCTGGGCTATGACCCGGTGGGCCAGGCCATGTCCGGAGAGGAGGCGCTGGACCAGCTGACCCGCGACGCCGCCCCCGACCTGATCGTGCTGGACATCAGCCTGCCCGGCGCGGGCGGGCTGGACCTGGTCACGCCGCTGCTGGCCGCCGCGCCCGATGCGCGCATCCTGGTCTTTTCCATGAACGACCAGACCGGCTTTGCCGCCCGCGCCTGCAGGCGGGCGCGCAGGGGTTTCTGTCCAAGAACGCGCCCCCATCCGATTTTCGCGACGCCGTCCGCACGCTGGAGGCCGGAGAGTTCTATCTGGCCCCCAAGCAGGCGATGGCGCTGGCCACGCTGCGCGCGGGCGCGGCGGGCGACCCGTTGGGCGCGCTGTCGGACCGCGAACGCCAGGTGCTGGCCCTGATCGGGCAGGGGCATGCGCTGCAGGCCATCGCGGATCAGTTGGGCGTCAGCTACAAGACCGCGGCCAACACCTCGTCGGCGCTGAAGAAGAAGCTGGGCGTGGACGGGATCAACGGCTTGATGAAATTCGCGCTGGACAGCGGCGTATAGGGGGTCGGCATGCTGGCTTGGTTCACAAACGACACCGACACGACGCCCGGCGCCGCCGACCTGGCGCTGGAGGCGCTGGCGTCGGACCTGCGCGCCCGCGGCCTGCCCGTGGTGGGCGCGGTGCAGCGCAACCTTGACCTTGGCCCGGACTGCGCCTGCGACATGGAGATGATCGTGCTGGGCGATCCGGGCGATCCCGTCCGCATCTCTCAGTCGCTTGGGCCGGGGGCGCAGGGCTGCCGGCTGGACACCGGCGCGCTGGAGGATGCGGTGGCGCGCACCGCGCCCCATCTGGCGGGCGCCGGCCTGGTGGTGATCCCCAAGTTCGGCCGGCAGGAGGCGATGGGCCGCGGCTTTCGCGACCTGATCGGCCAGGCGGTGGCCGATGGCCAGCCGGTGATCCTGTACGTGCCGCGCCAGCAGCAGGCCGCGTTTCTTGAATTCGCGGGCGATCTGGCGGTGCGGGTCGCCCCCGACCAGCTGCGGTCCTGGTGCCTGGACCGATTCGCGGCGGCATCGTGACGGAACTGGATGCGCGGGGGTTGCTGTGTCCCCTGCCGGTGCTGCGGCTGCGAAAGCAGCTGCTGGCGATGCCCGAAGGGGGCATCGTGCGGCTGATCGCGACGGATCGCATGGCGATGGTCGATGTGCCGCATTTCTGCGGGCAGGCCGGGCATGCCATGATCGAAATGCGCGATCTGGGCGACGGCGCCATGGAATTCATGGTCAGGCGGGCCCCGCGACCGGACAGGCAGCCGATCCTGCCCCCGAAGAGAGTTGAGCACCGACGATGACCATGCCCTTTCTGCCCTCGCGCAAGCGCCTGTCGGAGTTGACGGAGCGAGAGATCGTGGCGCTGGCCATTGCGTCCGAGGAGGACGACGCCCGCATCTATCGCAACTGGGCGGCGTTCCTGCGCAAGGACTATCCCGCCAGCGCCGCCGTGTTCGACGCCATGAGCGCCGAGGAGGACGGCCACCGCCGCCTGCTTCTGGACATGCACCAGCGCCGGTGGGGTGACGCCATCGCCGTCATCCGCCGCGAACATGTCGCAGGCTATGTCACCCGCCGCCCCGCCTGGATGATCGAGAACCTGTCGCTGGAGCGCATCCGTGCCGAGGCCGCCGGCATGGAACGCGACGCCGCCGAATTCTATGCCCATGCCGCCCAGGTCAGCCAGGACGCCGGCACGCGCAAGCTGCTGGGCGATCTGGCCGCCGCCGAACGCGGCCACGAGAACCGCGCGCACGAACTGTCCGAACAGCTGCTGCCAGCCGATGCCCGCGCCGAGGAGGATGCCGTCGCCCATCGCGACTTCGTCCTGACCTGGGTGCAGCCGGGGCTGGCAGGGCTGATGGACGGCAGCGTGTCGACGCTGGCCCCGATCTTTGCGGTGGCATTCGCCACCCACGACCCCTGGACGACCTTTCTGGTCGGCGCCGCCGCCAGCATCGGCGCGGGCATCAGCATGGGCTTTACCGAGGCCGCGTCGGATGACGGCGTGGTGTCCGGGCGCGGATCGCCGCTCAAGCGCGGGCTGTCGTCGGGGGTGATGACCACCGTCGGCGGCATGGGCCATGCCCTGCCCTATCTGATCCCCGATTTCTGGACCGCCACGACCCTTGCGATCATCGTCGTCTTTGTCGAGCTGTGGGCCATCGCCTGGATCCAGAACCGCTGGATGCAGACGCCCTTCTGGCGCGCGACCTTGCAAGTCGTGGTGGGCGGTGGTCTGGTGCTGGCCGTTGGGGTGCTGATCGGATCGGGCTGACGGCCCCCTTTGGGGGCCCCATGATCGAGATCCTGCTGAAGACCCTGCCCTTCTTTGCCCTGATCGGGCTGGGCTGGGCCGCCGCCGCCACGCGGTTCTTTCCGGCCGAAGGCGCGGCATGGCTGACGAAATTCGTGTTCTATTTCGCGCTGTCGGCGATGCTGTTCCGCTTTGCCGCGGGGGTCGATCTGGGCCAGCTGTTCGACCTGCGTTTCGTGCTGGCCTATCTGCTGGGATCATCGGCGGTCTGGGCCATCGGCATGTGGGTCGCCCGCGCCCGCGGCCTGGGCATCGCCGAGGCCGCGATGGAGGCACAGTGCTGCATGATCGGCAATACCGGCTTTCTGGGCGTGCCGATGCTGGTCGTGCTGCTGGGCCCCGCGGCCATCGGGCCGGTGCTGATGGTGCTGATCATCGACATGCTGGTCTTTTCCACGCTGATCACGCTGATCGTGCACGCCTCGCGCAATGGCGGGGTCGGGGTGGCCGCCATCCTGCCCGTGCTGCGCGGGATCGCGGCGAACCCGATGATCCTGGCGATGGTCGCGGGCCTGTCCTGGGGCGGGCTGGGCCTGCCCATGCCAGGGCCCCTGGACGAGTTCCTGTCGATCCTGGGCGCCGCGGCCACCCCCGGCGCGCTGTTTGCCATCGGCGCCAGCCTGGCGGGGCGCAAGCTGGCACGGCTGGCGCCGTCGGCCTGGCTGTCGGGGGCCAAGCTGGTCCTGCACCCCGCCGCCGTGGGGCTGGCCGCGTGGGGGTTCGGGGTCGATCCGGTCGCCGCGGGGATCATGGTGGTGGCGGCGGGCCTGCCCGTGGCGGGCAACGTCTATATCCTGGCCCAGCATTTCGGTCTGGCGCAGCAGCGGGTGTCGACCGCGATCCTGATCTCGACCGCGGCCAGCATCCTGACCATTCCCGCGCTGATGGTGCTGATCGGCGCCTAGGCCCGCGCGGCCAGGATCGCGTCGTCCAGGATGTCCAGGGCTTCGGCGAACTGGTCGTCCGGGATGGTCAGCGGCGCCAGGAACCGGATCACGTTGCCATGCACCCCGCAGGTCAGCAGCAACAGCCCGCGGGACAGCGCCTGTTCGCGCACCCGCGCGGTCATCGCCGCATCCGGCCCGTCGGGCCCGATGAACTCGGCCGCGACCATGAAGCCCGGCCCCCTGATGTCGGCTAGTTCCGGCACCCGCGGCTGCAGCGCCGCCAGCCGCGCCTTGAGCGCCTGGCCCAGACGTTCGGCACGGGCGCACAGCCCCTCATCCTCGATCACGTCCAGCACCGCCAGACCCGCCGCGATCCCCAGGGGGTTGCCGCCATAGGTGCCGCCCAAGCCCCCGGGTTCGGCCGCATCCATGATCTCGGCCCGGCCGGTCACCGCGGCGATGGGCAGCCCGCCGCCCAAACCCTTGGCCATGGTCACCAGATCGGCGGCGATGCCGTGATGCTCCATCGCGAAAAGGCGACCGGTGCGGGCGAAACCTGTCTGCACCTCGTCCGCGATCATCACGATGCCATGCCTGTCGCACAGCGCCCGGAGGGCGGCCACGAAATCGGTGGGCGCGGGATAAAAGCCCCCCTCGCCCTGCACCGGTTCGAACACGATGGCCGCGACGCGCGCGGGGTCCAGATCGGCCTTGAACAGCTTGTCGATGGCCGCAAGGCTGTCGGCGGTGGTCACCCCGTGCAGCGGACAGGGGAACGGCGCGTGGAACACGTCGGGCATCATGCCGCCGAACCCCTTCTTGTAGGGCACGACCTTGCCGGTCAGCGTCATCCCCATGAAGGTCCGCCCGTGGAACGCCCCGGTAAAGGCGATCACCGCATCGCGTTTCGTGGCGGCGCGGGCGATCTTGACCGCATTCTCGCAGGCTTCGGCCCCGGTGGTGACAAAGATCGTCTTCTTGGCGAAATCGCCCGGCACGGCGGCGTTCAGACGCTCTGCCAGACGGACATAGTTCTCATAGGGCAGGACCTGGTGGCAGGTATGGGTGAACGCATCCAGCTGCGCGCGGACGGCGTCGATCACGCGCGGGTGGCGGTGGCCGGTGTTCACGACCGCGATGCCGGCGGCGAAATCGATCAGGCGGTTGCCCTCGATATCGGTGACGGTGGCGTTTTCGGCGTGCGCCGCGAAATGGTCGGTCATCACGCCCACGCCACGGGCCATGGCGGCGCGGCGGCGGGCGGCGGTGGCCTGATTGGTCTGGTTCAGGTCCTTCATGCTGCATCCCTCCCTGAATGGATGGCCCAAGGGTGATCCTTTCGCGCGCGTTTGCCAACGGCGAACTTCGCCTCGACGCAGGCGGCGGGCCGGGCTATCCCCGGATGCGCACGGTCAAGGGAGGGAACCGGACATGCGCGACATCGCGGATCTGAGGCTGTCGAACATCCTGCTGGCGGTGGATGATGACGGGATCGCCCGTGTCACCCTGAACCGCCCGGCCAAGCGCAACGCCCTGGACCTGGCCACGATCGAGGAGCTGATCGACATCTTCACCACCCTGCCGCGCGCGGGCGTGCGCGCCGCGATCCTGGACGCGGCGGGCGATCATTTCTGCGCCGGGCTGGATCTGGTGGAACACCACCGCGAGGACCGTTCTGCGGCGCAGTTCATGCAGGTCTGCCTACGCTGGCACGATGCGTTCAACCGCATGGAATATGGCGGCGTGCCGGTGATCGCCGTGCTGCAGGGCGCGGTCGTGGGCGGCGGGCTGGAACTGGCCAGCGCCGCGCATATCCGCGTGGCGGGGCCCGGCACCTATTTCGGCCTCCCCGAGGGGCAGCGCGGCCTGTTCACGGGCGGCGGCGCCACGATCCGCGTGGCCGACCTGATCGGCAAGGCGCGGATGATCGACATGATGCTGTCCGGCCGCCTGTACCGCGGAGACGAGGCCGTGTCGGTGGGCCTGTGCCAGTACATGGTCGACGACCCGGCGGCCCACGCCCTGCAGATCGCGCGCAAGGCCGCGCAGAACCCGCCCCTGTCGAACTTCGCCATCTGCTCGGCCATCAGCCACATGCAGAACATGAGCGCCCTGGACGCCGCCTATGCCGAGGCGGCCGTGGCCGGCGTCGTGAACACCCAGGCCGAGGCCCGCGACCGCCTGGCGGCCTTTGCCGGCGGAACCGCCGACAAGATCAAGCCTATCTGAGGCGCGCGCCATGTCGCGTCGCGGGCCCCTGGCCCGTGCCGCGGCAGCGCGGGGCCGGGGCTCGATGCCCCGGTCGCGCGCTCCTCGCTCAGGGCAGCAGGGTCAGGACCAGCGTGACCACCCCGCCGATCGCCAGGAACCCCAGCAGCACGAACACCCCGTCCCGCGCCAGCAGGCCGAAGGCCAGCAGGCTGACCACCACGCCCATCATGGACGAGGTGAACGGAATGAACTCCAGCAGCGGCATCACCAGCCCGCAGCACAGGCAGATCGCCTGCACGACCCACCGCATCGGGCGGCGCACCAGGGGGGTCAGCCGCTCGTGGCTGACCCGGTCCAGGAACCGCGCGGGCCGCTCCATCCAGTCCAGCGCCTTGCGCAGCCGGTCGCCGGCCACCTGCCGCCGCATCAGGAACCCCGGTAGCCAGACGTGATCGCGCCCCATTAGCATCTGTGCCGACACCAGCGCGATCAGCAGGCCGCAGATGCTGGAGAACAGCGGCACCCCCGACAGGGGCGAGGCCACCGCCAGCGCCGGAATCATCAGGTTCGGGGGCAGCGAGTCCTGCCCCAGCGCCTTGGTGATCTGCCCGACGCTGACCTTGTCGCCCTCGGCACCGCCACGCACGCGGGCGATCAGATCGGTGATGACGGTGTCATCGCTCATGGAACTCTCCTGATTGTCGCGGGGCCAACGCACGGACCCGCCGCGGGGTCCGGGATCAGCCTGCGCGCCGTGCGGCGGTCAGCAGCCGGTCCAGCGATTGCAGGAACCGCGCCCGGTCCGCCTTGCCAAACCCCGCCCCACCGCCCTTGTGGAACGGGTCCGCCGCGCGGATGTCGGCCATCAGGTCGCGCGTGGCCAGCCGCGGCCCGATGTTGCGGATGTCCAGCACTTCGCCCCCATGGGTCAGCACCGCGGCCCCCGCCTTGATGCAGCGATCCGCCAGCGGCAGGTCGCCCGTCACCACCACGTCGCCCGGACCGCAGCTGTCGGCGATCCACTTGTCGGCCTCGTCCGGACCCGCGGACACGATCTGCAGCCTGATCAGCGGATGCGTGGGCATCCGCAGCCCGCCATTGCAGACCAGCACCATCGGCACACCCATGCGGATGGCCACCCGCTCGGCCTCGGCCTTGACCGGGCAGGCATCCGCATCGATGAACAGCGTGGTCATCAGTCGCGCAGCAGCTCGTTGATCGAGGTCTTGGACCGCGTCTGCGCGTCCACGCGCTTGACGATCACCGCGCAATACAGATTCACGCCGTTCTTGGACGGCATCGACCCCGACACGACGACCGATCCGGCCGGAACCTCGCCATAGGTCACGCTGCCGGTCTCGCGATCGACGATCTTGGTCGACTGGCCGATATAGACGCCCATCCCCAGAACCGAGCCCTCGCGCACGATGCAGCCCTCGACCACCTCCGAGCGCGCACCGATGAAACAGTCGTCCTCGATGATCGTCGGCCCCGCCTGCAGCGGCTCCAGCACGCCGCCGATGCCCACGCCGCCCGACAGGTGGACGTTGCGGCCGATCTGCGCGCAGGACCCGACCGTGGCCCAGGTGTCCACCATCGCGCCCTCGCCCACATGGGCGCCCAGGTTGACGAAGGACGGCATCAGCACCGCACCCTTGCCGATGAAGGCCGACCGCCGCACGATCGCGCCCGGAACGGCCCGAAAGCCCGCGCGGCGCCAGTCGTCCTGGGTCCAGCCGTGGAACTTGGACGGCACCTTGTCCCACCAGTTGGTGCCCTGCGGGCCGCCGGCCATCTCCTCCATGTCGTTCAGGCGGAACGACAGCAGGACGGCCTTTTTTGCCCACTGGTTCACGTGCCAGTCGGTGCCGCGCTTTTCCGCCACGCGCAGGGTGCCCGCGTCCAGCCGGTGCAGCGTCTCGCGCACGGCCTCGCGGGCGGCGCCTTGCGTGTCGGGGGTGATCTCGGCGCGGGCCTCCCACGCGGTTTCGATGGCTTGTTCCAGATCTTGGGTCATCTTGGCCTCTTGTTGCTGTCGCGTCCGGGTGGAATCTGTTGCCTGTGGGCTATAAGCATCAACCAATGCCCGCGCAATCCGCGCATCCCCCACCCCGAGGCCTCGATGACCGATACGACCGAACAGGACCGCGCCCACACCCTGCCCGCCAGCAGCCGCGACGCGGCCCGCGCCCGGCACGTGCCCGACACGCCGCAGACCCGCGCCCCGTCCTATCAGCTGGCCTTCACCGACCGCGACTTCCTGCTGCGAGAGGAGCTGCGCCCCGTGCGCCTGCAGCTGGAGCTGCTGAAGCCGCAGATGATCATGGACGAACACGGCATCGCCTCCACCGTGGTGATGTTCGGCGGCGCGCGGATCCCGGCCCCCGACGGTGCGGCCCGCGACGCGCGCAGCCCGGCCTTGGCCGAACTGTCGAAATACTATACCGAGGCGCGCCTGTTCGCCCGCCTGATGACCGAACGCAGCCTGGCGCAGGGCGGCAAGGACCTGGTGATCTGCACCGGCGGCGGCCCCGGCGTCATGGAGGCCGGCAACCTGGGCGCGCAGGAGGTCGGCGGCCAGTCGATCGGCCTGGGCATCGTGCTGCCACATGAACAGGCGCCCAACCCTTATGTCACGCCGGACCTGTGCTTCAATTTCCATTACTTCGCGATCCGCAAGATGCACTTCCTGATGCGCGCCCGCGCGATCACGGTGTTCCCCGGCGGCTTCGGCACCCTGGACGAGCTGTTCGAGGCGCTCACCCTGATCCAGACCGGTCGCATGGCCCGCATCCCCGTCCTGCTGTTCGGGGCCGAATTCTGGGACGGCATCATCAACTGGCAGGCGCTGGCCCGCGCCGGCACGATCAGCGCCACCGACCTGGACCTGATCCGCTATGTCGAGACCGCGGACGAGGCCGTGGCCATCATCGATGCCTGGTCGCCGGAATGAAACGCTTGCATCGCGCCTGTGGCCCGATCATGCAGATCGCATGACACACGCGCTGGACGATCTGGGCTGGGTGCCCTTCTTTGCCGATCAGGTGACGGACGACGATGCGGGGCTGGTGCCCATGCGCATCGCCGCCGTGCACCGGTCGCGGCTGATGGCCGAAACCGGCGCCGGACAGGTGCGGCTGGACCTGCCGATCCATGCCTCGACCGCGGATTATGCGGTGGGGGACTGGGTGCTGGCCAAGGGCGACACGCGCGTGGTCGCCCGCCTCTTGGACCGCCGCGCCCTGCTGCGCCGCCGGACCGAAGGGGCGGATGCCCGCCAGCTGATCGCCGCAAACGTGGACACGCTGTTCGTGGTCACGTCCTGCAACGACGATTTCAACCCGGCGCGTCTGGAGCGCTATCTGGCCCTGGCGAACGAGGCCGGGACCGACCCGGTGATCGTGCTGACGAAAATCGACAAGGTGGACGACCCGTCCGACTGGATCGAACGCGCCCGCAGCCTGCAGCGCGGGTTGCAGGTCGTGGCGCTGAACGCGAAATCGCCCGATGCGGCCGCGGTGCTGGCGCCCTGGTGCGGACCGGGGCGCACGGTCGCGCTGGTGGGATCGTCCGGGGTGGGCAAGTCGACGCTGCTGAACACGCTGTCGGGCAGCGACGCGCAGGCCACCGGCGATATCCGCGAATCGGACGCCAAGGGGCGGCACACCACCACCTCGCGGTCGCTGCATCCGGTGGCGGGCGGGGGCTGGGTCATCGACACGCCCGGCATGCGCACGCTGCACGTGGCAGATGTCGCCGTGGGAATCGAGATGCTGTTCGCGGAAATCACCGAACTGGCGCCCCAATGCCGGTTCCGCGACTGCACCCACGCGCATGAACCGGGCTGCGCGGTGCAGGCTGCGGTGCGTGCCGGCACGCTGGACGCGGACCGGCTGGAACGCTGGCGCAAGCTGCACGACGAGAACCGCGACAACACCCCCGTCCAGACCGGGCCGCGCGGCAACCGCACGACCCTGCCCCGTGGGTCGAAACGCCGCTAGGCGGTTTCGGCGGCGATCTGGGCGCGCGACTTGCGGCCCCGTTCGGTCGCGGATTTCAGCTGGCCGCAGGCGGCCATGATGTCCTCTCCGCGCGGGGTGCGGATCGGGCTGGCGTATCCGGCATTGTGGATGATGTCCGCGAACGCATGGATGCGGTTGTTGCTGGAGCGTTTATAAGGCGCGCCGGGCCATTCGTTGAACGGGATCAGGTTGATCTTGGCCGGAATGCCGCGGATCAGCTCGACCAGGCGGTGCGCGTCGGCATCGCTGTCGTTCACGCCCGCCAGCATCACGTATTCGAAGGTGATCCGCTCGCTGTTGGTCAGGCGGGGGTATTCGCGCAGGGCGGCCAGCAGCGTCTCGATGTTCCAGCGCTTGTTGATGGGCACCAGGCGGTCGCGCACCTCGTCCGTGGTCGCATGAAAGCTGACGGCCAGCAGGCAGCCGATCTCCTGCGCGGTGCGGGCGATCTCGGGGACGACGCCGCTGGTCGACAGGGTGATGCGGCGGCGCGACAGGGACAGGCCCTCGTTGTCCATCACGACCTTCATCGCGTCGCGGACGTTCTCGAAATTGTACAGCGGCTCGCCCATGCCCATCAGGACCATGTTGCTGATCAGGCGCGTCTCGTCCTTGGGCGCCCCTTGGACGGGCCATTCGCCCAGATCGTCGCGCGCCAGCATCAGCTGGCCGACGATCTCGCCGGCCGTCAGGTTGCGCACCAGCTTTTGCGTGCCGGTGTGGCAGAATGAACAAGTCAGGGTGCAACCGACCTGGCTGCTGACGCACAGCGTGCCGCGGCCTTCCTCGGGGATATAGACGACCTCGACCTCGTGGCCGCCGGCGATGCGGACCAGGTACTTGCGGGTGCCGTCGCTGCTGACCTGCCGGGTCACGACCTCTGGCAGGGTGATCTCGAAATTGGCGGCCAACAGGGCGCGGTAATCCTTGGCCAGGTTGGTCATCTGCGCGAAATCGCGCACGCCCCAGTGATAGACCCACTGCCAGACCTGGCCCACGCGCATCTTGGCCTGCCGTTCGGGCGTGCCCGCGGCGATCAGCGCGTCCAGCAGCTGCGCACGCGTCAGGCCGACGATGTTCGTCAGCCCGCCCTGGGGCAGTTTGCGCGGAAGCGTCATCACGTCCTGCGTGATCGGCGCAGACGGGGTCTGATCGGTCATGAAGATCACCGGTGTTGGAACTGCCCAAGGGGCGAAAGACAGCCACATATGCGAAAGCGGGCCCGAAATCAACCGGCCCGCCCCCATAGCTCCGTCAG
This sequence comes from Paracoccus sp. PAMC 22219, assembly GCF_000787695.1. Classification (GTDB taxonomy): domain Bacteria; phylum Pseudomonadota; class Alphaproteobacteria; order Rhodobacterales; family Rhodobacteraceae; genus Paracoccus. The sequence goes on along the minus strand of NZ_BBPH01000025.1, from coordinate 9,168 downwards.
GACTGCAACCTTGCGGTTACTGGCAGCGCTCGCGCGCGCTGTTGGTCGCCGCGGTGATGCCCGACAGGCTGAACGTGTCCTTGGTCGTGGTGCCGCGGGCCGAACGCCCGGTCACGACCGCCGACGATCCGCCGCGCAGGGCCGCGATCATCGCCTCGTCGTCGGACGGGCTGCCGGTCCAGGCGCTTTCGCCCTCGGTGAACAGGTTGAAGGTGCGTCCGCCGACATCGACCTCGACCGTCGAATCCGGTGCGAAGGGATAGCCGCCGCTGAAGCTGACCTCTCCGTTCGAGCCGGGGCGATAGGCCACGTACAGGCGGATGTCGCCGCGCGTCACCTCGGTCGGCTGACCGTCGCGGGTGTTCAGCGTGGATTTCGGGGGCGAGACTGCCCAGCATTCGCGCGGGTTGTCGGCCGCGAAGACTGTCCAGTCCCCTTCGGTCGCCACGACGTTGCTGGATTCTTGCGCAACCGCCGTGCCCAATCCGGCGATCAGGACAAGGCTGGCGCCCATACCGCGCAGGGTGGTGGTAATCATGCTCTGGCCTCCTGCCAATTCAATTCGCCGCTTCACCCGGCGTTCTTCCTGATTGCTGTGGTCTTTTCAACCATCTGTCGTCAGGATAGCGAAAATCGCCGCCCGTTAAAGGCTGCGCAAGCACAATCGCGCAATTGTCAGGGAGAAGCCATGCGATCCGCAGAAATGATCGAACTGTGGCGCGGCGACATGCGCGAAAGCCTGCATGCGGGCCACGCGGTCATCTGCGACGCGCATGGCGTGGTCGAGGCCTGGGGCCGGCCCGGCCAGGTGATCTATCCGCGGTCGTCCTGCAAGATGATCCAGGCGCTGCCCTTGCTGGAAAGCGGGGCTGCCGATGCGGCGGGCCTGACCGACCGCCAGCTGGCCCTGGCCTGCGCCAGCCATTCGGGGGCGGCGATGCATGTCGCGGCCGTGGACGGCTGGCTGACCGGGCTGGGGCTGGGCGAACCGGACCTGCGCTGCGGCTGCCACATGCCCCGCGATGCGGACGAGAACCGCCGCCTGACCTGTTCGGACACCGCGCCTGCCAGTTGCACAACAACTGTTCGGGCAAGCACGCGGGTTTCCTGACGCTGAACCACCACCTGAAGGGCGGGTCCGAGTATGTCGAGCCCGACCACCCGGTCCAGCGCGCCGTCAAGGCGCCTTCGAGGAGGTCACCGACGAGGACAGCCCCGGCTTCGGCATCGACGGCTGTTCGGCCCCCAACTGGGCCTGCTCGGTCGAGGGGCTTGCCCGCGCGATGGCGCGGTTCGCCAATCCGGGCACCGACCGGCGCGGCCAAGCCATGCGGCGGCTGGTCGACGCGATGCGCACCCATCCCGAGATGGTCGCGGGCGAGGGCCGGTCCTGCACCGAGCTGATGCGCGCGATGGGCGGGGTCGCGGCCATCAAGACAGGGGCCGAGGCCGTGTTCGTGGCGATCCTGCCCGACCAGGGCCTGGGCGTCGCGCTGAAGATCACCGATGGCGGCACCCGCGCCAGCGAGGCCGCGATCACCGCGCTGCTGATCCATCTGGGCGTCCTGGACGCAGGCCATCCGGCGGCGCAGGCGCATCTGGACGGCCCGATCCTGAACTGTCGCGGCATGGTCACCGGCAACCTGCGCCGCGCGCCGGGCTTTCCCGGCTGAGGGCCGTCACATCCCCGACATGCGGCCATGCTTTACTGTCCGCGCGGGATGCCCCCGTCCCGTCCCCGTGCCGCCCGAACCGGCGCCCCTTGGCAGAGGTGGCGCCGGATGCCGGCGTCAGATCATCTGCCAGATCAACCGCCCCGCCAGCAGGGTCGAGGTCACGACCAGCAGTGGCTTGATCAGCCGCGCGCCGATGCGTGAGGCCAGCCGCGCCCCCAGCATCGCGCCCGCAATCTGCGCCGCCCCCATCGCCATGCCCAACAGCCACAGCGGCTGTCCGACCAGCGCGAATGCCCCCAGCCCGCCCAGGTTCGAGGCAAAGTTCAACAGCTTGGTATGCGCCGTGGCCTTCAGCACCCCGTATCCGGCCAGCGTGACGAAGCCGATCATGTAGAACGCCCCCGCCCCCGGCCCGATCAGCCCGTCATAAAAGCCGACGAACGGCACCACGGTCGCGGCAAAGACCAAGGGCGTCAGGCGGCGCGTGCGGTCCAGGTCGTCCAGCCCCGGCTTGAAGGCAAAGAACAGCGCGATGCCGATCAGGATCACCGGCAGGATCAGCCGCAGCCCGTCGGTCGGGATGGCGCTGACCAGCACCGCGCCCGCCGCCCCCGCAGCCCCCGCGATCAGCGCCGATTTCCACTGGCTGCGCAGATCGACCAGCCCCCGCGCCGCATAGCTGAGCGCGGCGGTGCCCGCGCCGAAGACGCCCTGCACCTTGTTCGTGGCCAGCGCCTGCGCGGGCGACAGGCCCGCCAGCATCAGGATGGGCAAGGTGATCAGCCCGCCCCCGCCCGCGATGGCATCGACGAACCCCGCGGCAAAGGCCGCCAGCATCAGCAGCATCACCAGGTCGGCGGTCAGTTCGAACATCATCGGGGCTTTCGGTGGGGCGGGCGTCGCGTGGGTATTTGGGCAACGGAGATGTCAGGGCGTGACGAAATCGGTATCCGCAAAGCCCTGCAGATACAGCAGCGCGGTCAGGTCACCATGGTTGATGCGGATCTGTGCCTGGGCCGCGACTGCGGGTTTTGCGTGCAGCGCCACGCCTGACCCGGCCAGCTGGATCATCCCCAGGTCGTTGGCGCCGTCGCCCACCGCGATGGCGTTCTGGGGCGTGGTGCCTAGGCGGGCGGCGATCTGCGTCAGGGCATCGACCTTGGCCTCGCGGCCCAGGATCGGCAGGGCGACCTGTCCGGTCAGCACGCCGTCCTGCGTCAGCAGCGTGTTGGCGCGGTGTTCGTCAAAGCCCAGGGTCTGGGCCACGGCCTGGGTGAAGCTGGTGAAGCCCCCCGACACCAGCGCGGTATAGGCGTCGTGCGCGCGCATGGTCGCGACCAGCGTGGCGCCCCCCGCGGCATAGGTGATGCGTTCCGCCAGCACCTGCGCGATGACCGGTTCCGGCAGGTTGGCCAGCAGCGCCACGCGTTCGGTCAGGGCGGCGTTGAAGTCCAGCTCTCCGTTCATGGCGCGGGCGGTGATGTCGGCCACGCGGGGGCCGAAGCCCGCCATGTCGGCCAGTTCGTCGATGCATTCCTGGTTGATCATGGTCGAATCCATGTCGGCGATCAGGATGCGCTTGCGCCGCCCCCCCGCCGGCTGGATCGCCAGGTCGATGCCGATCGTCTGCAGGTCGGACCAGACCTGATCCGAATCGGCCGGCAGCGCCGCGATGTCGAATTCCGCGGCCACGCCGGGCGACAGCCAGCGCGTCACGTCGCCGCCCCACCGGTCGGCCAGACCGCCGGGAAGGGCGTCATCCAGATTGGCTGCGGCAGGCGCCGCGATCAGCGAGACGGTGAACATGGGCGCGGTCCTTGTGCGGTTGCGTCCGGGTGTAGGACAAAGTTTTTTCTTGCGCCAGAGCGGGAGGGGCCTTAGGTCGGTCAGTGGGACACCCCTCCCCAACGAGGGGCTTTTTAGCTGGAAGGCTAGCCAGATGACAGATCATCCGATCCCGGCTGCGCGCCCGGAAAACCCGCGCTTTTCGTCGGGCCCCTGCGCCAAGATCCCCCATTATTCGCTGGACATGCTGTCGGACGCCCCCCTGGGCCGTTCGCATCGCGCCGCTGTCGGCAAGTCCAAGCTGGCCGAGGCCATCGACCTGACCCGCGCGGTCCTGGGCGTGCCCGCCGATTACCGCATCGGCATCGTGCCCGGCTCTGATACCGGCGCCGTCGAGATGGCGATGTGGACCCTGCTGGGTCAGCGCCCCGTCGAGATGCTGGCTTGGGAAAGCTTTGGCGAGGGCTGGGTCACCGACGCGGTCAAGCAGCTGAAGCTGGACGCCACCGTCCGCACCGCCGATTACGGCAAGATCGTCGATCTGGCCGAGGTCGATTTCGCGCGTGACGTCGTCTTCACCTGGAACGGCACCACCAGCGGCGTGCGCGTGCCCAATGGCGACGCGATCCCCGCCGACCGCGACGGGTTGACCATCTGCGACGCGACCAGCGCCGCCTTTGCCATGGACCTGCCGTGGGACAAGCTGGATGTGGTGACCTTCAGCTGGCAGAAGGTGCTGGGCGGAGAGGGCGCGCATGGCGTGCTGATCCTGTCGCCGCGCGCCGTCGAGCGGCTGGAGACCTATGTCCCCGCCTGGCCGCTGCCCAAGATTTTCCGCATGACCAAGGGCGGCAAGCTGATCGAGGGTATCTTCAAGGGTGAGACGATCAACACGCCATCCATGCTGGCGGTCGAGGATTACCTGGTTGCGCTGAAATGGGCGCAATCCTTGGGCGGCCTGCATGCGCTGATCGCGCGGGCGGATGCCAATGCGGCTGCGGTGCGCGATTTCATCGCGGACAAGGACTGGATCGCGGATCTAGCCGAGGACCCGGCGACGGCGTCGACGACCAGCGTCTGCCTGAAGTTCACCGACCCCGCCATCAAGGACGGGGCGGGTTTTGCCAAGGCGGTGGCCAAGCGGCTGGAGAAGGAAGGCGTGGCGTTGGACGCCGGCGCCTATCGCGACGCGCCTGCGGGCCTGCGCATCTGGTGCGGATCGACGGTCCAGACCGCCGATGTCGCAGCGCTGATGCCGTGGGTCGAGTGGGCCTATCGCGCCGAGCTGGCCGCGCAGTGACCTGACAAGCCGGGGGGCTTTGCGCCCCCTGGACTCCCGCAGGGTATTTTTCCAACGAAGAAGCCGGACGTCAGCGTGGCCATGCCCGGGCGTTCCCACACAAGGATGAATGACATGCCGAAGGTTCTCGTGTCCGACAAGCTGTCGGAAACCGCCGTCCAGATCTTTCGCGATCGCGGCGTCGAGGTGGATTACCTGCCCGATCTGGGCAAGGACAAGGACAAGCTGGCCGAGATCATCGGGCAGTATGACGGATTGGCCATCCGGTCGGCCACCAAGGTGACCGACAAGCTGCTGGAAAGCGCGACCAACCTGAAGGTCATCGGCCGCGCCGGCATCGGGGTCGACAATGTCGACATCCCTGCCGCCAGCAAGAAGGGCGTGATCGTGATGAACACGCCGTTCGGCAACAGCGTGACCACCGCCGAGCATGCCATCGCCATGATGTTCGCGGTCGCCCGCCAGCTGCCCGAGGCCAGCGTGTCGACCCATGCCGGCAAGTGGGAGAAGAATCGTTTCATGGGGGTCGAGCTGTTCAACAAGACCCTGGGCGTGATCGGCGCGGGCAATATCGGCGGGATCGTGATCGACCGCGCCCTGGGGCTGCACATGAAGGTGCTGGCCTATGACCCCTTCCTGTCCGAGGATCGCGCCAAGGAGATGGGCGTGACCAAGGTCGAGCTGGACGACCTGCTGGGACGGGCCGATTTCATCACCTTCCACGTGCCGCTGACCGACAAGACCAAGAACATCCTGTCGCGCGAGGCGATCGCCAAGCTGAAGAAGGGCGTGCGGATCATCAACTGCGCCCGCGGCGGCCTGGTCGATGAGGAGGCGCTGGCCGAGGCGCTGAAGGACGGCCGCGTGGCCGGTGCCGCGTTCGACGTGTTCGCGGTCGAGCCTGCGACCGAGAGCCCGCTGTTCAACCTGCCCAACGTCGTCGTGACGCCCCACCTGGGCGCCGCCACCACCGAGGCGCAGGAAAACGTGGCCCTGCAGGTGGCCGAGCAGATGTCGGATTACCTGCTGACCGGCGCGGTGCAGAACGCGCTGAACATGCCCTCGGTCACCGCCGAGGAGGCCGCCGTCATGGGGCCGTGGATCAAGCTGGCCGCGCATCTGGGCGCGTTTGTCGGCCAGATGACGGACGAGCCGATCAAGGCGATCAACGTGCTGTACGACGGCGTCGTGTCCGAGATGAACCTGAACGCGCTGAACGCGGCGGTGATCGCGGGCGTGATGAAGGCCAGCAACCCCGACGTGAACATGGTCTCGGCCCCGGTCATGGCCAAGGATCGCGGCGTGCAGGTGTCGACCACCAAGCAGGACAAGGCCGGCGCCTATGAGGGCTATGTCAAGGTCACCTGCGTGACCGAAACGCGCGAACGGTCCATCGCGGGCACGGTGTTCAGCGACGGCAAGCCGCGCTTCATCCAGATCCGCGGGATCAACGTGGATGCCGAGGTGGGGAGCCACATGCTGTACACCCGCAACAAGGACGTTCCGGGCGTGATCGGCGCCCTGGGGATGACCCTGGGCGATCTGGGCGTGAACATCGCGAACTTTACCTTGGGCCGGGCCGCGGGTGGCGCGGATGCCATCGCGATCCTGTACCTGGACGAGGCGATCAGCGACGAGGCCCTGGCCACGCTGCAGAACACCGGCAAGTTCCTGCAGGCCCGCCGGCTGCAGTTCGAGGTTTGACCTCGGCCCCGCACGCCCTTACCCAAGGGGCGTGCGGCCCATCCCTGCCGCGCGCCACGGCCAGGTGACAGATGCGACTTTACGCGATCGGCGACATTCACGGACAGCTGGACCTGCTGAAGGCCGCGCATCAGCGGATCTTTGACGACGGGGGGCCTGATGCGGTCATCGCCCATGTGGGCGACCTGATCGACCGCGGTCCTGATTCGCGCGGCGTGGTGGACCACCTGCTGCGCGGCCAGCAGGCGGGGCGACCCTGGATCGTCACCCGCGGCAATCACGACCGCTTCCTGCCCGCGTTCCTGGACCAGCCGGACTGGGTTGATCCGGGCCTGTCGTCCGGGCAGCACTGGGTGGATCATCCGGGCCTGGGTGCTGCGGCGACGCTGCGATCCTATGGCGTGGACCCGGACCAGCCGCGCGAGGCGCTGCTGCGCGATACGCGGGCCGCGGTGCCTGCGGATCACGCGCGGTTCCTGGCGACGCTGCCGCTGTGGTATCTGCATCCGCTGGCGCTGGTCGTGCATGCGGGCATCCGTCCGGGTGTCGATCTGCAGCATCAGGCCGAGGGCGACCTGGTCTGGATCCGCCAGGGGTTTCTGGACAGCGATGCCGATTTCGGGCCGCTGGTCGTGCATGGGCACACCGCGCTGGACGCCCCTGCCCTGTATGCGAACCGACTGAACCTAGACGGGGGGGCGGCCTATGGCCGGCCGCTGTCCGCCGCCGTCATCGAACCGGGTGCCGTGCACCTTCTGACCGAATCGGGCCGCCAGCCCCTGTTGCCGGAGTAGACCATGCGCCTTGCCCTGACCCTTGCCCTGATCGCCGCCCCCCTGTCCCTGCAGGCCGAGGAGGTCGGCCGCGTCGGCGTGGACTGGGTCGGCAACGATGTCGTCATCGAGGCGATCCAGGACCCCGAGGTGTCGGGCGTCACCTGCCACCTGGCCTATTTCAGCCGGTCGGTCCTGGACCGCCTGAGCCAGGGCAACTGGTTCGAGGATCCGTCCAACAGCGCGATCCAGTGCACCCGCACCGGCCCGATCGACGTCACCGCCCTGACCCCCGGCGAGGGAGAGAACGTGTTCAGCGAGGGACGCTCGCTGGTGTTCAAGTCGCTGCGGGTGCAGCGCATCTATGATGCCGACAACCGCGTGCTGGTCTATCTGGCCCATGCCAACCAGATCAGCGAAGGGTCGGCCAAGATGTCGATGGCCACCGTGCCCCTGACCGCGGACGACATCGCGCCCTGATCGCCTGCCGGTGGACAGGATCGTTGCGGCGCGCTAGAAGGCGCGCTGACTTTTGTTGATGATTGACACGAACGATGGAAACCGCCCGGATGCAGGCCCAAAGCCGCCACGCGAAATACAGCCTTGGACAGGTCGTCCGGCACCGTTCGCGGCCGTTCCGGGGCGTGATCTTCGACGTCGATCCCGAATTCGCCAATACCGAGGAATGGTACGAATCCATCCCCGAGGATTCGCGCCCCGACCGCGACCAGCCGTTCTATCACCTGTTCGCGGAAACCGAGGCGACCTATTACGTGGCCTATGTCTCGGAGCAGAACCTGGAGCTGGACGTGTCGGGCGAACCGCTGGACCACCCCGAGGTCGGCGACATGTTCAGCGCCTTTCAGGACGGTCGCTATTTCCTGGCGGGTCCGGTCAACTAGGCGTCGACCTCCATCTGGGCAAAGGGGATGCTGAAGGCCAGATAGTTGCGGCTCTCCTCTCGGTAATAGCACAGCGCCTGGGTCAGGTCCTGGATCAGGAACCAGCCGAAGCCGCCTTCGGGCAGGTCGTCCGCGACCATCGGCGGCAGGCTGCGCGGCAGCAGGCAGTCGTCGGGCAGCGACACCCCGTCATCGGTCAGCGCGCAGGCCAGGCCAGAGCTGTGGCGCACGATGCACAGGTGGATCACCGGCAGCCGCGCCTGTTCCGCCTGGCTGAGCGGGGCGTGTTCGGCGACGTTGTTCATCACCTCGGCCAGGACCAGCTCCAGCCGGCCCAGGGTGTCGTCGCCCACCTCTCCGCGAAAGCGCTGGCGGACATCCTGCAGGGTGTCGCGCACGATCATCGGATGGGCGTTCAGAACGCGGTGGAACATCGGCTGCGTCAGGGCCGACGCGCGGGTGCCGATGCCCGGATCGGAGCGTTCACTGGGTGTCATTCTCGTTGCTCCTTCTGAGCGGTACGGGGCTGAGCGGTGCGGGACTGAGAGGTGCGGGGCTGGATGTCGAACACGCTGTCCATCCGCGTCAGGCGGAACACGCGTTCGACATTGGGCGTCAGCGCGAACAGCACCAGCGCCAGGTTCTCGGGCAGGCTCTTGCGGACGGCGATCATCGCCCCCAGGCCAGAGCTGTCCATGAAGTCCACCGCCGCCATGTCCATGTGCACCGGCTTGCGGTTCTTGACCACGATCTCGCGCAGCTTGTCCTTGAACAGGGTCGCAATCGCCGCGTCGATCCGGGGTTCCGTCACCGTGATGTTCAGATGGGATTCGGCGTCTTCGACGATGAACTGCATGATTCCGGGCCTTCCTTGCGCATCTGCATCCTTGACTAGACCCCAAAGGTTACGATCCGGTAAGCGCAAGGACGGATCGGGGGGAAGATCATGACAATTCAGGACATCTATGTGCTGGGGGCGGCGCGCACGCCGATGGGCGGGCTGATGGGGGCGCTGTCGGGGGTGGCCG
>NZ_BBPH01000026.1 GCF_000787695.1 Paracoccus sp. PAMC 22219 | reverse complement strand
GGTGCTGGTGCTGGCGGGCGGGGGCCTGGCCATCGCCACGGGCACGCTGCTGTTCGGGCGCCGCCTGGTCCACATGGTGGGCAGCGGCATCACCAAGCTGAATGCAGGGCGCGCCTTCTGCGTGTCGCTGGCCACGGCGGTGACGGTGCTGGGCGCATCGGCCCTGGGGCTGCCGGTGTCGACCACGCATGTGGCGGTCGGCGGCATCTTCGGCGTGGGCTTTGCGCGCGAATGGCTGGACCGTCGCCGCGGCAGTCGGTCCGAGGCCCTGCCCGCGGACGAGACGCGCCGCCGCATCCTGGTGCGGCGCAGCCATGTCGTGACCATCACCGCCGCCTGGCTGGTGACGCTGCCCATCACGGCATCGCTTGGCGCGCTGGCCTGCCTGCTGGTGCTGTGGGTGACCGGGGTCTAGACCGTGACCCTCAGCGCCTGCTGGACACCCACCCCGAAGACGCGCTTGTAGCGGTCGATCTCGGCCGCGGGGCCGGTGGCCTTGGCGGGGTTGTCCGACAGCTTGACGGTCGGACGCCCGTCGGCGGCCACCGCCTTGCAGACCAGGCTGAAGGGCGCCAGCCCGTCGCCCGGCACCAGCCCGCGGAAATCGTTGGTCAGCAGCGTGCCCCAGCCAAAGCTGACCTTGACGCGACCGTGGAACTGCCGGTGCAGGGCCACGATCTTGTCCACGTCCAGCCCGTCGGAAAAGATGATCAGCTTGCCGCGCGGGTCCTCTCCGCGCGACTGCCACCAGCGGATCGCGGCTTCCGCACCGGTCGCCGGATCGCCGCTGTCGATGCGGATGCCGGTCCAGCCCGCCAGCCAGTCGGGCGCGCCCGCCAGGAACCCTTCGGTGCCGTAGGTGTCGGGCAGGATGATGCGCAGGTTGCCGTCATGCTCTTCGTGCCAGTCGGCCAGAACGTCGTATGGCGCCTGGCGCAGGGCGGCGTCGCCATCGGCCAGGGCCGCGCGCACCATCGGCAGTTCATGCGCGTTGGTGCCGATCGCCTCTATGTCGCGGCGCTGCGCGATCAGGCAGTTCGAGGTGCCGGTGAACCGGTCGCCCAACCCCTCGATCATCGCCTGCACGGCCCAGTCCTGCCACAGGAAGCTGTGCCGCCGGCGCGTGCCGAAATCGGCGATGCGCAGGTCGGGCAGGGCGCGCATGGCCTGGATCTTTTCCCACAGCCGCGTCATGGCGCGCGCGTACAGAACCTGCAGCTCGAACCGTCCCATGTCCTTCAGGACCGCGCGGGACCGCAGCTCCATCAGGATCGACAGGGCCGGGATCTCCCACAGCATGACCTGGGGCCATGGGCCCTCGAAGGTCAGCTCGTACTGGCCGTCGCGCTTGTCCAGATGATAGGCGGGCAGGCGCAGCCCCTCCAGGAACTCCATGAAATCGGGGCGGAACATCTGGCGTTTGCCATAGAAGGTGTTGCCGCGCAGCCAGGTGCTCTCTCCGCGCGTCAGCGACAGGGATCGCACATGGTCCAGCTGTTCGCGCAGTTCGCCCTCGTCGATCAGGTCGGCCAGGCGCACGTCCTTGCTGCGGTTGATCAGGCTGAACGTGACGGTCGTGTCCGGGCTGTTGCGGAACACCGACTGGCACATCAGCAGCTTGTAGAAATCGGTGTCGATCAGCGACCGGACGATCGGGTCGATCTTCCATTTGTGATTGTAGACCCGCGTGGCGATGTCGGCCATGACGCTGTTTCCTTGACCATTTCACCCTTGGTGCCTTGATCCGCGGGGCGGCGCAACCCTCAGGCCAGCGTGACCCCCGCGCGGGTCATGCCGTCGCGTGCCGCGGCCAGGCTGCCGTCCAGGTCGATGGCGCGGCAGGCACCCTCGACCACGCGGGCGTTGAAGCCAAGGCGGGCGGCGTCCATCGCGCTCCATGCGACGCAGAAATCATGGGCCAGCCCGGCAAAGGTCAGGTCAGTGATGCCCCGGTCGCGCAGATAACCGGACAGGCCTGTGGCGGTCGTGCGGTCATTCTCGAAGAACGCGGAATAGCTGTCGATGCCGGCCCGGAACCCCTTGCGCAGGATCAGGTCGGCCCGGTCGACCTCCAGATCGGGGTGGAAGGCCGCCCCCGGCGTGCCGATCACGCAATGCGCGGGCCACAGGACCTGCGGGCCATAGGGCATCTGCGTCACCGAAAAGGCCGCGGCGCCGGGGTGGTTGTCGGCAAAGCTGGCATGGTCCGCCGGGTGCCAGTCCTGCGTCAGGATCACCGCCTCTGCCTCGCGCATCATCGCATTGATCGGCCCCACGACCTGGTCGCCTCCGGCCACGGCCAGCAGGCCGCCGGGGCAGAAATCGCGCTGCATGTCGATGACGATCAGGGCTTGGGTCATCCGGTCCGCCTTGGGTTCGGGTTCGCGCCACTAGACCGCCGGACGGTGGCGGCCGTCAAGGGTGGTCGCCGATCTGGTTTTGTCATAACTTAACCGCAAGAATATGTTGAACGAATAGGGAGGCCACGATGGGTATACAGGACGATCTGCATCACCCCGCCAAATATGACGAGAACGAGGTTCCGACGCGCTCGCCTCAGTTGATCTGGGGTCTGCGGGCTTTGGGGCTGGTGATGGCCGGCATCGTCTGGCTGCTGCTGGGCGGGCAGGAGGGCCTGTCCGAGGATGCGCGCATCGTCGCCGCGGTCGGCACGCTGATGGCGATCTGGTGGATGACCGAGGCGATCCCGCTGTCGGCCACGGCCCTGCTGCCCATCGTGCTGATCCCGGCGCTGACGGAAACCACCGTCGGCCAGGCGACCCAGCCCTATGCCAGCTCGATCGTGTTCCTGTTCCTGGGCGGCTTCCTGATCGCCATCGCGATGGAGAAATGGCACCTGCACACCCGCATCGCGCTGCTGACGTTGCGCAAGGTGGGCGTGGCGCCGCGGCGCATCGTGCTGGGCATGATGCTGGCCACCGGCTTTCTGTCGATGTGGGTGTCCAACACCGCCACCACGCTGATGATGCTGCCCATCGGCCTGTCGGTCCTGTCCCTGGTGGTCGAACGCGGATCGCGCCAGGACGGCGCCGCCGCCGAGGATGCGATGAAGGCCGGCGGCACCATCACCGATGTCGTCAAGGATCCCAACATCAGCGCCTTCGGCGTCTGCCTGGTGCTGTCGATCGCATGGGCCGCGTCGATGGGGGGCCTGGGCACGCTGCTGGGCAGCCCGCCCAACGCCATCGTCGCGGGCTATGCCTCGGACGAATTGGGCCGCAACATCGGCTTCCTGGAATGGATGGTGCTGGGCACCCCGCTGGCCTTCATCTTCATCTTCATCGCGTGGTTCCTGATGACCCGCGTTCTGTACCGTTTCGACCTGCCGGAGATCCCCGGCGGCAAGCAGATGATCGAGGATCAGGTTCGCGACCTGGGCGCCCTGAGCCAGGGAGAGAAGATGGTCCTGGCGGTGTTCCTGGGCGCGGCGTTCCTGTGGATCGTGCCGGGCCTGCTGACCTCGATCCCCGCGATCGAGGCCGCGGCCCCGTGGCTGGGCAACCTGGACGACACGGCCATCGCCATCGGCGCGGGCCTGGCCATGTTCCTGCTGCCCGGCAAGGGGCGCGACAAGATGGTCCTGGACTGGAAGGACGCCGAAGCCGGCCTGCCCTGGGGCGTGCTGCTGCTGTTCGGTGGCGGCCTGTCGCTGGCATCGGCCGTGGCGTCGTCCGGCCTTGACGGCTGGTTCGGCCAGCAGGTCACGGGTCTGGGCGGGTTGCCCACGATCCTGCTGGTGGGCGCGGTGGTCACGATCATCCTGTTCCTGACCGAGATCACGTCGAACACCGCCACCGCCGCGACCTTCATCCCGATCCTGGGCGGTGTCGCCCTGGGCATCGGGGCCGATGCGATGACTCTGCTGATCCCGGCGGCGCTGGCCGCGACCTGTGCGTTCATGCTGCCGGTGGGCACGCCGCCCAACGCCATCGTGTTCGGCACCGGCACCGTGACCATCGCGCAGATGGCCAAGGGCGGGTTCGTCCTGAACGTCGTGGGCATCCTGCTGATCACCGGCCTGACCTATCTGCTGGGCGGTCTGGCCCTGGGCCTGACCTTCTAGGGTCTGCGTTCTGATCTTGCGCCAAGGGGCGTGGCCGCGATAAGGCCACGCCCATGTTGCCCCAAACCTCTCTGACAGTCGCCGCACTGTACCACTTTGCCCGCCTGGCCGATCCGACCGCCCGACAGGGGCCGTTGCTGGACCTGTGCCGTGACCAGGGCCTGTGCGGCACGCTGCTGCTGGCGCCCGAAGGGGTGAACGGTACCATCGCGGGGCCGCGCGCCGGCATCCTGACGGTGCTGGACCACATCCGCGCCTGGCCCGGTTTCGCCGCGCTGGACTGGAAGGAAAGCGCCGCCGACACGCCCCCCTTTGCCCGCATGAAGGTCCGGCTCAAGGCCGAGATCGTGACCATGGGCCAGCCCGACATGGACCCGGCCACGACCACCGGCCATTACGTGGCGCCGCGCGACTGGAACGCGCTGATCGCCGCCCCCGACGTGGCCGTGATCGACACGCGCAACGATTACGAGGTTCAGATCGGCACCTTCCGGGGCGCCATCGACCCCGCGACCAGCAGCTTTCGCGACTTTCCGGCCTGGTGGCAGGAGAATGCCCACCGGTTCGAGGGCAAGCGCATCGCGATGTTCTGCACTGGCGGCATCCGCTGCGAGAAATCGACCAACTACCTGATCTCGCAGGGCGTGGGTCAGGTCTATCACCTGCAGGGCGGCATCCTGAAATACCTTGAGGAGGTCCCCGAGGCCGACAGCGCCTGGCAGGGCGAATGTTTCGTCTTCGATCAGCGGGTCAGCCTGACGCATGGGCTGGCGCAGGGGCGGCACGGGCTGTGCCACGCCTGCCGCCGCCCCCTGGCCCCCGAAGACCGCGCCCGTCCCGAATATGAGGACGGCGTCAGCTGCCACCGCTGCGCCGACGAATACACCGACGCCGACCGCGCCCGGTTCCGCGACCGCCAGCGTCAGTTCGACCGGGCGCCCTGACGGCTCAGCCCCGCGCGCCCACCCCGCCCGCGGCGATGGCGGCCATGTTCAGGATGTCGCTGACGGTCGAGTTCGTCGAACAGATCTGGATCGGTTTCGCGACCCCAGTCAGGATCGGACCGATCACGGTCGCGCCCGCCATCTCCTGCATCAGCTTGACGGAAATCGACGCCGAATGCCGGGCGGGCACGACCAGCACGTTCGCGGGCGCCGTCAGGCGGCTGAAGGGATAACGTGCGGCGGCATCCATGTTCAGGGCCACGTCCACGGTCATCTCTCCCTCGTATTCGAAATCGACGCCGCGCGTGTCCAGGACCGTGGCGGCCTGGGCCATCTTGATGGCGCGTTCGCTGACCGGATAGCCGAAGTTCGAAAACGACAGGAAGGCCACGCGCGGCTCCAGCCCCAGGTTGCGGGCGACGGCGGCGCCGCGGGTCGCGATGTCGGCCAGATCCTCGGCCTCGGGCCATTCATGGACCAGCGTGTCGCCGATCAGCACGATCCGCCCCCGGTGCAGCACGGCGGTGATGCCCACCGCCCCGTCCTGCGGGCGCACGTCAAACACCTGGCCGATCTGCGCCAGCACCGGCGCGTTCTTGCGCGTGGCCCCGGTCACCAGACCGTCGCCATGCCCATGGGCCAGCATCAGGGCTGCAAAGATGTGACGGTCGCGGTTGGCCAGCTTGAACGCATCCTCGCGGTCGACGCCCTTGCGCTGCAGGCGCTGGTACAGGAACTCGTGATAGCTGTCCAAATGCCGGGTGTTGGCGGCGTTCACGACGCTGATCTCGCGGAAGGCGTCGCCCATGCCCAGGGCCTCCAGCTCTGCCTTGACCTCGGCCTCGCGGCCCACGACCAGGGACTGACCCATGCCGGTCCGCTGCCAGGCGACGGCGGCGCGCAGGACGCGCGGATCATCGCCCTCGGCAAAGATCATCCGGGCCTGGGCCTGGCGCGCGCGGGCGTGGATGCCCTGCAGGATCGCGGCCGTCGGGTCCATCCGGTTCTTCAGCGTCTGGACATAGCCGTCCATGTCGATGATCGGACGGCGCGCGACGCCCGTGTCCATCCCGGCGCGGGCCACGGCGGGCGGGATCACGTGGATCAGCCGCGGATCGAAGGGCGTCGGGATGATGTAGTCGCGCCCGAACTGCAGCTTGCGGCCATAGGCGACGGCGACCTCGTCAGGGACATCCTCGCGCGCCAGTTTCGCCAGGGCCTCGGCGCAGGCGATCTTCATCTCGTCGTTGATGGCGCGGGCGTGGATGTCCAGCGCGCCGCGGAACAGGTAGGGAAAGCCTAGGACGTTGTTCACCTGGTTCGGATAATCGCTGCGCCCGGTGGCCACGATCGCGTCGGGGCGGACGGCATGGGCATCCTCGGGCGTGATTTCCGGGTCGGGGTTCGCCATCGCGAAGATCACCGGGTTGTCGGCCATGCTGGCGACCATGTCCTGGGTCACGGCGCCCTTGGCGCTGACGCCCAGGAAGACGTCGGCGCCCTTCATGGCCTCCTCCAGCGTGCGGGCGGTGGTGACGACCGCATGGGCCGACTTCCACTGGTTCATGCCCTCGGTGCGGCCCTGATAGATGACGCCCTTGGTGTCGCACATGATGCAGTTGTCATGCCGCGCGCCCATCGACTTCAGCAGCTCAAGACAGGCGATGCCGGCGGCCCCCGCGCCGTTCAGGACGATGCGCACATCCTCGATTTTTTTCCCCGACAGCTCCAGCGCGTTCAGAAGGCCCGCGGCGCAGATGACGGCGGTGCCGTGCTGGTCGTCGTGGAACACCGGAATGTCCATCAGCTCCTTCAGGCGCTGTTCGATGATGAAACATTCCGGCGCCTTGATGTCCTCCAGGTTGATGCCCCCGAAGGTCGGGCCCATCAGCTTGACGGCATTGATGAATTCGTCCGCGTCCTCGGTGTCCAGCTCCAGGTCGATGGCGTTCACGTCGGCGAACCGCTTGAACAGCACTGCCTTGCCCTCCATCACCGGCTTGGAGGCCAGCGCGCCCAGGTTGCCCATCCCCAGGATCGCCGTCCCGTTCGAGATCACCGCGACCATGTTGCCCTTGGTGGTGTAATCATAGGCCAGCTCCGGCCGGTCCGCGATGGCCTGCACCGGCACCGCGACGCCCGGCGAATAGGCCAGCGACAGGTCGCGTTGCGTGGTCATGGGGGTCGAGGGCGTGATGTCGTATTTGCCCGGACGCGGCTCCAGGTGATAGGCCAGCGCCTCTTCGGGGGTGATGCGGGTGCGGCTGGTCTTGTCGGTCATGGGATCCCCCGAAGATGATATGCGCACTGCTTAGCGGGTTGGCAGTGCCGCTTCAACGCGCATGGGCCGCGGGGCCCCTGGCGCCTCAGATCGTGACCTTGACGAAGCTGTCGCGCAGGGCGGCGGACCAGGCGGCGCTCATCTGCGCGAAATCGGGGTCGCCGTCCAGGATGCGGCGCCGGGCGGTCACCGCGCAGGCGTCGGTCTCGATCACCGCCAGGTCCAGCGGCATGCCGACCGACAGGTTCGACCGCAACGTGCTGTCCATCGACAGCAGTACGGCCTTTTGCGCGTCCGACAGGCTGGTGGCGGGGGTGACCACGCGGTCCAGGATCGGCTTGCCGTACTTGTGCTCGCCGATCTGCAGGAAGGGCGTGTCCTCGGTCGCCTCGATGAAATTGCCCTCGGGATAGATCAGGAACAGGCGCATGTCGCCGCCCTTGCGCTGTCCCGCGACGATCATGCTGGCGGATGCCTGCTGTTTCAGGTCGCGGCACTGCTCGGCGATCTCGCGCCGGGTGCGGCACAGGGTGTCGCCGATGATCGTGGCCACGCGCAGCATCGTCGGTGCCTTGAGGATCGAGGTCGTGTCGTCAGCCAGCTCGTCCTCGATCGCCTCCTCCAGGCGGGCGATGGTGGTCTGGGTGACCGACAGCGACCCGGCGGTCATGATCGCGATGATGCGTTCGCCCGGCGCCTCAAAGAAGAACATCTTGCGATAGCAGGATATGTTGTCCAGCCCGGCATTCGTTCGGGTATCCGACAGCAGCACAAGCCCGGCATCCAGTTTCAGTCCGACGCAGTAGGTCACCGGTCCATCTTTCCGTTGCAATCCGCAGGGCAGACTAGGACCGGGTGGCGGGGGCTGCAATCGCTCGTTTGCGGGTCGTGTCATGAAACTTTGGGTCGCCTTGGCGCGCCAAATTGCACATCGTGCAGGTTCCACCACCCAAGGACGAACATGATGACCCATCCTCTTGCCCTCAGCCGCCGCGGATTCCTGACATCGGGGGTGGCCGGCCTGACGCTTGTCGCACTGCACCCCTATTCCGCGCGGGCCGAGGCGGGGCAGGCGCATCTGCGCATCATGGAGACGACGGACCTGCACGCGCATGTCTGGCCCTACGACTATTACGCGGACACGGCGACCGACACCCTGGGCCTGGCGCGGACCGCGGCCCTGGTCGGCGCCGTCCGCGCCGAGGCCACGAATGCCGTGCTGTTCGACAACGGCGATTTCCTGCAGGGCAACCCGATGGGCGATTTCATTGCATACGAGCGCGGGATGGAGGGGGACGCGACCCACCCGGTGATCCAGGGGATGAACGCCCTGGGCTTTGACGGCGGATCGTTGGGCAACCACGAATTCAACTATGGGCTGGAGTTTCTGGGCGCCAGCCTGGCGGGCGCGGGCTATCCCGTCGTCTGCGCCAACGTGGTGACCGAGGCCGGCGCCACCCCGGACCAGGACCGGACCCTGGTGCCGCCCTATGCGGTGATCGACCGCGACCTGACCGACGGGGCGGGCGCGGTCCATCCGATCCGCATCGGCATCATCGGGTTTGTGCCGCCGCAGATCATGCAATGGGACCGCGCCCATCTGGAGGGGCAGGTCACCGTCCGCGACATCGTCGAGGCGGCCGAGGCTTGGGTGCCCAGGCTGCGAGCCGAAGGGGTCGATCTGGTAGTGGCGCTGGCCCATTGCGGCATCGGCGGCCAGACGGCCCAACCGGGGATGGAGAACGCGGCCATCCCGCTGGCCGCCGTCGACGGCATCGACGTGATCCTGACCGGGCATTCGCATTCGGTCTTTCCCGGTCCCGACTACGAGGGCGTGGAGGGCGTGGACGCCACGGCCGGCACGATCGGCGGCAAGCCCGCGGTGATGGCCGGGTTCTGGGGGTCGCATATGGGGCTGATCGATCTGCTGCTGGAACGGCAGGGCGACGGCTGGACCATCGTCAGCCACCAGGTCGAGGCGCGCCCGATCTATCAGCGCGACGACGAGGGCGTGGTGACCCCGCGGGTCGAAAGCGTGCCCGCCATCGAGGAGGCGACCGCCGCCGAACACCAGCAGACGCTGGACTATGTCCGCCGCCCCGTGGGTCAGACCAGCGCGGCGCTGTACAGCTATTTCGCGATGGTGGCCGACGATCCGTCGGTCCAGATCGTGTCGAACGCGCAAAGCTGGTACATCGCGCAGATGCTGGCCGGGACCGAACACGAGGGGCTGCCGATCCTGTCGGCGGCCGCGCCCTTCAAGGCGGGCGGGCGGGGCGGCCCGGACTATTTCACCGACGTGCCGCCGGGCGACATCGCCATCCGCAACGTGGCCGACCTGTATCTGTATCCCAACACCATCCGCGCCGTGCGGGTGACCGGCGCGCAGGTCAAGGACTGGCTGGAGCGCAGCGCCGGGGCCTTCAACCAGATCGAACCGGGGCAGGCGGACCAGCCGCTGCTGAACCCCGATTTCCGCAGCTACAATTTCGACGTGATCGACGGGGTCACCTATGGGATCGACCTGTCGCAGCCGTCGCGGTTCGATGCCGACGGGGCGGTGGCGAACCCGGACGCGAACCGCATCGTCGATCTGGCCATCGACGGGCAGCCCATCGATCCGGCGGCGGAGTTCATCATCGCCACCAACAACTATCGTGCCACCGGGGGCGGGTCTTTCCCCGGCGCGGACGGCACCACCGTGGTGTTCGAAGGGCCGGACACCAACCGTGACGTGATCGTGCGCTATATCCTGGATCAGGGGACGATCAACCCGTCGGCGGACGGCAACTGGTCGTTCGCAGCGCTGGACGGGGCCACGGTGCTGTTCGACACCGGGCCGGGGGCCGCGGCCTATCTGCAGGAGGTGACCGCCCTGACCATCGAACCCGCGGGCGATGCGCCCGACGGCTTTGCCCGCTATCGCATCACGCTGTGACGGTGGGCGGACCGGGGGGCTTGCCCCCGGTCCCTACTGGGCCATCTCCTCGACCCGGACGCTGACATCCATGTCCTCGGACCCGGTGCCCATGGCCACGCCCCGGATCGGGGCCGCATCGGCCGCGTCCAGACCGGACCCAAGCCGGACATAGCGTTCGTCCGGGCAGCAGCGGTTGGCGGCGTCGAAACCGATCCAGCCCAGGCCCTCGACCTGGATCTCGGCCCAGGCATGGGCGGCGTCATGGGCCTGACCATCGATGGTCGAATGCAGATAGCCCGACACATAGCGCGCGGGCAGCCCGCGCAGGCGGGCGATGGCGGTCAGGGCATGGGTATGGTCCTGACAGACCCCCTCTCCCAAGGCCAGGGCCTGGGATGCGGTGGTGCCGGTATGGGTCACGCCGGGACGAAAGGCGATGCGGTCGCTGACCGATGCCGACAGCTGATGCGCCAGGTCCAGCGGGTCGCTGCCGGTGACGGACTGGGCCAGCGCGCGCAGCGCATCGTCGGGGCGGGTCGCGGGGCTGTCGCGCAGATAGGTCAGCGGGTGGATCATCTCGCGGTGACCGCGCAGCACGCCCGCCATGTCGCGGGTGTCGATGCGCCCCGTGATGCGCACGGTGACATGATCGACCGGACCGCGCACGGTCCAGCCCTCGATCCAGTCGCCGGCACCGTCGCGGAAACCCGGACCCTTGACGCCACCCGACACGTCGATCTGCCATTCGTGGGTCTTCTGCCCCTCGAACACGGACGGCGTCAGGCGCAGGCTTTGCACCAGGTTCCGGATCGGCTGGCCATAGCGATAGACCGTCTCGTGAGAGATTTTCAGACGCATCGTTCACACCCCTCCAAGCAGGTAATCCTGGTGGACCAGGTTGGAAATCTCGGACAGTTCCTGGATGAACCAGCTGAGGAACTCGTGCAGCCCCTCGTCGAAAATCATCTCGATGTCGCGGGCCTGCAGGGCGGTCAGCACCTCGCGCGCCTTGTCGCGGGCGCTGGTCGGCACCCCGTCGCCGTAACGGCGCGCCAGACCCTCAAGGTGCCACACGGTCTCGTAGAGCGACGTGATCAACGCGCGGGGGCTTTCGCCGTTCAGGATCAGGAAATCGGCCACCTGACCGGCGGTGATGTCGCCGCCATAGGCCCAGTGATAGGCCCGGTGCGCCGACAGCGCCCGCAGGATCACCTGCCACTGATAGGTGTCCAGGCCCGATCCCACGAACTCGATCCGCGGCAGCAGGACGAAATACTTGACGTCCAGCAGGCGGGCGGTCGCGTCGGCGCGCTCCAGCCCATATCCCAGGTTCATGAAATGCCAGCCGTCGTTCCGAAGCTGCGTCGCGTTGATCGCGCCGCGCACGGTCGAGGTGTGGCCGGTGGTGAAATCGGTCAGCCCGGCCGTGTCCAGTTTCGACCGCGGCTGGCGTTCGATCCGGCGCAGTTCCTGAAACGCCACGTTCAGAGCGTCCCAGACCTGGCTGGTCAGCGCGGTGCGCACGATGCGCCCGGCCTCGCGCGCCTTTTCCAGGCAGCTGGCCACCGATGACGGGTTGGCGCGGTCGAAGAAGATGAACTCCTCGATGTTCTCCTGGGTGATCTCTCCGTATTTCTGCGCGAACAGGTCCGAACTGCCCGATGCCTGCAGCAGCGAGTTCCATTCGTTCTGATACCCGGCCTCGGTGTTGGGCAGCAGCGTGATGCGCTGTCCCACGTCCAGCAGGCGCGCGGCGGTTTCGGCGCGTTCCAGATGGCGGCCCATCCAGAACAGGTTCGAGGCGGTGCGGCTGAGCATCGTGTTACGTCCCCTCATTCCGACAGCACCCAGGTGTCCTTGACACCCCCGCCCTGCGACGAATTCACCACCAGCGACCCCTCGCGCAGCGCGACGCGGGTCAGCCCGCCCGGCACCAGCTCGATCCGGTCGCCGCACAGGCAATAGGGGCGCAGGTCAACGTGGCGCGGCGCGATGCCCTCGTTCACGAAGGTCGGGCAGGTCGACAGCGCCAGCGTGGGCTGGGCGATATAGTTCGACGGATTGGCCTGGATCTTGGCGCGGAACACCTCGATCTCTTCCTTGGTCGACTTGGGGCCGACCAGCATGCCATAGCCGCCCGATCCGTGGACCTCCTTGACGACCAGTTCGGGCAGATGCTCCATCACATAGCGATAGTCATCGTCCTTCCACAGCGTCCAGGTCTGGACGTTGTTCAGGATCGGCTCCTCTCCCAGATAGAACCGGATCATCTCGGGGACAAAGGTATAGATCGCCTTGTCGTCCGCCACGCCCGCGCCCGGTGCCGAACAGATCGACACGCCGCCCGAGCGGTACACGTCCATCAGCCCCGGAATGCCCAGCATCGAATCGGGACGGAAGCACAGCGGATCAAGGTACGGATCGTCGATCCGGCGATAGATCACGTCGACGCGCTTGGGCCCGGTGGTCGTCCGCATATAGCAGAATTCGCCGTCCACGAACAGATCCTGCCCCTCGACCAGCTCGACCCCCATCAGGTTGGCCAGGAAGCTGTGTTCGTAATAGGCGCTGTTGTAATGGCCCGGCGTCAGGATCACGCAGGTTGGCCGGTCGTTGCATTTTGCGGGTGCCACCGATTCCAGCGTGCGGCGCAGCAGGTCGGGATACTGGTCCACAGGCTCGATCCGGTTGCCGCGGAACAGCTGCGGGAACATGCGCATCATGATCTCGCGGTTTTCCAGCATGTAGCTGACGCCCGACGGCGTGCGGCAGTTGTCCTCAAGGACATAGAACTCGTCCTTGGCGGTGCGGACCAGGTCGATGCCGATGATGTGGGAATAGACGCCGCGCGGGGGGACAAAGCCCACCACCGATTTCTCGAAGGCCTCGTTCTGATAGACCAGGCGACCCGGAATGCGGCCGGCGCGGATGATCTCTCCGCGGCCATAGACGTCGCGCAGGAACGCGTTCAACGCGCGGGCGCGCTGCTTGATGCCGCGTTCCAGGCGGCGCCATTCGGCCTGCTCGAACACGCGGGGCATCATGTCAAAGGGGATCAGCCGGTCCGGATCGCCACCCTCGCCATAGACGGCGAAGGTGATGCCGATGCGGCGGAACAGCGCCTCGGCCTCGGCCTGCTTCATCTGGCGGAAATCGTCAGGCATCGTCTCGACCCATTCCCGCAGGCGGGCATAGGGGTCGCGGACGCTGTCGCCCTCGAACATCTCGTTATAGTAACTCATCACTCCCCCACTGGCTGACGCATTGTTTTCCGGGTCTTTGCTTGGATCGATGATCCGCGCCCGGTTCCGGTAAGTCCACAGCAGAACCGCCGGATTTGCCCAATGGTTCCGCAGCTTGGCGTCGCGGCGGGGGCGCCGCTGTGCGCGAGCGTGGCAGCCTGCCGCTTTGGCGGGCAGATCAGCACAGCTCGACCGCCAGCGCGGTGCCCTCGCCGCCGCCGATGCAGATCGCGGCCACGCCCCGGCGCAGCCCGCGCGCCTGCAGCGCATGGATCAGCGTGACGATGATCCGCGCCCCGGACGCGCCGATCGGATGGCCCAGGGCGCAGGCGCCGCCATGCACGTTGACGCGGTCATGAGACAGGCCCATCCGCGCCATGAACGCCATCGGCACGACGGCAAACGCCTCGTTCACCTCCCACAGATCGACGCTGTCCTTGTCCCACCCGATCCGCGCCAGCAGCTTTTCGGCGGCGGGCACCGGGGCGGTGGGGAATTGGCCGGGGGCCTGGGCGTGGCTGGCATGGCCCAAGATGCGCGCGATGGCGCCCTGTGCCCCACCGCCCAGCACCAGCGCCGCCGCCCCGTCCGAGATGGATGAGCTGTTGGCCGCCGTCACCGTGCCCCCGTCGCGGAACGCGGGTTTCAGCAGCGGGATCTTGTCGGGGCGGGCCAGCCCGGGCTGTTCGTCGGTATCGACGATGGTGACCTTGCCGCGGGCGGGCACGGTGACGGGGGCGATCTCGGTGGCGAATGCACCGCTGGCGATGGCCTCCTGCGCGCGAGTCAGGCTGGTCAGGGCGTATTCGTCCTGCGCCTGGCGGGTAAAGGCGAATTCCGACGCGCAATCCTCGGCGAAGGTGCCCATCAGGCGACCCTTGTCATAGGCATCCTCCAGCCCGTCCAGGAACATGTGGTCCAGCGCCTGCGCATGGCCCAACCGGCGCCCGCGCGCATCTTGGGCAGCAGGTAGGGGGCGTTCGACATGCTCTCCATGCCTCCCGCGACGACGATCCCGGCGCTGCCCGCGCGGATGGCGTCCGATGCCATCATCACCGCCTGCATCCCCGATCCGCACATCTTGTTCAGCGTGGTGGCGGGCACCTCCTGGCCCAGCCCCCCGGCAAAGCCCGCCTGCCGCGCCGGGGCCTGGCCCTGGCCCGCGGGCAGGACGCAGCCCATGAACAGCGCATCGACCGCCGGGCTGCCCGCGCGGGCCAGTGCCGCGGCGATGGCCGCCCCGCCCAGATCGGCCGCGGCCACCCCCGACAGCGCCCCCATCAGCCCGCCCGATCGGCGTGCGCGCCGCCCCCAGCACATAGATGTCCTGAATTGTCATGATCTTCCCCCCGATCCGTCCTTGCGCTTACCGGATCGTAACCTTTGGG
>NZ_BBPH01000027.1 GCF_000787695.1 Paracoccus sp. PAMC 22219 | reverse complement strand
GGGCGACCGGATCGGTCTGGTGATCTTTGGCGGCCGCGCCTATGTCGCGGCGCCGCTCACCTTTGATCTGGACGCCGTCGTGCAGGCCATCGACGAGGCGCAGATCGGCGTGTCGGGCCGCGGCACGGCCATCGCCGACGGGCTGGGCCTGGCGATCCGCAGGCTGCAGGGCAGCGCGTCGCCCGGCCGGGTCGTGGTGCTGCTGTCGGACGGGGTCGACACCTCGGGCAGCGTGCTGGCGGTGGACGCGGCGCGGCTGGCGGCGTCGCACGGGCTGCGCATCCACACCATCGCCCTGGGCCCAGAGGATCTGGAGACCCGCCCCACCGCCCGCGACGCGGTCGACGTGGCGACCCTGCGCGCGGTGGCCGAAACCGCGGGCGGCACGCTTTTCCGCGTCCGCGACACAGCCGACCTGACCGCCATGGCGCAGGCGCTGGACCGGCTGGAGCCCAGCCCCGGCGAACAGCCCCCGCTGCGATATTGGCGGTCGCTGTGGGTCTGGCCCGCCATGCTGTGCGTCGCCTGCCTGCTGCTGGCCGCGATCCGGAGGCGGGAATGACCGGCGCGCTGCTGCTGCGGCCATGGTGGCTGGCGGGGCTGCTGCCGCTGCTGGCGCTGGCGTGGTGGCTGGACCGGCGCGGGCCGTTGGCCGGGGGGTGGGAACAGGTGATGCCGCCCCAGATGCTGGCCGCGATGCGGGCGCTTGGCGCGTTGGGGAGCAGCACCGGGCGATGGGGGCCGCTGCTGCCCGTTGGGGCGGCCGGGCTGCTGATGCTGGGCCTGTCCGGCCCCGCGGTTCCCCGCGCGGACGCGCCGGTGCTGGCGCGTACCGACAGCGTGCTGATCGCCATCGACCTGTCGCCTTCGGTCGCGCGGGGGCCGGCGCTTGCGCAGGCGCAGCAGGCCGCTGCCGCCTTGTTGCAGGGACTGGCCGGACGGCCGGTCGGACTGATCCTGTACAGCGGAGAGGCCTATGCCGCCTCCGCCCCCACCACCGATCCGCGCACGCTGCAGACGCTGATCGCGGTCCTGGACGCCGATACGGTGCCCGGTCAGGGCAGCAGGCCCGCCGCGGCCATCGGCCTGGCCGGACAGATGTTCGGCGATGCCGGACAGGCGGATCTGGTCCTGATCTCGGACGGGGGCGGGGTCGATGGCCAGGCGGTGGCCGAGGCCGGGCGCCTGGCGGCCTTGGGCACGCGCATCTGGGCGGTGCGCGTCGTGGGCGCCGCGCCGCAATCGCCGACGCCCGCCCCCGATGCCCTGACGCAACTGGTGCAATCGGGCGGTCAGATGGTGCTGGCCCAGGATGTCGACGGCCTGGCCGCCCGGCTGCGCCAGGGCGGTGATCGCCGCCGCGATCCGGCGGTGACGGCCTTGGGCTATCGTGACCTGGGACCGTTCCTGGCCATGCTGGCCGCCCTGCCGCTGCTGCAGATGCTGAGGCGGCGGCAATGAGGGCGGCGGCGGTCCTGCTGGTCCTGGCTGTGGCGGCGCTGGTCTTTGCGGGTCCCGCGGCACTTGGCGCGCTGGCGTTGCGGGCGGGGTGGGACCGGGCCGCGCTGATGCTGCTGGACGATCCGGGCGCACGCGGCGTGGCACATTACCGGCTGGGCGAATACGCGCTGGCCGATGCCGATTTCGCCCGCGCGGGCCGGTCGCAGACCTATAACCGCGCGCTGTCGCTGGCCGCTACGGGCGACTATCCGTTGGCGGTCGCCTATTTCGACGCGGTCCTGTTCGCGAATCCCGCCGATGAACAGGCCCGTGCCAGCCGCGACCTGGTGGCCACGATGTTCCCGCCGCAACGGGGCGACAGCGTCGCGCCGGGCCGCATCCTGGGGCAGGGCGGCCGTCCCGCCCCGGACGAGATGATCGCCAACGCGCTGACCGACGCCGCCGCCGAAAGCTGGCGCCGCCCGGTCGAGGCGCGCGGCATGGCCGCCAGCGACGCCTGGCTGGAGACCATCGCCGACGATCCGGGCGAATTCCTGGCCCTGCGGCTGCAGGCCGAACACGACCGGCGTGCCGGGCTGGGCCTGATCCGGCCCGAGGCGGGTGACCCATGGTGATCCGGCTGATCCTGCTGATCCTGATGCTGGCAACGCCGCTGCGCGCCGAAACCCCGGCGCCCCTGGCCCCGGGAGAGGCGCGGCTGCTGATCCTGCACGACCACGGCAACCCCGTCGTGGCCGAGATGGTGCGCCTGACGCTGCGCGGCGAATACGATCTGACCGTGTCGCTGGAAAGCCTGACCTTTCCGGTGTCCGACGCCTATGACTGGATGCAGATCGACCGCGACCGCTGGTTCCAGGAACGCATCGGCGGGCGGATGATCCAGATCTTCGAACGCGACATCGCGCTGTTTCCACGCCAGGCGGGCGATCTGACCATCGGTCCGCTGACCCACACCCTGACCAACATCACCCGCAGCGCGTCCGCGAGGAGGTCAGCGTCACGTCGGGCACCGCGCGCCTGACGGTCAAGCCCTTTCCCCATTCGGGCCGCCCCCTGACCGCGCGCAGGCTGGTGCTGACCGACGAACTTTCCGCGCCGCCCGGCCGCTTGGCCAAGGACGACATCCTGACCCGCCGCGTCACCATCGAGGCCCTGGGCGCGATGGCCCACCATCTGCCGCCACGCCCCGACATCGCCCAACCCTGGCTGATCAGCTTTACCCTGCCCGAAACCCGCGAAACGATCCCGACCCCGGACGGTCCCGTCGCCCGCGTGGTCTGGGAATGGCAGATGCGGCCCCGCACGGGCGAGCCCGGCGTCCTGCCCGCGATCCCCTTTCCCTGGCTGGACACCGACAGCCGCCGGGTCGAGGTCGCGGCGATGAAGCCGATTCCTTTCGGTTTCGCGGGCTTCACCACCGCGTCGGGAACGGGCGTCGCCCTGCATTGGCAGATGGCGGGGCTGGCGCTGCTGGGCGGGGTGGTCGCGCTGGCCGTGGTGCTGTGGGGCAGGCTGCCCGCGTTCGGCCGTGGCCTGCGCCGGTTGCGCCCCGGCCCGCATGCGGCGGCGATGCGCGCGGCGGCCGCCTGCGGCGATCTGACCCGGCTGCGGGCGGCTGCGGCGGCGCATCTGGCGTGGCGCGGGGGCGGCGGGCCGCACAGCCAGGCCCTGCTGGGCCAGCTGGACCGCCAGATCTATGCCCCCGCCGGCACGCCGGGGTTCGACGCGATGCGCTGGCTGCGCGACTGGACGCGGGCCTAGCGGTTCCGCCGCGACGTCGCGCGCGCCTGCAGCTGATCCAGCGCGTCAGCATTGTCGCGGCCCCAGGCATAGACCGCCTCGACCAGGCCCACGAAGCGCATGCCAAGCGGGGTCAGGCTGTATTCGACCGCGGGCGGGACGGTGCTTTCGACATGGCGGTTGATCAGGCCGCTGTCCTCCATCTCGCGCAGGGTCTGGACCAGCATCTTCTTGGAGATCCCCGGCAGGCTGCGCAGCAGCACCCCGTTGCGCGCGGCGCCTCCATGCTGGGCGTGCAGCGTGTGCAGGATCATGCTGGTCCATTTCGTGGCAAAGATCTCCATCGTGCGGCGGGGCGCGCAATCCTCGCGCCAGTCGGTGTCGATGCTGCCGGGTTCCATGGTGGTTACCTTTCGGTGGCTATGTCCCAATTTGGTGCCGTCTGGCACGACGGGGCCGCGCTGACTAGATCCCCTGACAGCACACAGACAGGAGAGTTTCATGACCCGCACCGCATTGGTCGTCGGCGCCACCGGCATTCAAGGCCACGCCATCGCCGCCCAACTGGTCCGCGACGGCTGGACCGTCCTGGGCCTCAGCCGCAATCCGCAGCCGCAACACGGCGTGACGCCCGTGGCCGCCGACCTGCTGGACCCCGCATCCGTCGCCACCGCCCTGACCGGGCTGGCGCCGACGCATGTGTTCCTGACCACCTGGCTGCGCCAATCGACCGAGGCCGAGAACATCCGCGTCAACGCGCTGATGCTGCGCAACCTGTTCGACGGCCTGCGCCCGCTTGGCACCGTCCGCCACGCGGCGCTGGTCACCGGGCTGAAGCATTATCTTGGGCCGTTCGAGGCCTATGGCAAGGGCAGCCTGCCCAAGACCCCGTTCCGCGAGGATCAGGGCCGGCTGGATGTCGCGAACTTCTATTACGCGCAGGAGGACGAGCTGTTCGAGGCCGCGCGCCGCGACGGCTTCACCTACAGCGTGCACAGGCCCCATACCGTGATCGGCAAGGCGGTCGGCAACGCGATGAACATGGGCACGACCCTGGCCGTCTATGCCGCCATCTGCCGCGAGACGGGGCGCCCGTTCCGGTTTCCCGGATCGGCCGTACAATGGAACGGCCTGACGGACATGACCGACGCCCGCCAGCTGGCGGCCCAGGTCATCTGGGCCGCGACCACGCCCGCGGCCCATGACCAGGCCTTCAACATCGTCAACGGCGACGTCTTCCGATGGAGCTGGATGTGGCACCGCCTGGCCGACTGGTTCGGGATCGAGGCCGAGGATTTCGACGGTACCGAACGCCCGCTGGCGGACCAGATGGCCGATGACGCCGCGATCTGGTCCCGCATCGCCGCCCGCGATGGGCTGACCGAACAGGACATCACCCGCCTGGTGTCGCCATGGCACACCGATGCCGACCTGGGCCGCCCGATCGAGGTCGTGACCGACATGTCGAAAAGCCGCAAGCTGGGCTTCACCGCCTATCAGGCGACGGACGACGCGTTCTTCGACCTCTTCGCGCAGTTGGAGGCCGATCGGATCATCCCGAGCCGCTGACGACCGGTCCGGTCGGGAATCACGCCCGGCGGCGGTGGTGAGGGTGTCGGGCACCCGGCCCCGCCATCGCCGTCGCCGGGTGCCTGTCGGATGGCCGGCGACGATTGATGATGCGAAGGGCGCGCCCATCCGATGGTGCGGATACGCCAGAACGCGGCTGCTGGTTGAAGCCACAAAGCCAATCGCGAATGCGCTGATATTGTGATTATGGCGGAGACGAAGGGATTCGAACCCTCGAGACCCTTTCGGGCCTGCACCCTTAGCAGGGGTGTGCCTTCGACCACTCGGCCACATCTCCGCGGACCCGTATATGGATGTCACCAAGGGGGGGCAAGGGGCTTTCTGGACCCTTTTTGCAGATCGTGGCGTGGACCCTGCGCCATGACGCCGGCGGCTGAAATGCCGGGCGCACCTGTCATTCGGCGGCGCGCGACAGTTCGTCCTCTTGGAACTGGGGCTGGAACCCTGAAGGCATTGGCGCAATAGTCGGATGACGCAACCGGATGGCAGCCCATGACCGAAATCTCTCGTCGCAAGTCGGATCATCTGCGCATCGTCACCGAAGGCCGCGGTGCGCAGGACCGGCTGGACAGCGGGTTCGATCAGGTCCGGTTCCTGCATCAGGCGCTGCCTGATCTGGACATGGACGCGGTCGACACCGGAACGCGGTTCCTGGGCCGCAGCCTGGGGGCGCCGCTGCTGATCTCGGCCATGACGGGCGGCCCGGACGAGGCGGAACGCATCAACCTGCACATCGCCGAGGCCTGTGCCCATCACCGCATCGCCCTGTCGGTCGGATCGCAGCGCATCGCGGTCGAGGCGGGCGGCAATGGCGGTCTGGGCGCAAGCCTGCGGGCGCGGGCGCCGCATATCCCGATCCTGGGCAATATCGGCGCGGTCCAGCTGAACTATGGCTTTGGCCTGACGCAGGCGCAGCGGGCGGTGGACATGATCCAGGCCGATGCGCTGATCCTGCACCTGAACCCGCTGCAGGAGGCGATCCAGGAAGGCGGCGACCGCAACTTTGCGGCCCTGCTGCCGCGGATCGAGGAACTGGCGGCCAGCCTGCCGGTCCCCCTGGGCGTCAAGGAGGTCGGGGCGGGCCTGTCGGCGCCCTTGGCGCGGCGGCTGATCGATGCGGGCGTCACGATCCTGGATGTCGCCGGCGCTGGCGGCACCAGCTGGGCGCGGGTCGAGGCCGAACGCGGCCCCGACCGCCTGCAGGCGCTGGCGGCACCGTTCCACGACTGGGGCATCCCCACGACCGCGGCGCTGCGCGCCATCGCGCCGCTGATCGGGCCGGGCCAGGTGCTGATCGGGTCGGGCGGGGTGCGTCACGGGTTGGACGCGGCGCGGGCCATCCGGCTTGGCGCGGACCTGGCGGGGCAGGCGGCCCGCGCGCTGCCCGCCGCGCGCCACAGCGCCGAGGCCCTGGCCGATCACCTGTCCGACGTCATCACCCAGCTGCGCATCGCGATGTTCTGCACCGGTTCGGCCGATCTGGCGGCCCTGCGCCGCGCGCCTTTGCTGGTGCCGGGGCCGGGTGGCCAATGGTCGCAAGCATCGGGGATGGAAACCGGCGATGCGGGGTTGTAGTCTGCGCGGATCGCCGGTCCGGGGGACAAGATGAGCGCACATGCCCTGCCCAAGGCAGATCTGACCGCCACCAGCCTGATCGTTTCGGGCGGCATCATCACCGCCTGGTTGGCGCTGCATGTCCATGCGCTGTGGTTTCTGGACGCGGCGGCGCA
The DNA here is from genome assembly GCF_000787695.1 of Paracoccus sp. PAMC 22219. Taxonomy (GTDB): domain Bacteria; phylum Pseudomonadota; class Alphaproteobacteria; order Rhodobacterales; family Rhodobacteraceae; genus Paracoccus. The sequence goes on along the minus strand of NZ_BBPH01000027.1, from coordinate 15,539 downwards.
TCCCATCCTGGCGGTCGCGAATTTCCTGGGCCTGACCTGGCTGTCGGTCGGCCTGTTCATCATCGCGCATGACGCGATGCACGGGTCCGTGGTGCCAGGGCGTCCGCGCGCCAATGCGGCGATGGGGCAGCTGGTCCTGTGGCTGTATGCCGGGTTCTCGTGGCGCAAGATGATCGTCAAGCACATGGCCCACCACCGCCATGCCGGCACTGACGACGACCCCGATTTCGACCATGGCGGCCCGGTCCGCTGGTACGCCAGCTTCATCGGCACCTATTTCGGCTGGCGCGAGGGGCTGCTGCTGCCGGTCATCGTGACGGTCTATGCGCTGATCCTGGGGGATCGCTGGATGTACGTGGTCTTCTGGCCGTTGCCGTCGATCCTGGCGTCGATGCAGCTGTTCGTGTTCGGCACCTGGCTGCCGCATCGCCCCGGCCATGACGACTTTCCCGACCGCCACAACGCGCGCTCGTCGCGGATCAGCGACCCTGTGTCGCTGCTGACCTGCTTTCACTTTGGCGGTTATCATCACGAACACCATCTGCACCCGACGGTGCCGTGGTGGCGCCTGCCCAGCACCCGCACCAAGGGGGACACCGCATGACCAATTTCCTGATCGTCGTCGTCACCGTGCTGGTGATGGAGCTGACGGCCTATTCCGTCCATCGCTGGATCATGCACGGCCCCCTGGGGTGGGGCTGGCACAAGTCGCACCATGAGGAACACGACCACGCGCTGGAAAAGAACGACCTGTACGGGCTGGTGTTTGCGGTGATCGCCACGGTGCTGTTCACGGTAGGCTGGATCTGGGCGCCGGTCCTGTGGTGGATCGCCTTGGGCATGACCGTCTATGGGCTGATCTATTTCATCCTGCATGACGGGCTGGTCCATCAGCGCTGGCCGTTCCGCTATATCCCCCGCAAGGGTTATGCGCGCCGCCTGTATCAGGCGCACCGCCTGCATCACGCGGTCGAGGGGCGTGACCACTGCGTCAGCTTCGGCTTCATCTATGCGCCGCCGGTCGACAAGCTGAAGCAGGACCTGAAGACGTCGGGCGTGCTGCGGGCCGAGGCGCAGGAGCGCACGTGACCCATGACGTTCTGCTGGCAGGGGCGGGCCTTGCGAACGGGCTGATCGCCCTGGCGTTGCGCGCCGCGCGGCCCGACCTTCGGGTGCTGCTGCTGGACCGCGCCGCAGGGCCGTCCGACGGCCACACCTGGTCCTGCCACGACCCCGACCTGTCGCCCGAATGGCTGGCGCGGCTGAAACCGCTGCGCCGCGCCAACTGGCCGGATCAGGAGGTGCGTTTTCCCCGCCATGCCCGTCGCCTGGTCACCGGCTATGGGTCGCTGGACGGGGCGGCGCTGGCGGATGCGGTGGTCCGGTCGGGCGCCACGATCCGCTGGAACAGCGACATCGCCACCTTGGACGCGCAGGGCGCGACGCTGTCCTGCGGCACCCGGATCGATGCGGGCGCGGTGATCGACGGGCGCGGTGCGCAGCCGTCGCGGCACCTGACCGTCGGGTTCCAGAAATTCGTGGGCGTCGAGATCGAGACCGACCGCCCCCACGGCGTGCCCCGCCCTATGATCATGGACGCGACCGTCACCCAGCAGGACGGGTACCGCTTCATCTATCTGCTGCCCTTTTCGCCGACCCGCATCCTGATCGAGGATACGCGCTATTCCGACGGCGGCGATCTGGACGACGACGCGCTGGCGGCAGCGTCCCACGATTACGCTCGCCAGCAGGGCTGGACGGGCGTTGAGGTGCGGCGCGAACGCGGCATTCTGCCCATCGCGCTGGCCCATGACGCCGCAGGCTTCTGGGAAAATCACGCGACGGGTCCGGTGCCCGTGGGCCTGCGCGCGGGGTTCTTTCATCCCGTCACCGGCTATTCGCTGCCCTATGCGGCGCAGGTGGCGGACGTGGTCGCGGGCCTGCCGGGGCCGCTGACCACCGATGCGCTGCGCGCTGCCATCCGTGATTTCGCGATCGCCCGCGCGCGGCGCGACAGGTTCCTGCGGCTGCTGAACCGGATGCTGTTCCGCGGCTGCGCGCCCGACCGCCGCTATACCCTGCTGCAGCGGTTCTATCGCATGCCGCAGGGCCTGATCGAACGTTTCTATGCCGGCCGGCTGACCGTGGCGGATCAGCTGCGCATCGTCACCGGCAAACCGCCCATCCCGCTTGGCACGGCCATCCGCTGCCTGCCCGAACGTCCCCTGCTGAAGGAAAACGCATGAACGCCCACTCGCCCGCGGCCAAGACCGCCATCGTGATCGGCGCAGGCTTTGGCGGGCTGGCCCTGGCCATCCGCCTGCAATCGGCGGGCATCGCCACCACCCTGGTCGAGGCCCGCGACAAGCCCGGCGGGCGCGCCTATGTCTGGCACGATCAGGGGCACGTCTTCGACGCAGGTCCCACGGTCATCACCGATCCCGATGCCCTCAAGGAGCTGTGGGCGCTGACCGGTCAGGACATGGCGCGCGACGTGACGCTGATGCCGGTGTCGCCCTTTTACCGGCTGATGTGGCCGGGCGGAAAGGTGTTCGATTACGTGAACGAGGCCGACCAGCTGGAACGCCAGATCGCGCAGTTCAACCCCGACGACCTGGAGGGCTACCGCCGCTTCCGCGATTACGCGGAGGAGGTGTATCAGGAGGGTTACGTCAAGCTGGGCACCGTGCCGTTCCTGAAGCTGGGCCAGATGTTGAAGGCCGCGCCCGCGCTGATGCGGCTGGAGGCCTACAAGTCCGTCCATGCCAAGGTCGCGACCTTCATCAAGGACCCCTATCTGCGGCAGGCGTTTTCGTACCATACGCTGCTGGTGGGCGGGAATCCGTTCTCGACCAGCTCGATCTATGCGCTGATCCACGCGCTGGAGCGGCGCGGCGGGGTGTGGTTCGCCAAGGGCGGCACCAACCAGCTGATCGCCGGGATGGTCGCATTGTTCGAACGTCAGGGCGGACAGGTCATGCTGAACGCCAAGGTCGCCCGGATCGAGACCGAGGGCGCGCGCACCACCGGCGTCACGCTGGCCGACGGGCGCAGGGTCCATGCCGACATGGTCGCCAGCAACGGCGACGTGATGCACAACTATCGCGACCTGCTGGGTCACACGCCGCGTGGGCAGGCCCAGGCCAAATCGCTTGGTCGCAAGCGGTGGTCCATGTCGCTGTTCGTGCTGCATTTCGGCCTGCGCGAGGCGCCCAAGGACATCGCGCATCACACCATCCTGTTCGGCCCCCGCTATAAGGAGTTGGTGAACGAGATCTTCAAGGGCCCGAACCTGGCCGAGGATTTCTCGCTGTACCTGCATTCGCCCTGCACGACGGACCCGGACATGGCGCCTCCGGGCATGTCCACGCATTACGTGCTTTCCCCCGTGCCGCATCTGGGTCGCGCCGACATCGATTGGGCGGTCGAGGGGCCGCGCTATGCCGACCGCATCCTGGCATCGCTGGAGGAGCGGCTGATCCCGAACCTGCGCGCCAATCTGACCACGACGCGCATCTTCACCCCGGCCGATTTCTCGACCGAGCTGAATGCCCATCACGGCAGCGCCTTTTCGATCGAACCGATCCTGACGCAATCGGCCTGGTTCCGGCCGCATAACCGCGACAAGACGATCCGCAACTTCTATCTGGTGGGCGCGGGCACCCATCCGGGCGCGGGCATTCCCGGCGTCGTGGGATCGGCCAAGGCCACGGCACAGGTGATGCTGTCCGACCTGGCGGGCGCATGAGCGATCTGGTCCTGACCTCGACCGAGGCGATCACCAAGGGCTCGCAAAGCTTTGCCACGGCGGCAAAGCTGATGCCGCCGGGCATTCGCGACGACACGGTGATGCTGTATGCATGGTGCCGGCACGCGGATGACGTGATCGATGGTCAGGCCCTGGGCAGTCGCCCCGAGGCCGTGGACGATCCGCAGGCGCGGCTGGACGGCCTGCGCGCCGACACGCTGGCGGCCCTGCAGGGCGACGGTCCGGTGACGCCGCCCTTTGCGGCGCTGCGCGCGGTGGCGCGGCGGCATGATTTCCCGCAGGCCTGGCCCATGGACCTGATCGAAGGCTTTGCGATGGATGTCGAGGCGCGCGATTACCGCACGCTGGATGACGTGCTGGAATATTCCTATCACGTCGCGGGCATCGTGGGCGTGATGATGGCCCGCGTCATGGGCGTGCGCGACGACCATGTTCTGGACCGCGCCTGCGATCTGGGGCTGGCCTTTCAGCTGACCAACATCGCGCGCGATGTGATCGACGATGCGCGCATCGGGCGGTGCTATCTGCCGGGCGACTGGCTGGATCAGGCGGGCGCGCGGGTCGACGGGCCGGTGCCGTCGCCGGAACTGTACACCGTGATCCTGCGGCTGCTGGACGCGGCCGAACCCTATTACGCGTCGGCGCGGGTGGGTCTGGCGGACCTGCCGCCGCGCTGCGCCTGGTCCATCGCGGCCGCGCTGCGGATCTATCGCGCCATCGGCCTGCGCATCCGCAAGGGCGGGCCAGAGGCCTATCGCCAGCGGATCAGCACGTCCAAGGCGGCCAAGATCGGCCTGCTGGGTGTCGGGGGCTGGGATGTCGCGCGGTCACGCCTGCCGGGGGCGGGCGTGGTGCGGCAGGGCCTGTGGACCCGGCCGCACCACGCCTAGCGCGGGGCGGCGTAGGGCAGCACCCGTTCCAGCAGCGCCGCGATTTCCGGCGCCTGCAGGCGCTTGCTGCGCAGCATGGCGTCCAGCTGGGCGCGGCTGGCCTCGTAATGACGGGACACGTTCTGCAGGTCGGACACGGCCAGCAGCCCGCGCCGTGGGCCGGGGGCCGCGGCATCGCGCCCGGTATCCTTGCCAAGCGCCGCCTGGTCGCCGACCACGTCCAGCAGGTCGTCATAGGACTGGAACACGCGCCCCAGCTGACGACCGAAATCGATCATCTGGGTCTGTTCCTCGGCATCGAATTCCTTGATCACGGCCAGCATCTCCAGCCCGGCGATGAACAGCACGCCGGTCTTGAGGTCCTGCTCCTGCTCAACGCCCGCGCCGTTCTTGGACGCATGCAGGTCCAGGTCCTGGCCCGCGCACAGGCCCTGCGGCCCCAGGGACCGCGACAGGATCCGCACCAGTTGCGCCCGGACCGTGCCTGACGCCCCGCGGGCGCCGGCCAACAGGGCCATCGCTTCGGTGATCAGGGCGATGCCGCCCAGAACGGCGCGGCTTTCGCCATGCGCCACGTGCGTGGCGGGCTGGCCGCGGCGCAGGCCGGCATCGTCCATGCAGGGCAGGTCGTCGAAGATCAGCGAGGCGGCGTGCACCATCTCGACCGCGCAGGCGGCGTCGACGATCGTGTCGCAGACCCCGCCCGAAGCCTCGGCCGCCAGCAGCATCAGCATGCCGCGGAAACGCTTGCCCGAGGACAGCGCGCCATGCCGCATCGCCGCGCCAAGCGGTTGCGACACGGCGCCGAATCCCTTGGCGATATCCTCAAGTCTGGTTTGCAGAAGGGTGGCGTGGATCGGGTTGACGTCTCGTCTCATCAGTGCCTTCGCGCTTGGGTTCTGACCTGGCGGGATGGCCTGGCCCGGAGCGGTATCCCGCGACCGGTCATCCACCGTCAACAGCCCCCATGTTGGAACGGTTCACGCCCGATTGCACGCGTTTTCGACGGCGACGCGGGGTCGCGCGGCAATTTGTCCAGCAACGTCAGTGGACATCCGCGCCGATGGCCGCGCGCAGCCAGGCGTCCTTGGCCGGAAAGACCCGCGCCGCGTCGTGATCTGCCAGGATCGTGTCCCGCGCGGCCCGGCGCAGGACGGCCGCATCGGCCGGGTTGTCCAGCACCCAAGCTATCGCGTCCGCGACCTCGTCCGCGTCGTCCATGTCGACGATCAGGCCGTTTTCCATGTCGCGGACCAGTTCGCGCACCGGGGCGGTGTTCGACCCGATCACCAGGCAGCCGGTGGCCATCGCCTCGGACAGGGACCAGGACGTGACAAAGGGTTCGGTGAAATAGACATGCGCGTGCGACGCCTGCAGGGTGCGGACATATTCCTGCCGCGGGCGCATGGCGTTCACGTGGATGCGGCGGTGATCCAGGTCCAGCTGATCGATCATCCGCAGCCACCAGCTGTCGCCGCGCGCCAGCGGGCGGCCATAGGACACGCTGTCATTGGCCAGGATCACCGTGTCGAAATCGTCACGCCGGGCCTGCAGGCGGGCGACGCCGCGCAGGAACTGGGGAAAGCCGCGCAACGGCTCCATCCCGCGGGTGGCATAGGTGATGACGGGGCGGCCTGCGGGCAGGCGAAGCCACTCGAAATCGATGCGCGCCTGCGGATCGGGGCGGTGCAGGTCGCAATCCACCCCGTCGGGCATCACGGTGATCTGGCGGCGCAGGACGGGGGGGAACCGGCTGGCCTGGAACTGCGTCGGGCACCAGCTGGCATCGGCCAGGTCGAATTCGCCGGTGATCGGCAGGTTCCGCATCCGGTCCGAGATCATCGCCGCCAGATCGGCGGGCTTTTCCGCCCGGCGCTTGTCCCAGTTCCGGTCGGTGTAATACCATTCGTGATAGGCGACATAGGTGCAGTCGGGCCAGACCAGCTTGACCCCCAGACCCACGCCCCAGCCCGCATGGGCCACGACCACGTCGGGGACATAGCCTTCGGAATGGCGCATGCGGTACATCAGCTCGGTCGCGCCGCGACAGTTCTGCGCGGCATGGTCCAGGATGTGGCGCGGATCGCCGGTGGCGATCGTGGTATCGCGCAGCGCAAAGCGGCGGGTGCGGATGCCGTCATGCGCGGCGTCGGCGTCGATGCCGCCATGCATGAAGGTCACGTCCCAGCCCTGGCCCGCCAGCCAGCGGCCCAGAAACTCGAACTGGCCGGGACCGGACAGGTGCAGAAACAGGATGCGCGGCCGATGCGCCACGGGAGTCATGTCCGGGGAACCAACTGCCAGCCCGTGCAGCCCGCCGCCAGCAGCGGCTGCTGATCGGTGCGGTTCACGATGGCCTGCACGCGCGCATGGGCGGCGCCCAGGTCCAGCCGCGCCTTGGCTGCGACCAGGAATGTCGCGTCGCCATCATCGACCGCGTGGACCGCGGGAAAGGCCGCCTGCAGCAGGTCCCGGATTGCGGGCAGGGGGCCCGCGCCATGAACCAGCAGCACGCCGCCATCGCCCGACAGGCGGCGCCCGGCGTGGCGGATGCGCGCCAGCACATCGGGACCGTGCAGCCAGTCGGCATCCGCCCCCGTCACGATGGCGTCCAGCGGGGCGCGTCGGGGTTTGTGTCGGACAGCTGCGCCGTCCGGAATGCCGCGCCAAGGTCCAGCGCCTGGATCGCCGCGGTGGGCCATCCCGTCGCCGGGTGATGCACGGTCAGACCGGGCACCAGCGCCAGCGCCGCCACGGCCAGCGGCAGGTGCGCGGGCTGCATCACCATCACGTGCCGCAGCGCCGATGTCGCGCAAAGCAGCCCCAGACAGCGCCGCGCCCAACCCGCGACCGGCATCGCCGGGTTCAGCGCGTCGATCACGCCCAGGGGGGCGCCGTCATCGTCCATCACCTGCACATGCCGATCGTCCAGCAGGCGCATCGCAGCCCCGTCCGGACGGTGCAGGCCGTGGTTGATCGCGCGGGCGCGGGCGCGGACCGGGGCGTCGGTCGCCCTCAGCCAGGCGCGGTGAAAGGGTGTGACCCAGGAAAAGGCGTCGCGGTTGTCCAGAACCTCGATCGCCTGCTGAGCGGCGATGGCCAGCGGCCCGTCCAGGTCCAGCGACAGCGGCAGGCCGCCGGGCTGGGCGCCGACCAGGGTCACGCGGCGCGCGCGCCAGGCATGGCGCTGGACCGGACCGGTCTGGGGGCGCGTCTCGGCCTGGTTCAGGTGCAGGTCGGACATCGACGACAGGCGCGGGTTCAGCACATGGATCAGGTCCGCCCCGCGCCGCAATGCCAGCAGGCGCACGGGAACGCCAAGGGCCGGGGCGCAGATGCAGCCGTCGCCTGGACCGGCCAGCGCATCGCCCAGCAGGCGCATTGCGACGCCGGTCAGCGGATCGTCGGCCCGCGCCTCTGCGGGGCGCAGGCCCAGTCTGGGATCGTCGTGGCTCAGCTGGGCGGTCATCACAACCGACTGAAGAAGGCGCCGCCCAAGGGCGTTGCGCCATCCGCAGCCAGCAGCGCGTCCATCCGGGGGACGGCGACGCCCAGGGTCAAAGCCACCTGTATGCCCCGCACCCCGCGCGGCGCGGACCAGCCGCGCACGGCCAGCATCACCCGCTGCCAGACGGCGGTCCCGATCGCGGTGTCGCGGATGTCGCTGCGAAGATGGGCGGTGTGGATCACGGTGATCCAGCTGGCGGAATGGGTGCGCATCGGTTCGAACGCGAACAGCGCGAAGGCCACGGGCTCCGCCTCGCAGGAGACGACGACCGCGCCGTGATAGCCGCTGTCGTCATGGACCTGGGCCAGCATGCGTTCCACCTGTGGCTGGTCAAAGGGCAGGTCCGCGAACAGGCTTTCGCGGTGCATCTGGCGGGCCAGCGGCACGATCAGGTCGGGCCGGGCCGCATGCCTGCCGACGGTGACGTCGGTCCGGCGCAGCAGGGTGGGGGGCAGGTCGGTGTGGATTGTCATGATCCCAAGCGGCCCAGCCTTGCCGTCGCCGGCATGCTGGGCCTGTCCAATGACCGTGGGCGGGTTACGAGTACAGCGGGCGGTCGTTGCGGGCGTGGCGGGCGGCCAGCGACCGGCTTTCGCGTCCCTTCAGGAACGGGATGGCCGGATCGGTTTCGGTCATCGCGTCGAAATCGGGAAAGATCGCGCGCAATTCGCGCAGCTGGTCCTGGCTGAGGAAGCTGAGCGCCTGACGGCCGGGGAACAGGCTTTCGGCCTCGATCCCCTCGACGGCCAGGATCTGGTGATCGGCGAACATCACGTGCAGGTACTGGACGCTGCGGGCGTCGCCGTCCACGTCGATACCGTTCACGCCGACCAGCTGCTTGACCGCGACCAACACCTCGGGGGCGCCGAACATCGTCTCGGCGATGGCCGAGCGGATAACGACGCGGTGCTGCGGCGAAAAGCGCACGTCGCGCAGGGGCAGGCCGTTGCCGAACGCGCCCGCGGGCACGCGGATCGGCAGCAGCTTGGGGTTGCCGGCCAGATCGACCGCGTCCAGCCTGCGCGTACCGATCCAGGCCAGCGCCTTGGGACCGTTGCGGGTGATGACCGTGTCGCCCATGCGCAGGGTCTCGATCGGAACCGCGCCGCGGGGGGTGTCGATCAGCGTGCCTGCGGTGAAGCAGACGGCATTGATCGCCTCGAAATTGGTGAATCCCGACCGCGATGCCACGGTCGACCCGTCGCTCAGCGTCATCGCGCCGTACGAGACCGTCCCCGCCAGGATCGGCGGATAGCCCAGGATCGAGCCGACATCGCTGTCGCTGTAGACGTTCGTGACCAGGTCGCCCTTGCCGTCGCCGTCTGTGTCGATGGTCACGTTGCCGCTGGAGAGCGTCAGGGTCCATTCGCCGCGCAGGTTCAGCGTGTCCTGGCCCTTGCCACCGTCCAGCTTGGGACCGCTGCGCATCTTGTCGGCATCCGACAGGCCGTGATCGGGCTTCATGTCGAACCACAGGACGTCGTCGCCAGTGCCAAGGTCGGCGCGGGTGCCGAACGACCCGTCCAGCATCAGCGTGTCGTTGCCATCGCCGGTCAAGACCGTCTCGAACGTGGTGCGCGACAGATTGGCCATGTCGTTGCCGGTGCCCATGTCGACCTGACCGAACGCGACGCGCCCGCCCTGTCCGGACAGGTTGCCACCCTCCAGCGTGTCGCTGCCGCCCTTCATGCTGATATCGAACACGCTGCGGTTGTCTCCCGCGGCCGTCTGGCGGCTGAACGCCCAGTCCGACAGGGTGACGTTCTGGGTACCTTCCGTGTCATTGCCTTGGCGGATGGTCGCGCCATCCCCATCATAGCTGCCAAAGATCGTGGCCATGACAGTCATCCCTCTTGAAAACGATTCTTGTTAACGTTGTGTCACTGGCGCTACGCCCGCACCCCAGAGGTTGTCAACAAGATCCACGCCACAACCGACCGCCTCGGCAGTTTTCGGGACTAAGGTGGCAGAACAGGCAATTATTTGATTAAGCAGCGAACTTACCGGTTTGAATTGCACGATGTGCAGTCGTTCGCGGGGTGTTCTGGGGCGGAACGCGGTTGGTCGGGGACATGTTGCCTTCGCAACTCAGGCGTGTAAATTTTCCTAGCCTTAACTGTTTATTTACCACTTATCGGAACAGCAACACGGACCGGCGGGATTCGATCAGCATGCGGGTGGTGACCGATCCGATGATCAATCTGCGGATGCGGCTGTGCCCATAGGCGCCCATCACCAGCAGGTCGTGATCCTGCTGTTCGATCCGGGCGATCAGCGCGCTGTCCGCGCCGCCGTCCAGCAACTGGGCGCGGGCGTCCCGCCCCGCGGCGCGCAGGCGCAGGATCGCCTCCTCCAGCTGGACGTGGGCATCGCTGCTGGCGGGGGCGGCCATCGCCACCTCGATCCGCAATCCGTCGAAGACCGGGCTTGCGGCGATGTGGTTCACCGCCTTCATCGCCGACGCGCCGCCATCAAAGGCCAGCATGACGCTGGCGATGGGGCGAAAGGCGCGGGCGGCGACCAGGACCGGGACCTTGGCGGCGCGGACCACGCGTTCCAGGTTCGATCCGGGATGGTCGGCGGCGAAATCGGCGGCCTCTCCGCGCTTGCCGATCACGATCAGGGCGGGGTTTGCGGCCTTGCCCGTCGCGTGGGCGACCAGGTCGCCCTGTTCCAGGCGCGTATCGACCCGGGCGGCGCCCGCGCCCAGGGTCAGGTTGCGCGCATCGTCCAGCAGGGCACGGCCCTGCGCGTTCGCCAATCGGGCGCGCTGTTCGTCCAGACTGGCCAGTTCGTCCAGCAGGGCGCTGCGTGCGCCAAGGCGGATCGTGCCCGACAGGTCCTGGGCCGGGGCGGGGGACCTGCGGCCCAGCACGTGCAGCAGCTGGACGGGCATTCCGCTGCGCGCGGCCAGCCAGCCCGCGTGTTCGCAGACCGAGGCCGCATAGACCGACCCGTCCACCAAGGCGATGATCTTGTCCGTCATGTGCGGTGTCCCCCTCTAATGTGTGGTCAGCTTGTCCAGGGCGCCGGGCTTGTCATGGACGGCAAGCCGGTCGACCAGCGTCTCGGATGCGGCGTTCATGCCGATCAGTTGCACCTGCGCGCCTTCGCGCCGAAACTTCAGGATCGCCATGTCCAGTGCCTGCACCGAGCTGATGTCCCAGATATGCGCACCCCCGACATCGATGGTGACATGATCCAGCGGTTCTGCAAAGTCGAACGCAGCCATGAAATCCTCGACCGAGGCATAGAACATCTGCCCTTCGACGACATAGGTCCGGCTGCGGCCGTCCGGCGACAGAACCGATGACACCCGGAACAGCTGCGCGATCTTGGCTGCGAAGAAGATCCCCGACAGCAGCACGCCCACCAGGACGCCGATGGCCAGGTTGTGCGTCCAGACGACCGTGGCGACGGTCGCCAGCATCACCACCGACGACGAATGCGGATGCGTGCGCAGGTTGGCCAGCGACGACCAGCTGAATGTGCCGATGGATACCATGATCATGATCGCGACCAGCGCGGGCATGGGGATGCGGCTGACCAGATCGCCCAAGCCCACGACCAGGATCAGCAGCGCCACCCCGGCGGTAAAGGACGACAGCCGCCCACGCCCGCCGGATTTGACGTTGATCATCGACTGTCCGATCATGGCGCAGCCCGCCATGCCGCCGATGAAACCGGTCGCGGTGTTGGCAAGGCCCTGGCCGATGCATTCCTGGTTGCGGCTGCTGCGCGTGTCGGTCAGCTCATCGACCAGGTTCTGGGTCATCAGGCTTTCCAGCAGGCCCACGATGGCGACCGCGATGGAATAGGGCAGGATGATCTGCAGCGTCTCCAGCGTCAGCGGGATGTCGGGGATCAGAAACATCGGCAGCGTGTCGGGCAGCGCCCCCATGTCGCCCACCGTGCGCACGTCCCAGCCAAAGACCATCGCCAGCCCGGTCAGCACCACGATGGTGACCAGCGGCGACGGGATCGCCTTGGTGATGCGCGGGAACAGATAGATGATGGCCAGCGACGCCGCGACCAGCACATAGGTGAACCATGTCACGCCCGGCGTGGAGAAGCTCAGTTCCGGCAGCTGCGCCATGAAGATCAGGATCGCCAGCGCGTTCACGAACCCGGTCATCACCGATTTCGAGACATAGCGCATGAAGCGGCCCAGCCCGGCCAGCCCGCAGCCGAGCTGGATCAGCCCGGCCAGCACCGTGGCCGCCAGCAGGTATTCCAGCCCGTGATCGCGCACCAGAGTGATCATCAGCACCGCCGTCGCCGCAGTCGCGGCCGAGATCATGCCGGGCCGCCCCCCGGTGATCGCGGTGATCACCGCGATGGAAAAGCTGGCATACAGCCCCACCTTGGGTCGACACCCGCGATGATGGAAAAGGCGATCGCTTCGGGGATCAGGGCCAAGGCCACGACAAGGCCCGACAGCAGGTCGGGCCTGATGTTGCCAAGCCATTCGTTCTTGTAGGTCGTCAATGAAAACATGTGTCATCCGTTCCTGACCGGGCCTTTCTGGCCTGCGGTCCGACAGTCATCTGTCAAGGTTCGAATTGTCCGGCGGATCGGCGGCCGGAAGAGCCACCCGGAATCTCACCGGGTCCATGCACGTGACGGGCTGATAGCCGCAAAGGGTGCGTTGACGCAAGCCCCTTGCGGCGGGGGGGGGCCTCAGGCGCGGGTGCGCAGCAGGCCCATGATGTCCTTGGTCCGTTCCAGGATCGGCACGGCCACCGCCGCCGCGCGGTCGGAACCGTCGGCCAGGATCGCGTCGATCTGTGCAGGGTCGGCCATGTATTCGGACATCCGCCGGGTGATGGGCGACAGCGCCTCGACCGCGACCTCGGCCAAGGCGGGCTTGAAGGCGCCGAAGCCCTGACCCTCGAACCGGGCCAGGACCTGGTCGGGGGTCTCGTCCGTCAGGGCGGCATAGATGTTGACCAGGTTGCGGGCCTCGGGGCGGTCCTTCAGACCCTCCATCTGGCCGGGCAGGGGTTCGGCATCGGTGCGCGCCTTGCGGATCTTTTGCGCGATGGTGTCCGCGTCGTCGGTCAGGTTGATCCGGCTGGCATCCGACGGATCGGATTTCGACATCTTCTTGGACCCGTCGCGCAGGGACATGACCTTGGTCGCCACCCCCTCGATCAGCGGTTCGGTGATCGGGAAATGGGTGACGCCATAGTCATGGTTGAACTTGGCCGCGATGTCGCGGGTCAGTTCCAGATGCTGCTTCTGATCCTCTCCGACAGGGACCGCGGTCGCCTGATAGGTCAGGATGTCGGCCGCCATCAGCGCCGGATAGGCCAACAGGCCCAGGCTGACGTTTTCGGCGTTCTTGCCGGCCTTGTCCTTGAACTGGGTCATCCGGTACATCCAGCCCACGCGCGCGACCGTGTTGAACAGCCACGCCATTTCGGCATGCGCGCTGACCTGGGACTGGTTGAACAGGATCGACTGCGCGGGGTCCACGCCCGACGCCATGAAGGCCGCCGCCGCCTCGCGGGTGCGCGACAGCAGGACCTGGGGGTCCTGCCAGACGGTGATCGCGTGCAGGTCGACGATGCAGTAGATCGTCTGCGCATCCGGGCCCTGCAGGGCCGCGAACCGTTTCAGCGCACCAAGGTAGTTGCCAAGCGTCAGCCCGCCCGACGGCTGGATGCCGGAAAAGATGCGGGGGCGGAACTGGGCGTTTATCGGGTCGGACATGAGCGGCCTGCCTTGGAATTTCCTGCCCGCTGGCTTAGCGGTTGGCCCAAGCGTTCGCAACCCGCGCCTTCGCAACCCAAGGAACCCCCATGCGATCAAGCCTGCCTGAATCGCCGCTGAACCCGCTGCCACCCGTGATCTGGCTGCTGACCCTGCCCGTCATCGCCTCCGAGGCGGTCTTTGCCTTGGGCAGCGCGGGCCTGATCGGCGGGGCCGAGGGGGTGGGCCTGCGCCTGTCCGCGATCCGCATGGCGGCCTTTCCGCCCGAACTGGCGCAGCGCGCCTGGACGTTGGGCGCGTTCGATTTGGAACAGATGTACCGGTTCTTCAGCTTCGTGTTCATCCATGTCAGCGCGATGCATGCGCTGTTCGTCGTGGTGTTCACGCTGGCCCTGGGGAACATGGTCGCGCAGAACTTCCGCCCCTGGGCGGTGCTGGCGCTGTATTTCGGGTCGGCCATCGGCGGCGCGCTGCTTTATGCGGCGATCATCCAGGCGGTGGGCGCGCGGGCCGCGCCGCTGATCGGCGGCTATCCGGCGGTCTATGGGCTGGTGGGGGCGTTCACCTTCCTGATCTGGACGCGGTTGGCGGCGCAGAACGCCAACCGGATGCGGGCCTTTACCCTGATCGGCATGCTGCTGATGTTCCAGCTGGTCTTCGGGCTGATGTTCGGCGGGGCGGGCTTTGGCTGGATCGCCGAGATCGCGGGTTTCGGGTTCGGCTTTGCGCTGTCCTTCGTGCTGGTGGACGGGGGCATTGCCCGCGCGCTGGCCCAGCTGCGCCAGCGTTAACCGCGCCGGACGGCGGCGCGCAGTTCCGACGGGCGATAGCCCACGATGACAAAGGCTAGCGCGAAATACAGCGCCGCGCCGCCGAACACCAGAATGACCAGGCCCGCACCGCGGCCCAGGCCCGCGGCCTCCAGCCATCCTCGGGTCGCCCACAGGGCGGCCGCCATCAGTACCGATGTCAGCAGGATGCGCGGAAACGCGCGCCGCAGGCGGGCATCGGCGCGCGCCGCCTGACCCATCGACCGGGTGCCCCACCACAGCTGCGCGACCATGATCCACGCCGCGATGGTGGTGCCAAGCGCCGCCGCCAGAAAGCCAAAGATCGGCATCAGCCCGAACGCCGCGACCGCGTTCACCACCATCGAGATCAGGGCGAACCGGAACGGGGTCTTGGTATCCTCGCGCGCGAAATACAGCGGCTGCAAAATCTTCTGCAGCACAAAGGCCGGCAGGCCGAAGGCATAGACGATCAGCGCCGCCGCCGTCTGCTGCGTGTCGAACGCCGTGAAGGCGCCGCGTTCGAACAGCGTGCTGACCATCGGTTCCGCGATCACCGCGATGGCAAAGGCCGAAGGCAGGGTCAGGAACAGCCCGAATTCCGTGGCGCGGGAATAGGCCGATTGGCCGCCCGCGTGATCCTCGGCCCGGATGCGGCGGGCCAGTTCGGGCAGCAGGACGACCGCGACCGCGGCACCCACCACGCCCAAGGGCAGCTGGTACAGGCGGTCGGAATAGGACAGCCAGGCGATGGCCCCCTCGAACCGCGATCCGACCTGACGGCCGACCAGCAGGTTGATCTGCACGACGCCGCCCGCGAAGGCCGCGGGCAGGGCGACGGCAATCAGGCGGCGCATGTCGGGCGTCAG
>NZ_BBPH01000028.1 GCF_000787695.1 Paracoccus sp. PAMC 22219 | reverse complement strand
CTGCAGGATCAGCCAGATCAGCGCCGGGTCGTTGCAGAAGAAGCTGTGGATCAGCGGATTGCGGAATTCGGCCATCCAGGCGCCGTACAGCCGTTCCGGCAGCGCGCCCAGCAGGTCGCGCCTGAACCCGCGGATCAGCCCGCGCAGGGTGCCGCGCCCCTCCGCTCCCCGGGGCCGGGGCGTCACCGCGCGCCCACGGGCCGGGTGATCCGCCCCGGCGACGGCTTGCGCCCGGCGAACCGCTGCGCCAGCGTCCGCGGCCCGGCGGTGATCGCGAAATAGTCGTAATCGCCTGGCCGATCAAAGGCGCACAGATACTGGAAATGCAGCTTGAACCATCGGTTCTTCAACGCGGCCTGCCGGTCCGGCGACAGCGTGTGCGTGAACGCCGCCGAGATCACCAGCGGCCAGCGCTGATCCGGGCCGCCCTGTCCGCAGACCGCCACCGGGTCGCACAGCGCGAAACAGCAGGCGTCGCCCGGCGCGGTCACGTCCAGCCAGAACAGCCCATCGCTGCGCGACAGCCAGCCCAGATCGTCGCGCAGCCGCCCGGCATCGGGCAGGAACGCCGCCATTGGCACCACATGCCCAAGCGTCAGCAGCGACAGCGCCGGGCCGGGGTCGTCATGTTCGCGCAGCAGGTCCGCCAGCAGCGACACCGCCAGATAGGCGCCCGAGGAATGGCCGACGACCAGAACCTCGTCCGGGCCATCGTCCAGGATCGCGCGCAACCGGGCCCGGAACTGGTCCAGCCGATCCTCCAGCGCGGGGGGATAGGCGCCGCGGTGCCGCGCGGTAAAGGCATAGTCATGCATCAGGTAATAGGCGAACAGCCGGTGATCCAGTCGCCGCCCCAGGACCAGCACGCCCCACGCCACCGCCAGCCCCACGGGCACGCCCAGCCAGCCGCCGACGACCCACGCCGCCAGCCCCCCGGCCAGCAAAGCCAGCGCCAGTTGCGCCAGCAGCACCGCGATGGGATACAGCGCCGCGATGACCGGCCCGCGCCGCAGCCGCATCAGCCGCGACAGGGTGCCCGTCGCGATATAGGTCCAGGACGTCCGCGCCAGCTGTGCGAACGTCCCCGCGATGCCCTGCCGCATCGAGGCTTGGACGATGTCGGACCACAGCGCGACTTCGATCACGGTGGTGGTGTCGCGACCCTCGACCCGGCCATGGACGGCCCAGGCAAAGCCCTGCGCCTGCGCCTTGGTGATGCGCAGCCGGTGGCCGGAGATGCGGGATTGGTCCGCTGCCTCGCGCCGGTACAGCTCGCGATAGCGGCGCGGCGGGATGGGGTCGAAGCCCGGCAGGTACAGGACGTGGCGGCGGAACGGTGCGGTCATGGGAGCCCTTGACTGTCCGGCACCACCTTAGGTGGAAATGCCGCCACGGCAAGACCCGGTCAGCCGCGCCAGCGGGCCTCGTGCGCCTCGATCGCGGCGATGCGTCGGGCGGCAGGGGGGTGGGACAGGAACCATGCGGGCGCGCCGGCGCCGCCGCTGCCGGTCAGGCGGTCCAGCTTGAGAAACAGCGATTTCTGGGGCGCGGTGCCAAGTCCCGCCTTGATCATCAGCGCGCTTGCGAACCGGTCGGCCTCGAACTCGTCCTGGCGCGACAGGCGGGCGGCGACGGCGGTGGCGATCAGGTTGGCGATCCAGGTGCCGATGCCCGGCAGGAACCGCCCCAGCACGCCCGCCAGCGCCATGCGGATGGCGTTCTGGCCCGCGAAATCGATCATCCGGCGGCGCGAATGGCCCAGGCTGACATGGCCCAGCTCATGCGCGATGACGCTGGCCAGTTCCTCGGGGGTGACCTCGTCGGCATCCAGCTTGCGCAGGAAGCCGCGGGTCAGGAAGATGCGCCCATCCGGAGCGGCAAGGCCGTTCACGGGGTCGATCTCATAGACATGGGCGCGGATCGGGGGCAGGTCCATCGCGCGGCCAAGCCGATCCAGCATCGGCGTCAGGCGCGGATGGGTCAGGGGCGTGGCCTTCTGGTTCAGCTCCTGCCGCAGGCGCCATGCGGAAAAGAACCACATCGCGACCAGGTACAGCGCCAGCAGGATGAAGGGCAGATAACGCATCATCCCCTCTATATGGTCGCACCCGGTCCGCGATGCCAGAGCCTGCGCCCCGCCCATATCGCCGCAGCCAGCACCGCGGCCGCAGCCAGTGCCTTGAGTGCCGCTGCCTCCTCTCCGCGAAAGCCGCGCCCGGCCAGATGGCCCGCACCCAGGTGCAGCGCGGCCCAGATCGCCTCTCCGGGAACGGAGGCGGCCATGAACCGCGCCAGCGACAGGCCCGCGGCCCCCGCGACATAGTTGGTGGCAGGCCCAAGCGGGGTCACCAGCCAGCGCGACAGGAACACCGCCCACGCACCCCGCCGCGCGATCAGTGCCTGCGCCCGCGCCAGGATCGCGCCGCGCCTGCCGCGCATCAGCCAAGGCGCATCCGGCGCGCCAGAAGGAACGCCGCCGCGTCGCCCGCGCTGGCGCCCAGGACCGCGCCTACCCAGATCAGCCCCATGTCCAGATGCCCCGTCCCGGTCAGCGCCCCCGCCGCCACTAGCACCGCCGAGGTCGGCACCGGCACCATCATGCAGGACAGAAACGCCATCGCCCCCACCAGCCACGGCCCCCAGACGGGCAGCAGGGCGGTCAGGTCCGCGATCATCCCATCAACCGCATGGCGCGCGTCAGCCCGTCCAGCGTCAGGGGCAGCATCCGGTCGGGAAAGACCTGCTGTACCATGCCGATGGACTGGGTGTATCCCCAATGCGCCTCGGGGACCGGGTTCAGCCAGACATGGTCGGGCCAGGCCCCGGCCAGCCGTTGCAGCCAGACCTGCCCGGATTCGGGGTTCCAGTGCTCGTTGGCCCCGCCCGGCACCGCGATCTCATAGGGCGACATCGAGGCGTCGCCCACCACGATGCATTTGTAATCGCGGCCATAGCGGTGCAGCACGTCCCAGGTGGGCGTCTGCGCGTCCCACCGGCGGCGGTTGTCGGTCCACACGCCTTCGTACAGGCAGTTGTGGAAATAGAAGTGCTGCATGTGCTTGAATTCGGCGCGGGCGGCGCTGAACAACTCGTCCACCACGCGGATGTGGTCGTCCATGCTGCCGCCGACATCCAGGAACAGCAGCACCTTGACCGCGTTCCGGCGTTCGGGCCGGGTCTGCACGTCGATATAGCCGTGATCGGCGGTCGCGCGGATGGTGCCGGGCAGGTCCAGCTCGTCCGCGGCACCGTGTCGCGCCCACTGGCGCAGACGCTTCAGCGCGACCTTGATGTTGCGGGTGCCCAGTTCGGCGGTGTCGTCGAAATCGCGGAACTCTCGCTTGTCCCAGACCTTGACGGCGCGGCGGTGGCGGCTGCCGTCCTGGCCGATGCGCACGCCTTCGGGGTTGTAGCCATAGGCGCCAAAGGGCGACGTCCCCGCGGTGCCGACCCACTTGTTGCCGCCCTGATGGCGCCCCTGCTGTTCGGCCAGCCGCTTGCGCAGCGTGTCCATCAGTGCCTGCAGGCTGCCCAGGCCCTGAACCTGCGCCTTTTCGTCGTCCGACAGCAGCTTTTCGGCCAGCTTCTCCAGCCACCCTTCGGGCAGGGCGCGGCGGTCCAGCAGGTCGCCGACATCGACCTGTTCAAGCCCTGAAAACGTTTCCGAAAACGCGCGGTCAAAGCGGTCGATATGGCGTTCGTCCTTGACCAGCACCAGCCGGGCCAGGCCGTGGAACCCCTCGACCGTCATGCCGTCCAGGCCCGCGCCCATGCCCTCCATCAGATCCAGCCATTCCCGCAGGAAACGGGAACCCCGTGCCTGCGCAGATTGTCCAGAAAGGGCAGGAACATCAGGCCATCCGGTGAACGATGATCGTGGCCACCACGCCGATCATGGCCAGGCCAAGCCCAAAGGCGATCGCGTACTGGATCCGGTCCGCGCGGGTGCCGCCCAGCTGTCCGGCACGGCGCCAGCCCAGGATTGCACCGATTGTGATGGCTGCGATGACGATCATGACGGTCCTTCCCGTGGCATCCAAGGCCACCAGCAGATACCCCGCCCCGGCCCCGCCCGCAACCGCGACCGCTTGTCCCCGCGCGGCGGTGCCACTAGCGTCGCCACCGGGGACGGAGGATCGGCATGCAGGATTTCGGGGATTACGACTATATCATCGTGGGCGCAGGCTCGGGCGGGTGCGTTCTGGCGAACCGGCTGTCGGCCAATCCCGCGAACCGGGTCCTGCTGCTGGAGGCGGGGGGCCATGACAACCGACTGTGGGTCCATATCCCGGTGGGCTATCTGTACGCGATGGGCAACCCGACGCTGGACTGGTGCTATCAGACCGAACCGGAACCCGGTCTGAACGGCCGCCGCCTGAACTATCCGCGTGGGCGCGTGCTGGGCGGGTGTTCGTCGATCAACGGCATGATCTACATGCGCGGGCAGGCGGCCGATTACGACCGCTGGCGGCAGATGGGCAATGCGGGGTGGTCCTGGTCCGACGTGCTGCCGCATTTCCGCGCGACCGAACGCCACTATGAGCCGGCCTGCGACATCCACGGCGACCAAGGCGAATTGCGGGTCGAACAGCAGCGGCTGCGCTGGCCCATCCTGGATGCGGTGGCCGAGGCCGCGCAGGAGCTGGGCCTGCCCGCCAATCCGGATTTCAACCGGGGCGACAATCTGGGCGTCGGCTATTTCCCGGTGACGCAGCGCAAGGGCATCCGCTGGAACGCGAGGAAGGCATTCCTGAACCCCGCCCGCGGCCGCCCCAACCTGCGGATCGAGACCGACGCCCAGGTCCTGCGCCTGCAGACAGACGGCCGCCGCGTCACGGGCGTGCTGTTCGACCAGCATGGCCAACGCCGCCTGGCCCGCGCGCGGGGCGAGGTGATCCTCGCCGCAGGCGCCATCAATTCGCCCGCGTTGCTGGAGCTGTCGGGCATCGGTCAACCGGAACGGCTGGCGGCCTTGGGCATCGCGCCGGTCCATGCGCTGCCGGGCGTCGGAGAGAACCTGCAGGATCACCTGCAGCTGCGCACGGTGTTCCGCATCACCGGGGCGCGGACGCTGAACGACCGTGCGCGGACGCTGTGGGGCAAGGCGGGCATCGCGCTGGAATACGCGCTGCGCCGGACGGGACCGATGGCGATGGCGCCAAGCCAGCTGGGGATATTCGCGAAATCGTCGGAGGCGTTCGACACGCCCAACATCGAATATCACGTGCAGCCGCTGTCCCTGGGCAAGTTCGGTGACCCGCTGGACGATTTCTCCGGGCTGACCGTGTCGGTCTGCAACCTGCGGCCCGAAAGCACCGGGTCGGTGCACATCACCGCGCCCGATCCACGGGCCGCCCCGGCCATCGCGCCGCGATACCTGTCGACCGAAGGCGACCGGCAGGTGGCCATCGACAGCCTGCGCCACGCGCGCCGCCTGATGCAGACCGCCCGCATGGCCGAATTCGCGCCCCAAGAGCACAAGCCCGGCGCGCATCTGCAAAGCGACGCCGATCTGGCGCAGGCGGCCGGAGAGGTGGGGACCACGATCTTCCACCCGGTCGGCACGACGCGGATGGGGTCGGACCCGATGGCCGTGGTCGATGCGCAACTGCGCGTGCACGGTCTGTCGGGGCTGCGCATCGCGGATGCGGGGGTGATGCCCGCCATCGTGTCGGGCAACACCCATGCGCCCGTCACGATGATCGCGCACAAGGCGGCCGCGATGATGCTGGGGGTTTAGGTCAGCATCGCGCGGAATGCGTGCCAGCTGGCCTTGGGGGTCCGCACCATCGTGTCGTAATCGACATGGACCAGCCCGAACCGCGGGCCGTATCCCCAGCCCCATTCGTAATTGTCCAGCAGCGACCAGTAGAAGAACCCGCGCACGTCCACGCCCTGATCCATCGCCGCGCGGGTCGCGCGCAGGTGGTCGCCGATAAAGCGGATGCGGTCCTGATCGTCGGTCGGCACCGCCGATGCCATGCCGTTTTCCGTGACATAGAGGGGCAGGTCGCCCGTGTGATCACGCTTGAGGCGCACCAGGAACTCGGTCAGCCCTTCGGGGCGGATCTCCCAGTCCATCTGGGTCTTGGGCAGGGGGCCGGGTGCCTCGGACGCGTGGGGCCACAAGCCGTCGTTGCCGGTGTACAGGCGGCGGGTGTAGTAATTGACGCCCAGCCAATCCAGCGGTTGCGCGATCAGGGCCATGTCGTCCTGCCAGCGGTCGGGCAGGTGCGGTCCGATCCCGGCCAGCGCGGCATCGGGATAGCCCTGGCCCATCAGCGCGCGGATGAACCACTGGTTATAGATCGCGTCCTGCGTTTCCGCCGCCTGTTCGGCCCCGGGCGTGGTGTCGGCGGCGTGGCTGGTCTCGAAGTTCAGCACGATGCCCAGGTTCGACGCGCCATCGGCGCGCAGCGCCTGCATCGCGGTGCCATGGGCCAGCAGGACATGGTGCATGGCGCGACTGGCGGCGCGAATGTCGCGCAGGCCGGGGGCATGGGCGCCGATGAAGTGCGACAGCCAGGCGATGCACCACGGCTCGTTCAGGGTGGCGGCCGAGGCCACGCGGTCGCCGATGCGGGCGTTGATCGTGGTGCATAGGTCCGCGAAACGCTGCGCCACGTCGCGGTTCTGCCAGCCGCCCTGGGCCGACAGGGCCGCGGGCAGGTCCCAGTGGTGATAGGTCAGGAACGGCTTCAGCCCGCGTTCCAGCATCCCGTCGACCAGCTTGTCATAGAAATCCAACCCCTCGGGGTTCACGATCACGCCGTCCGGCATCACCCGCGCCCAAGATGTCGAAAACCGATAGGCGTCGAACCCCGCATCGCGGATCAGGTCCAGGTCCTGCGGCCACAGCGTCAGGTGATCGCAGGCGCGGCTGCCGTTGCTGTCGTCCATGATGTTGCCGGGCGTCGCGGCGAACGTGTCCCAATGCGTCAGGCCCGCGCCGGCCGTGCCCTCGATCTGATAGGCCGAGGTGGCGGCGCCAAAGGTGAAACCTGCGGGAAAGTCGGTGCGGGGCGGCAGCATGGGCGTCTCCGGTTCGGTCAGGTGCGGGGGGCCAGCTGGCGCCAGCCAAAGGCCAGTACGAAGATGGCCGTCAGGATCACGATGATGGTCGGTGCGGGCGCGCTGTCCAGCCAGAAACTGGCCCAGATGCCCGCAAGGCTGCTGAATGTCGCGATGGCGGTCGCCAGCGCCATCATCACGGCCAGCCTGCGGGTCAGTAGAAATGCGATGGCGCCGGGCGCGATCAGCAGGCCCACGGCCAGGATGATCCCCACCGCCGACAGCATCGCCACCACCGATGCCGCGATCATCGCCAGCATCCCGTAATGCAGCCAGCCCACCGACAGCCCCGACACCCGCGCCTGCACCGGATCGAAGGCCAGCAGCGCAAAGTCCCGCCATTTCAGCAGAAGCGCCAGCGTCACCGCCGCGGCAATGGGCAGGGCCTGGGCGAAATCGCCCGGCCCGATGCCCAGGATGTTGCCGAACAGAATATGGTCCAGGTGCACGCCCGGTGGAAAGACCGTGAACAGGATCAGCCCGACCGCGAACATGCCCGCCATCACCACGCCAAGCGCGGTGTCCGGCTTGATGCGGCTGTTGGCGTCCAGCCAGCCTGACGACAGCGCGCAGATCATGCCCGCCGCGAAGGCTCCGACCAGCAGCGGCAGGCCCATCGCATAGGCCAGCACGATGCCCGGCAGGACCGCGTGGCTGATGCCGTCGCCCATCAGCGCCCATCCCTTGAGGACCAGAAAGCAGGACAGCAGCGCTGCCGGGATGGCCACGATCACCGCGATCATCGCGGCATCGGCCATGAACGGAAAGGTGAAGGGCAGGATCAGGCTGTTCATGGCCGCCCCTCGACCGCGGCACGGGCGCGGCGGCGCGTGGCGCGCAGCCCGTGGGTGGGAGCAAAGACGAAGGCCGCCAGGAAGATCAGCGTCTGCAGCGTCACGATGATGCCGCCCGTCGCCCCGTCCAGAAAGAAGCTGGCATAGGCGCCGATGGCCGAGGTCGTGGTGCCGATGGCGACCGAGATCATGATCAGCCGCGGAAAGCGGTCGGTCAGCAGATAGGCCGTGGCCCCCGGCGTCACCACCAGCGCGATGACCAGGAACGCGCCGACGGTCTGCATCGCGGCCACGGTGGACGCCGCCAGCAGGGTGAAGAACAGCGCCTTCATGCGGTTCGGGTGCAGGCCGATGGTGCGGGCGTGGGTCTCGTCAAAGAACACCACCATCAGGTCGCGCCACTTCAGCAGCAGGATCGTCAGCGTGACGGTCGAGATCAGCACCAGCTGGACCACGTCACCCGGCGCGATGGCCAGGATGTTCCCCATGGTGATCGCCTGCAGATCCACCGCGACCGGGTTCAGAGAGATCATGAACAGCCCGATGCCGAAGAAGCCGGTAAAGATCAGCCCGATGATCGCGTCCTGTTTCAGACCGGTGCGGGTGTTCAGGAACAGCATGGTCAGCGCCGCGAGCCCGCCCGACAGGAAGGCGCCCAAGGCGAAGGGCAGGCCCAGCATGTAGGCGCCGGCGACGCCCGGCACGATGGAATGGGACAGCGCGTCGCCGATCAGGCTCCACCCCTTGAGCATCAGATAGGCCGACAGGAACGCGCAGACGCCCCCGACCAAGGCCGAGACCCAGATCGCGGTCGTCATGTAGCCATAGGTGAAGGGGGTAAGGGCCAGTTCCATCATCGGGCGTCGCGCGCGCGGGTTTTGCACCCCCGCACCCCCGCAGGGTATTTCGGCAACGAAGAAACGCTCATGCGCCGCCCCCCGTGCGGGGACGGTCGTCATAGAAGATCAGCGGGCGTTCGTCGTCGGTGAAGACGTCGACATTGCGGGCATCGGCATCGGCATGCAGGTCGGTCCCGCCCAGCATGAAATGGCGCAGCGTGCCGCCGAAGGCCTGGCGCAGGTTGGCGGGGGTGAAGGTGGTTTCCGTCGGACCCGAAGCCAGCACGGTTCCTCTGACCAACACCACGCGGTCGCAGTATTCAGGGACCGAACCCAGATCGTGGGTCGAGACCAGCATCACCCGTCCTTCGTCGCGCATCTGGCGCAGCAGGGTGATGATCGTCTGTTCGGTCTGCACGTCGACGCCGGTGAAGGGTTCATCCAGCAGGATCACCCGCGCCTCCTGCGCCAATGCGCGGGCCAGGAAGACGCGCTTCTTTTGCCCGCCGGACAGTTCGCCGATCTGGCGGGTGGCGAAATCGGTCAGGCCGACGCGGGCCAGCGCGTCGGCGACGGCCTGCCGGTCGGCGGGGCGGGCGCGGCGCAGAAAGCCCATGTGGCCGTATCGGCCCATCATCACCACGTCGCGCACCAGCACCGGGAAGGTCCAGTCGACCTCCTCGGCCTGCGGGACATAGGCGACCAGGTTGCGCGACAGCGCCTGGCGGACGGCCAGACCCAGAATGCGCACCTGGCCCGTGGCGTGCGGCAGCAGGTCCATCAGCGCCTTGAACAGCGTCGATTTTCCCGCGCCGTTCACGCCGACCAGCGCTGTCACCGACCCTTGCGGCACGGTGAAGCTGGCCTGCGCCAGCGCGCGGTGGCCGTTGCGATAGGCGACGGTCAGGTCGCTGACCTCGATGCCCAGGGGATCGTGGGGATCAGCCATCGGCCAGCGCGTCCACGATGGTTTCCGACGTGACCCGCAGCAGGTCCAGATAGGTCGGCACCGGGCCGTCCGCGTCCGACAGGCTGTCCACATAGAGGATGCCGCCGTATTCGGCGCCGGTCTCTGATGCGATGCTGCGCGCCGGGCGGTCCGAGATTGTGCTTTCCGAAAAGATCACCGGCGCACCGGTGTCGCGCATGGCGTCGATCAGCGCGCGGACCTGTTGGGGCGTGCCTTGGCCTTCGGCGTTGATGGGCCACAGGTACATCTCTGTCAGGCCGAAGTCGCGGGCCAGATAGCTGAAGGCGCCTTCGGATGTCACCAGATAGCGGCGGTCTTCGGGCAGGGCGCGGGCGGCGTCTCGCAGGGGGCCCACGACGTCGGCGATCTGCTGTTTGTAGGTTTCGGCGTTGGCGGCATAGGCGGCGGCATTGTCGGGATCGGCCGCGGCCATCGCGGCGGCGATGTTGTCGACATAGATCTGCGCCGAATCCAGCGCCATCCAGGCATGGGGGTTCGGCAGTCCGTCATAGTCGCCGCCACTGATCGGCAAGGGGTCGATGCCCGCCGTCACCTCGACGATCGGCACGTCGCCTGCGCGGTCCAGATACTGCTGCGCCCATCCGTCCAGGTTCATGCCGTTGACCAGCACCAGGTCCGCATCGGCGATGCCGATGATGTCGCGCGGGCTGGGCTGATAGTCGTGGATCTCGGCCCCCGGCGGGGTGATCGAGGCGACCTCGGCCAGGTGGCCACCCACGTTGCGGGCCATGTCGGCGATGATGGTGAAGCTGGTGGCGACCTGCAGCTGGTCGGCATGGGCGTGTGCAGGAACCAGGAACAGCAGGGGGGTCAGGAATCGGTACATGAAAGCCTCCGTTATCGCCCTTATCTGCGAACCGTTCGCAACTGTCAAGAGATGCGAACCAGTTGCAACTGGAGGGCCGCTGCGGCAGAATGTCGTCCATGAAGGACAAGCGTGCGGACAGTTTGGAACAGGCCCTGCGGGAGGCGGGCGTGCGCGTGACACGCCAGCGTGCGGCGCTGTTGCGCGTGATCGCCGCGGCCGAGGATCACCCCGACGCGGCCGAACTGCATGCCCGCGCGGTGACCGCAGGGGCGGGGGTGTCGCTGGCCACCGTCTATCGCACGCTGACGACGCTGCAGGCGCAGGGCGTGATCGAGAAGCTGGAATTTCAGGGCGAACCCGCCCGCTGGGAGGCCGCCGATCAGCGCCACCACGACCACATGATCGACGTGGACAGCGGCGAGGTCGTCGAGTTCACCAACGACCGGATCGAGCGCCTGCAGGCAGAGATCGCCGCCGAGATGGGATACGACATCGTCCATCACCGGCTGGAGCTGTACGTGCGCCGCCGCTGATGCAGGTGTTCGACAAGATCATCAGCGACCGGGGGTCGCGCTATGCCGTATCGGGCGGGCCTGCGGCGGATCGGGCAGCCGTGGCCGCGATGCTGGCAGAACTGACGCGGGTCAAGCGGTTCCAAAAGGCCACCTACCACAGCTGGGCCGCCATCCTGGGCGGAGAGGGCGTCAAGGACGACGATGGCGAAAGCGGTGCGGGCCAGTTGATCCTGCAGATGCTGGACCGCGCCGGCCTGCAGGATCATGTGGTCATCGTCACGCGCTGGTATGGCGGCAAGCATCTGGGCGGGGACCGGTTCCGGCATGTCGCCGATGCGGTGCGCCATTACCTGCGCGTGACGGGTCTGGGCTAGCCTCTCAGGGCTTGAACATCACCTTGCCGGTGCGGCCCGGCGTCAGGGCGGCGGTCACGGCCTGGGTCGGTTCGTCCAGCCCGAAGGTGCCGCCCGCGGTCAGGTCCAGCTTGCCGTCCATCACCAGCCCGATCAGCTCGCCGAACATGCGCTGGCGATCCTCGGCCGGGGTGGCGGGCATCACCTTGGCGCCCCAGAAGCCCTTGACGGACAGATGCTTGAAGATGATCGGCCCGGCAGGCAGCTGCAGGTCCTCTCCGGTGGTCGAGCCGAAGGTGACCAGCAGGCCCTCGGTGCCCAGCAGGTCGACCAGCCCGGCAGCGACCGTGCCGCCCACCGAATCGACCGCGGCGCGGGCGCCGTCCTTGCCCACGATCGCGCGGGCCTTGGCCACCCAGTCCGGATCGCTGGTCGAGATGACGTCGGTCATGCCGATCGCGGTCAGTTCCTCGACGGCCTCGGGGCGGCGCACCAGGTTCAGCAGGCGCACGCCGCGCGATTGGGCCAGCACGGCCATGATCTTGCCCACGGCGCCGTTGGCGGCGGTCTGGATCACCCAGTCACCGCGCGACACGTGCAGGAATTCCAGCAGCGTGATCGCACTGAACGGCATGGCGATCAGCTGGGCCGCGGCCTCGTCGGGCATCTCGTCGGGGACGGGGATGGCGCCGGCGGCCTGGGCGATGGTGTATTCGGCCCAGGACCCGCTGACACCCGCGACGGCGACGCGGCGGCCTTTCAGGGCGGGGTCGACGCCGGGGCCGGTCTCCTCGACGATACCCACGGCTTCGCTGCCGGCGGTGGCGGGCAGGTCGGGGCGGACGCCGTAATTGCCGCGAATGGTCCACAGGTCGTGGTTGTGGATGGGCGACAGGACGACGCGGACCAGCAGCTCGCCGTCCTGCGGGGCGGGACGATCGGTGTCGGTCGATTGCAGCACGGCGGCGGGTTCGCCGAAGCGGTCATGGGTGACACTGCGCATGGGGTATCCTTTCGGTCTTGTTCGTTGGACTGGACCTAGGCACTGCCCATCGCCGTTGCCAGTGCCGGCGGCCCACCAAGGTCAGGGTGACTCGGCGTCAAGCGGCCAGTTCGGCGGGAACCTCGCGCGACAGCGCACGTGCCTCGGCCCGGTCCAGGGCGGCCAGGATCTGGTCGGTCGTGGCACCCCGTGACCGCTGCCTGTGCCAGATGCGCAGGCAGGATGCGGGCGACCAGGGCAGGGCGGCCCGCGCCAGCCACGCGCGCAGCGGCGCGGCAGCGCGTCAAAGGCCGCCATCGGGTCGCGCGTGCGCCGCCGCTGGCGCTGTGCGGTCCGGCCCAGGTTGGCGCAGCGGCGCATCAGCATGACGCGGCCTCGTCCACCGGATCGACCACCACCAGCAGCCGCGTCTGGCCGGGGATGGCGGGCGGCGACCGGTGCAGGATGCCGGTCGGTTCGGCCCCCCAGTTGCGGCCGCGGAACAGGGCCGCGGTGCCGGTGGGCATCTGCTGGATGCGGTCGACCTGCGCCGGGCCGCTGGCGGGACCGAACTGCGTGCCCGCCCCGCGCAGCGTGCAAAGCAGCCGTGCACGCACCGCATCCAGATGCCATTTCGGACAGGACTGCCCGTCCGTGACCTCGACCCGCAGGGTGACCAGCAGCGCGCCCATGGGACGCGCCGCGTGCTGCGTCAGGTCGGCCACATGGTCGATCAGCGCCCGGCGATGGTCGCAATCGGCCAGCGCCGCCGCGTCGCAGGCGCCGCGAATGGCCGCCGCCGCGTCCTGCGGGCGCAGGGTCTGGCGCAGGCGGGGCAGGCGTTCGGGCGCAGCCGCGTCCAGGCCAGGCCTCGCCCACGCCGCGTCGGTGAACCGCTGCCACAGCGCGACCGCGACGCCGGGCAGGGCGATGGTCCCCAGCACGCGGGGGTCGTGGCCGCTGTTCGATCGCCGTGGCAGGGGCGGGGGCAGGGCGCAGGACGACACGCTGGTTCATGCCGCGACCTCCGCGGCGCGGCGCCAGGCGGGGAAGGGGTCGGGCAGGG
>NZ_BBPH01000029.1 GCF_000787695.1 Paracoccus sp. PAMC 22219 | reverse complement strand
GTCCCACGAGCTGAAAGGGCCCCGGGTCCATTCGGGGCCCTTTTTCAGTCCAGACTGGTTCTGTTTCGGCGCGGAAATCTCAATGACGTTGAAGTTTGAAAAAATAGCGGCTTTGGTTTCCCACAGCCGCCGCCCATCCCCAGGCAATCTCTCACAGGCACCACCTTAAATTTCCGTTTTCTCTCGTACAAGATTTGTGGCGCGCGACCGTCGACATAATCGCCATCGCAATAAGGTAAGGCCGGGCAGACATTCGCGTCGATTACGAGTGGCTGCCCGGAGGCTCAGTAGGTTTCGACAACGGCGCTATACTCGCCGCGCACATTGATGGTCATGGTGATCGGTGTGCTGTCGCGGTTTCGCCAGAACCAGCCGTGATCACCGGCGAAGGGCGCCTCGATGCTGCCCTCGCCGTCGGTCGCGCCGGCGCCGCGCTCGTAGTCGATGGACTCACCACCGCTATGGGCGTGCAGGTCAAAGTTGACCCGACCGCCTTCGGCGGTCCATGCGTATGCGGCCACATCTCCAGCCGCCATTGTCAGCTTGATCTCGGCTGTGTCGCCCGGCTGCAGCGTAAAGGTCACGGTGTCCGTCCAAGTGTGCGGCGCCTCTTGCGCATAAGCCGTGCCGACGAGCAGACCCATGACGCTATCCAGGACGCTCGACGTCTGGTCCGGAGAGGGCTGCTCAATGGCGCGCTGTTCGTCCAGCAGACGATCCGCCTCGGCCTCGGCAGCAAGCTGGACCTTGATCTCGCCCATCTCGGTCAGGCCGATGACCCGGCCTATCCCGGTCGGGTCGATGGCGTATTCAGCAGGAAGATAGACTGTGACCGCGATCAGCGCCGCACCGATGCTGGCCAGGATCGTGGAGCGGCGCAGTTGCGCCTTGGTGGGCAGCTCATCGATGTTGGGTTTGGGTGCGTTATGCATGGGAATATCCAATCTATGCAGTGGTGGAAGCGATGTAGCCGGCGACCTGATTGAAGGTCAGCCAGATGCCCAGGACCATCATCACCACGTTGGCGATGGTGGCCTGGCGCAGGAAGTTGGGGCTGCGACGCCAGTAGCCCATGACGATCAGGATCACGGCCAAGGCCAGTAGCTGGCCGACCTCGACGCCAACGTTGAAGGCCAGCAGGTTGGCCAGAAGCCCATCCTGCGGGATGTCATAGTCGAGGATCTTCGTGGCCAGGCCCGTGCCGTGGAACAGGCCGAAGATCAGCGTGGCGACCTTGGTATCGGGCTGGAACCCGAACCATTTCTGGTAGGCGCCAAGGTTGTCCAGCGCCTTGTAGACCACGGACAGGCCGATGATCGCGTCGATGATGTAGGCGTTGATGCCCCAGCCATACCAGACGCCAAGAAGCATCGTGACCGAATGGCCGATGGCGAACAGGCTGACATAGATGCCGACATCCTTCATCCGGTAGAGGAAGAACACCACGCCCAGCAGGAACAGGATGTGGTCGTAGCCGGTCACCATGTGCTTGGCGCCAAGGTAGATGAAGGGGATGATCTGCACCCCCCAGATTTCCTGGATATAGCCCGCGTCACCGGCGGTGACGTTATGGGCAAGAGCTTGGGCGGCCGTCAGCAGGACTGCCGCCAGCAGGATCAGGGTCAGCGCGACCGGTTGGCGTGGTGCCAAGGCGCGCAGGACCCCCGAGGTCGAGGTCATGGAAAAGTCTCCGGTAAGGGTCTGTCTGTTCGGATACACCGCGCGGTGGCGGCACCGATCAGGCCCGCGGAGGTCGCTCGATCAGATAGACCCGCTGCGGTCCTTCCCATGACGCCCGCAGCCGGAACGTATCGCGCCAAGCCACCCTTGGGTGCGCACCGGCGCCGGGGACAAGCATGGCCTGGCTGTGATCATGGTCGGCCACATCGTGGCTGTGACCGTGCAGCGCCCAGACAAGATCCTCTTCGTACCCGTGCGAGTGGCCATGATCAGCGATCATGTCGGTATGCTCGGCCACCACTTCGAAGACGGAAGGGACATGGCTGGCGCTTGGCGCAAGGGACCATACGACAAGCGACAGGCAGACGAGTGCTGCAAGCACGCTGTGCATCAATGTCCGAACCTGTTTCACCGGCCTGCCCGTCGTTTCGCGGCGCGCTGATCACACCGTCTTGTTCTATCCCCCAGGGGGGGATAGCCTGACTGTATGTCACACCCGCATGTTCACGCAACCCACCCCGCCCTCGTCGCCCGGCTGAAACGTGCCGAAGGTCATCTGCGCCATGTCATCGGCATGATCGAGGGTCATCAGCCCTGCCTCGACATCGCCCGCCAGCTGGCGGCGGTGGAAAGTGCTGTGACCTCTGCCAAGCGGGCGCTGATCCACGATCATATCGACCACTGTCTGGTCCACGATGCGGCGGAGACACTGGACGAGATGAAGGCGATCACCAAGCTGCTGTAAGGACACTCCATGCTGGCCATCCTGCGCGACCGCACCTATCGACATCTGTTCGCGGCGCAGGTGATCGCGCTGCTGGGCACCGGGCTGATGACCGTGGCCCTGGGCCTTCTGGCCTACGAACTGGCCGGGGCGGATGCGGGGGCGGTGCTGGGCACCGCGCTGGCGATCAAGATGATTGCTTATGTCGGTGTCGCGCCGGTGGCGCAGGCGTTCACGGATCGCCTGCCGCGCCGGTCGGTGCTGGTCGCGCTGGACCTGGTCCGGGGGGGCATTGCGCTGTGCCTGCCCTTCGTGACCGAGATCTGGCAGATCTACCTGCTGATCTTCCTGCTGCAGGCCGCGTCAGCCGCATTCACCCCGACATTTCAGGCGACCATTCCAGACATCCTGCCCAAGGAGGAGGATTATACCCGCGCCCTGTCGCTCTCGCGCCTTGCCTACGATCTGGAAAGCCTCGTCTCGCCCATGCTGGCGGCGACGCTTCTGAGCGTCATCAGCTTTCACAGCCTGTTTGCCGGGACGGTCGTCGGGTTTTTCGCCTCGGCTGCGCTGGTCCTCAGCGTCCGTCTGCCCTCACCGCAGCCAGCGGCACGGCGTGAGGTCTGGGACCGGACCACGCGCGGCATCCGCCTCTATCTAGCGACCCCGCGTCTGCGCGGATTGCTGGCGATCAGTCTGGCCGTCGCTGCGGCCGGATCGATGGTGATCGTGAACACGGTCGTGCTGGTCAAGGCGGGTTTCGGCCTGTCGGAGCCAGAGGTGGCGCTGGCCCTGGCAGCGTTCGGTGCGGGATCGATGCTCGCCGCCCTGACCCTGCCGCGCCTGCTGGACCGACTGTCGGACAGGCCGGTGATGATCGCGGGTGCCGCGGCCTTAATTGTCGGAACTGCCTTGGGGATGGTCGTGGGCAGTTATGGCGCGCTGCTGGTCCTGTGGCTAATCCTGGGCTTCGGCTATTCTGTCGCGCAGACGCCAGCGGGCCGGTTGCTGCGCCGCTCAGCCCATCCGGAAGATCGTCCGGCGATCTTTGCCGCTCAGTTCGCGCTGTCTCATGCCTGCTGGCTGATCTGCTATCCCCTGGCCGGATACCTGGGCGCCCGCGCAGGCATGACAGCCGCATTTGCTGCCATGGCGATCATCGGCGTGATCGGGCTGGCCTTGGCGTGGCGTCTGTGGCCTGCGGGTGATCCGACAGATGTCGCGCATGATCATTCGAGCCTGCCGGTTGATCATCCGCATCTGCGTGAACATGGAGGAATGGGGCGGCATCACCACCCCTTGGTAATCGACGATCTGCACAGGCGATGGCCGGTGGGTCCGTGAGGTCGAGGTAGTGTCCTTGCGCTAGTGACCCAGAATGGTGACCTTGATCAGCATCCAGACCGCCATCGCAATCATCATCAGGTTCTCAGTCAGAGAAACGAAACCCAGGGGCACATTGCTGTCGCCGCCGACACAGGCGCACTTGATCTCTCGCTTGTCGATATAGACGGCCTTGTAGACCGATATCGCGCCGATGATGCCGATGAACAGCGCCACCGGGATCGACAGCCACATCAGCGCGCCCGCGACCATCAGGATGCCCGCCAAGCCTTCGGCGAAGGGGTAGACGTATCCGTAACGTACCCATCTCTGCGCGAGCAGATCATAGTTCAGGAACATCGTGGCGAAGCTTTCCACGTCTTTCAGCTTCTGCAGGGCCAGCAGACACATCGCGAAGGCCACGAACCATTCCGCTGCGGCCAGGGTGATCAGATGACCAAACGCGGCCCAGCTGGTGGCCAGCGCCATCGCGGCGGCCGTCGCGAACAGCGCGATCACCGGACGATAGGTCGTTGCGGTCTTGTCGCGGACAGTCTTGCCGAAATGACGCCGCAGGTCATCGTAGCCACCGATCCGCTGACCATCGATGAAGATCTGCGGCGTGGTCCCCACGTCATGCTGTTCCTTGAAGCTATCGACCTCGGCTCGGGTGACCAGATGATGGTCCTCGACGCGGTAGCCTTCGCGTCGGAGCAGGTCCAAAGACTTGAGGCCGTAGGGGCACATATGCTTGGTCATCACCATGCGATGGAGGGTGGCGGTTTTCGTATCCGACAGAGTCATCATCAACCTCGGTGGCTTGAAAAGACCTGGGTGTCAGACCCGGTCCAAAGAATGACATCATAAGGATCGCGCTGCTCGCCCATCTCCATGCCGGGCGATCCGATTGGCATGCCGGGCACTGCTAGGCCCTCGGCCTTCGGGCGCCGATCCAGCAGGGTCCGGATATCGGCGGCGGGCACATGGCCTTCAATGACATAGCCATCAATCAGGGCTGTGTGGCAGGAACGGAGAGGCGTCGGCACGGCATGGCGGTCCTTCACGACCTGCATGTCTTCTGTCATCACCACATCAACGAGAAAGCCGTGGTTCTGAAGGTGCGCGACCCATGCGCCGCAGCATCCACAATCAGGCGCGCGGAACACTCGTGCCCGGACCGGTGGCTGATTGGCACGTGTCATTGCCGGAGTGGCCAAAAGGCACACCGCCAGCGCTGTCGTGAACATCCGTCGATCGATCATCAGCCAATCCTTTCCGTGAAACCCTTTTCGGGCGGCCTGCGGGACGCGGTGCCTTCACCCGTCTCCGACGTTTCAAGCCGTTGCAGGATCGGACAATTCGGACGCTCGTTGCCGGCGCAGGCATTCGCCAGATCCTCAAGGGTGTCGGCCATGTCCTGCAGATGGGCGATCTTGTGGCGCAGGTCCCGGACCCGGGCCTGCGCCAGGGACTTCACGTCGGCGCTGCGCCTGTCCTTGTCACGCCAGGGATCCAGCAGTTCGGTGATCTCAGCGATGGAAAAGCCCAGATCGCGGGCGCGGGCGATGAACCGTAGCATATGGACATCGCGCGGTTCGTATTCCCGATAGCCCGAGGCGGTTCGACTGGCATTCGGGATCACACCTATCTGTTCGTAGTAGCGGATCATCTTGGCCGATACGCCCGAGCGACTGGCGGCATCTCCGATGTTCATGACAAGGCTCCGTCGTTGAGATGACAAGGACATGGGGCCTCCCATCATGGGAAGGTCAAGGGCTCGATATCGAAATCCTGGCACCATTGACCTTACAACGATGGGAAGGACTATCTGGAGTGAAGTAAGAGGAGAGCACCGCCATGAAGACATTCGTTCCCATCCTGCTGACCGTCCTTGCCATGACCACGCCAAGCCTCGCACAGCAGACAATGGATCACTCGGCCCATGGCGAAATGGCGCAGATGGACCATTCTAACCATGGCAACATGGTCATGTCGGGGGCGCAGCCCGATGATACACCTGCGACGACCGCCTATCGCGCGGCAATGGCCGACATGCACATGAACATGGACGTCGAATATTCCAACGATGCGGATGTGGATTTCATGCGGGGCATGATCCCCCATCATCAGGGCGCCATCGATATGGCCCGCATCGTCCTGGAGCACGGCTCGGATCCGGAGGTGCGCGCCTTGGCCGAGGAGGTCATCACCGCGCAAGAGGCGGAAATCAAGATGATGGAGGCGTGGTTGGCTGAGCAAGACGGCTGATCGCCCGCTTTGCACAGCGCGGGGACAGGAAGTGGCAGCAATGGTGACAGATCTTCCAGTCCATAGTCATCTGCGCGGATGGCCCCCGGCACCAGACACAGGTCGGCAGCAAGGTCGACCTCAGACCGGACATCTCGAATGACCGAAGTGCCGGTCATGCCAACCATCCAAACAAGGCGCTCGATGGAATTGGCGGTCGGCGCAGGCTTGGGCGCCTCTCCTGTGAGGATTTCAGTGGATCGCGCACTATAGCTGACGCATCGTGTGGCGGTCGAAGGCTCCATGCGCTTGAGATGAACCATGTCGTTCGTGGAGATCAAAGCGAAGTATTCAAGCTTCACGGGTCGCCGCGACGCTTCAAGAAGCGAAAAGCTATGCTGATATTCCTAGGCGGAAGGCCGAAGCTCGTGGTATTTTCACAGGGTCCCACGAGCTGAAAGGGCCCCGGGTGTATCGGGGCCCTTTCAGTTTAGGCTGGTTCTTGTTTCGGAGCGAGGTTTTGCCTGTACCAACACAATAAAAAAAATGGCGGCTGCGGTCGCCCACAGCCGCCGCCTGTCCGGAGGCGATCTCTCACATTCGTCACGCTAGATTTCCACGTTCTCTTGTGCAAGTCCTTCAGCGTGCAATCTCCAAATAAGTGGTTCGTGCAAAAAGGTGGCCCCGCTCAGCGTTCTACTTTCCATGTGATGCCCTGCATTTGAGGGCATTTTCTTGAAATCTTGGGATGGGCTGGTAGTCAGCACGGCATTCAATAACCGGGCGGCGTTGTTCCGCAGCGATCAGGATATCGAGGCAGTCAGATCGTTGTGGATCGCGGTCGCGGCAATGGCCCCCTGCCCCATCGCGACAGCGATCTGGTCCAGTCCGTTGATGACATCCCCGATTGCATAGACCGCATCCACACTGGTCTTGTGCTTCGCATCGATAGCGATATGGCCAGCGTCATCCAGATCGAGGCCAAGACGAATTGCCGGATCGGCGCGCGGGGTCGTTCCCAAAGCCACATAGAGTGTATCGAAATGGTGGGTATGCCCGTCCTGAAGGGTCAGAAGAACCTCTGTCTCGGACAGCGCAATGCCCATCAGCGCGGGCTGTAAAACACTGATGCCGTTTCGCGCGGTGACCGAAGAGCCGTCGGGAGAGATCAGGGTGACAAATGGGGAGTAGTGGCGGAGAAAGCTGGCCTCTTGTAGGCCGTGCTTGCCGCGCCCCAGAACCGCGATACGCTTGTCACGGACTTCATAGGCGTCGCAGACGGGACAATAACGCAGGAGCCCTCGCGCCAATCCTTTTGCGTGATCGTCGGCAGCCATCGATGGCCGATGATTGAAGACCCCGGTCGCGAAGATCACGTTGCGTGCCAGTGCGATCCGTCGGTCGGCCACCACTCGGAACACGCCGCTCTGTTGCTCGACATTCTCGACTGTTCCGGCCTCGACCACCGCGCCATATCGCCGGGCGTGCGATAGCATCTGTCCCAGCAACTCCTGCCCCGAGATGCCGTCCGGGAACGGGGTCAGGTTATGTGTTCTGGGGATCATCAAGGCGCGCCCGTCCTGCCCATCGAATACAGTCACCCGACGCAGGAAACGGGCCAGATACAGCGCGGCCGTCAGTCCCGCAGGACCTCCGCCGATGATAACGCAATCCTGGATGTCGGACGTTTCCACTAGGGCAGGTTCCTTTGTCAGGTCACGGAGCCATCGCGGTGGCAATGCATGGGACAGGCTTGGTCACAACCGATGAGGTCACAAATCTTAGTCTTGGTGGCACTTTGAGTATGGTGCAATCAGAAATAGGCGCGTCCTGCAGGTGTTTCTGATCCGTTTCCCAAAAGCTGCCTCTCATGATTTCACCGCGGGACGCCGCCCTTCTGGGTTCGCCCTTTCACCCCAAGTCCGGCCCGTTGTTTCTTCAGAGCGGCGATGACACGTTCTCGATGAGCTTGATCACCCCATCATCTGTCTTCGTAGCTCTTTGAGCCGAGCGCAGGCAATTGCTGCAGGGTCAGTGCGCGCCGCGGGACATGACCACGGCGGGAATGGTCATGAAAATGATGCGCAGGTCCATCCACGGGTTCCAATTCATGACATAGAAACGATCAAGCTGCACACGCTCCAGATAGGTCGTGTTGCTGCGGCCGCTGATCTGCCAGAGGCCGGACAGCCCGGGCCGCGCTGACAGATAGTGCCGGGCGGAGCTCGCGTAGTAATCCAGCTCCTCCCGCACGACTGGACGCGGGCCGACAAGGCTCATCTCTCCGGTCAGCACGTTCAAAAGCTGCGGCAACTCGTCCAGGCTCAGCTTGCGCAGCACCGTGCCCAAGCGGGTGACACGAGGATCATCGACCAGCTTGCGCTGTTCGTTCCAAAGCGCCGCCTTGGCGGGGTGCTTGCGCAGATACTGTTCCAGGATAGTATCGCCGTTCACGACCATGGTGCGGAATTTCCAGCACCGGAACTCGCGGCCGCCAAAGCCGATGCGACGGTGCCCGTAGAGCAGCGGCCCTGAATCCGTCAGTTTCAGCACGATGACCAGCGCCAGGATCAACGGCGCCAGCAGCACCAGGCCAACGACTGCCAGCGTGATGTCCAGCCCACGCTTGGCGATACCCCCGAC
>NZ_BBPH01000030.1 GCF_000787695.1 Paracoccus sp. PAMC 22219 | reverse complement strand
CCTCAATGGACCAGTTTCACAGGGCAGAGCGAAGCCGAGAGCCACGGGTCCGGCTGGCTGGACTGCGTCCATCCCGATGATCGTGATGAGGCAGTGGCAAGCTGGCGGGAGGCAGTAAGCGACGGGCGCTATGTTGCCGACTATCGGCTTTGCGAAGCCGCATCCGGAGAGTATCGCTGGTTTCAGACCCGGGCACTTCCTGTGCGCAACGAGACCGGTGAGATCATCGAGTGGTTGGGCACCTCGACCGATGTCAACGATTTGCGCTTCATGCAGGAACGTCAGGAGGTCCTTGTTACCGAACTCCAACACCGGACATTCAATCTCCTGGGTACGGTGCAAGCCATCGCGGACACGACACTTCGCTCCAGCAGTGGACTTGATGATTTCAGGCTTAAGTTCCGGAACCGGATAAACGCCATTGCGCGCGTGCAGCGACTGCTTTCACGGCTCGCCGACACCGATCGGGTAACGTTTGACGAACTCATCAGCAGTGAGTTTGCCGCCATGGGGTCGGACGAGGAGATCAGGTCCCGCGTGACGCTGGATGGTCCATCAGGGATCGCCCTCCGCTCCAGTACCGTGCAGACATTTGCGATGGCGTTACACGAGCTGGCAACGAACGCACTCAAATACGGCGCGCTGAAGCAGTCCGGTGCCAGTCTCAGCGTCAAATGGACCGTTGATACCGACACTGATGACCGACCCTGGCTGCATGTTGATTGGCACGAAAGAGGCGTTGCCCTTCCCGCATCCAATCCGAACCATTTGGGATGGGGGCAGGGGAGAACCCTTATCGAGCAGGCCCTCCCCTATCAGCTTGGCGCCAGAACAACCTACGAAACAGGACATGATGGCATTCGTTGCACCATTGCGCTTCCTGTTTCCTCATTGAGAAAATCGAAGGGATGAGCGTAAATGCTGGATGATTGCCACATTCTTGTCGTCGAGGACGAATTCTTTCTGGCTCAGGAAATGAAGCAGGATCTAAAAGACGCCGGTGCGGTGGTGCTTGGCCCCGAACCATCCGTGGATCGCGCCTTGGCTCGTATCAGCAAGGAACCTCGAATTGATGTGGCAGTACTGGATGTCAATCTTGGAGGCGAAAAGGTTTTTCCTGTCGCTGATGAATTGGCTGCCAGAAATGTTCCATTCCTGTTTGTTACCGGATACGAGAACATGGTGATCCACTCGCGTTACCCTCACGTCCTCAAGTTCAATAAGCCGACCGACATTCAGCACCTGATCACGGCGCTCAAGCGGCTGCTTGCATGAGGCTGCTCATCGCGGTGCCTGAAAATGGACGCCCACCCTCGGTGGCCACCCTTGGGTCTTTCGTTGAAAGCGAAATGGATCGATATGCATGAATTGCCTCGCAAGCGAGCGGCTACAGACGCGGTTGATGTGATGAACGAGGCCGATCGTCTCGATGCGCTGCACGCATACGGCATTCTCGACACCGCATCGGAAGTTGGTTTCGACGACATCGTCCGCCTTGCTACGCGGCTCTGTGATACCCCGGTTGCGCTGATCAGTCTGGTGGACGCCGACCGGCAATGGTTCAAGGCCAGGGTTGGCTTTGAACCCTGCGAGACACCGATTGAACAATCCGTTTGTAAGCACGTTTTTGGGCAGCATGACCTGCTGGTCATTTCCGACCTGACGCTGGACGTCCGAACCCGGTCAAATCCGCTGGTTCTGGACGACCCGCATCTGCGTTTCTATGCCGGCGCGCCCTTGGTTACGCCGAAGGGGCTGGTGCTTGGAACCATCTGCGTCATCGACCATGTCGCGCGTCCCGGAGGGCTGACTGATGTTCAGGCCGATGACCTGAGAGCGCTGGCTCGACAGATCATGACGCTCCTGGAGATGCGACAGTTAATTGCCAGCCGCGATGACATGCTCCTTGACGCGGAAAGCCACCGAAAAAAGTCAGAGCATGAGCATCTGGAATTGTCGGCCATGTTTGAGCAGACACCAAGCTTCATGGCGCTCCTGAAAGGCCCCAATCACGTCTTCAAACTGGTCAACCCCGCCTATTGCCGGCTGGTCGGAAACCGGCAGCTTATCGGCAAGTCTGTTGCTGAAGCCCTGCCAGACGCTGCAGAGCAAGGATACATGAACCTGCTCGACGAAGCCTATCGATCGGGGCGCTCTTTTACGCAAACGGGCGCACGTTATGCGATTCAAGCAGATCCTCATTCCCCGGTCGATGAACGGTTCGTTGATTTTGTTTGTCAGCCGACCCGGAACGAGAAAGGGATCGTGACCGGCATCTTCGTGGAGGTTCGGATGTCACAAAGCATGTCCGCCAAACCAGACGCACGTCGGCTCTTGCCGATCTCAGCGAGCAGCTGCGCAATCTGTCTGATGCCAATGACATCGCAAGCGCTGCCGCAGAGTGCCTGGCCCAAGCCATCGGCGGCAGCTGTATCGGTTTTGGAAAGGTCGATCTGGAGCACGAAAAGATCGAGGTTCCGGTGGATTGGCGCGGCGCCTCTGGCGTCAGCGTGGTCGGATCCCACCACTTCAGATCATTCGGCTCCTATGTTGAGAATTTGAAACGCGGTGAGACTGTCGTCATTCCAGACGTCGAGAGGGACCCCCGGACAGCCAGCCAATCCGGTGAGCTTGAGGCCATCCACTCCAGATCCCTCCTGAACTTGCCGATCATGGTGCGCGGTGTTCTCGACACGGTCATCTTTGTTCTCAATGCCCAGGTGCGGGAATGGACGTCGGACGAGATCGACTTGGTGCGGCAAGTCGGGGACCGGGCGCACGGGGCGATTGCCCGTGCACGGGCCGAGCAGGAGCAACACATCCTGAACGAAGAACTCAGCCATCGCATGAAGAACACGCTGGCGATCGTCCAGGCCATCGCCACTCAGACGCTTCGGGAGGTTTCCGAAAGGGACGCCGTGTCTGCGCTGACCCAACGCATCGGGGCGTTGTCCCGCGCTCATGATGCTCTCCTGAAGACGCGTTGGGTCTCCGCGGCGCTGGAGGACGTGGTCAAGGCGACGTTGGCCGCGTTTGATCAGGCGGGTCGGTTCCACTTGGAGGGTCCGTCCCTTCAGATCGGACCCCGGGCCACATTATCCCTGTCCCTTCTTCTGCATGAGTTGGCCACAAATGCGATCAAGTACGGCGCTCTGTCCGTTCAGGAGGGGCAGGTGGCGATCACCTGGAGCGTCGAGAAGGGTGCCAAGGAGGACATTTTGCGCATGAGCTGGACCGAAACCGGAGGCCCTTCGGCTCATTCGCCATCTGGCCAAGGGTTCGGATCGAGACTGATCGGCATGGGATTGATTGGAACCGGCGGCGTTGAGCTTGGTTACAACCCTGCGGGCCTGATCGCGTCGATGGAAGCCCCGCTGTCTCAGATGCAGCAGCCCTGAGGCGGAAAGATCCAATGGCACAGTATGCTCCCTTGAAACGCCAGCCGGTATTGGTCGTCGAAGATGAACCGATCCTTCGAATGGCCGCACTCGATATGGTCACGGACGCAGGTTTTGATGCTATCGAGGCAACCGACGCAACCGATGCGATCAGGATCCTTGAATCACGTCCTGATATCCGCATCGTCTTCACCGATGTCGATATGCCGCGTGGTGTGGATGGTCTCAAGCTGGCATCGCTTATTCGGGATCGCTGGCCGCCCATCCACGTCATCGTGACTTCTGGAAAGGTGGAAATCGGCAGGATGAAGCTGCCGGCCGATTGCGTGTTCTTCGGCAAGCCCTACGACGAAAGGCGGGTGGTCGCTGAAATGCATCGGATGAGCGTGATTTGCTGATGCGCGGGGCACGATAGGCGTCCTACCAAAGCAAATCGTGTGTCGAATTTGCCTGACCTTCATGGAGACAACCCATTGAGAAACAGGAAGACGTTGTACGGGCCGCGGGAGCAGCCCGACACCAGAGTTTCGACGTGGAGTGGTACGGCTGACGCTCTCCAGTGGCGACAACCGCCACTGCACGATGACACGTACTGTCAGGTCAGGCATTCCGGCAGGAAGATATCATAGACGTACATCCACCTCAAACCTCTGAGCCAGATGCCATGAGATATAAAATCTTGATTGTCGAAGATGAGTATTGGACTGCGCAATCCCTGATGTCAGAAGCGCACGACCGGGGTGCATCCGTAATAGGACCTGTCAGTTCAGTTCCCGGTGCGATCGAATTGCTGTCGGGGCAGATATTGCCGGATGTCTGCATCCTGGATATTCACCTGCGCAATGAGGAAGTGTTTCCATTGGCAGATGCCCTGCGAAGAATGGGCATTCCGTTTGTCTTTGCGACCGGTAGCGACAGGGGCGAACTCCCATCCCGTTTCTCCGATATTCCCCATCTGCTCAAAATGTACTCCGTGAAGGATGGCTTCGAAGGGGCATGCGTGGAGGCGGCCTTGGCATTGGTGACACCAGAAAATGCCGGCTCAATCGCAGACATGTGCCAGTCCTCAGGTCGAGAGGAAAGATAGGTCACACTTGCTGAAAGATGCTAACAATAAATAGTTATCTTCCGGCACTCGGACGGGCTGCAGACCTTTTGCGCGACGGCCGTGTTGAGATCGACTGCAAGAATGTGGAGAACCTGATCAGACCGATTGCCCTGACCAGAAAGAAGGCACTCTTCGCCAGCCATGACGAGGGCCGTCGATCTTGGGCGCGCATCGCATCTTTTATCGCCATCGCAACGATTAACAGTATCGAGCCCTTTGTCTACCTGAAGGCAACCTTGGAAGCCGTGGCCGCCGTGGACGCCGGTCACCCGCAAGCAAGGATCGACGATCTGCGGCCCGGGAACTTCAGGCCGTCAAGCTGAAAGCAGATGAGGAGGCGCCGCCGTTTACCCGGGAATGCTCCTTGAACATTGAGAGTTCTCGTCAGGAGATAGGTTGCTGTGGCCGCAAGGGCCGACTGCAATGCCCGCCGCATCATGTCTGGCCCGAAATAGCGGGAGCTGCGGATGGATGTCATCAGCTAACTGATCCAGTTATCTGTCTGGTCCAGGCAGTAAAATAATACCGGCCACTTTCGCGAACCTGACCAAGACACTGAATATGATCCATGTACAGGGAAAGGGGGGTCAATTGGTGAGCGCCATCTCGAGACACAGACTTACAATTTCGCCCTCGGATATATGAGCAGGGTTAAAATCACCGTTGACCATATAACGCAGCATGACGTCTCGTTCGACGCTGTGCATGCTCCATGCAGGAAAGAGATTAGTCTGAACGTCTCCAGCAAATATAATATTTATCTTCTGATGCCGGGGATCATTCATGATGCGCGTAATGCATGCCGAAACTGCAGTCCGTTCACCTTCTAAGATCTGGAAAAAATCCTCCTCGCATACAATTAGAGCTCCGGTGATTCCATCTCGTTTATTATTTGAAAGAGATACGTGAAGAATGTCTTCGAGAACGCCTGCAGCCAAGCCAGAGTGGTTTGAAGCATAAGCAAGCCGAGCAAGTGTCATGGTATTCTTCCTTTATGTTCATCTCTCGGGGTGGCCCCCTCTAACCTGTCGTGGAATATCGATGAAAACTAGTGTCTTGTCGGCTTAGTGACCTCTTCTGGCGGACCCCTCAGGATGATTGAAGCACCCGACCTTCTTGTGATCGGCCTTCTTCTGGTCATGGCCGGGGCAGCAGTGGGGTTCCTCGCCGGTCTGTTTGGCGTCGGCGGGGGTGCGGTTTCCGTCCCCGTGCTCTATGAGGCATTCGGGGCCATGGGCTACGATCCGGCTGTGCAGATGCCTTTGGCCGTGGGCACGTCCCTAGCTCTGATCGTACCCACATCCCTGCAGTCGGCACGTGGCCATTATCTGCGTGGGGCGATCGACATGCCTGTCTTACGCCGGTGGGCTTTGCCCATCCTGATCGGCGTCATGGCGGGATCTATCGTTGCGCGTCATGCCGACCCATGGGTGTTCAAGCTGGCGTTCATTTTTGTGGCCGGAGTCGTTTCGATCAAGATGCTGCGCGGGGTCGGTTGGACGATCGCCGCGTCGCTTCCCGGGCGCGGCATCATGAGCGCTTATGGCAGTGGCATTGGCTTTGTCTCGTCACTGATGGGCATCGGCGGGGGCGCGGTATCCAACCTGATCCTGTCGCTA
Organism: Paracoccus sp. PAMC 22219; assembly: GCF_000787695.1. Classification (GTDB taxonomy): domain Bacteria; phylum Pseudomonadota; class Alphaproteobacteria; order Rhodobacterales; family Rhodobacteraceae; genus Paracoccus. Next base: position 17,006 of record NZ_BBPH01000030.1, on the reverse strand, counting down.
TACGCCACGCCGATCCATCGGGCGATTGCCACATCCGCCGGCGTCGGTGTCCTGATTTCAGTTCCTGCTGTCTTTGGCTATATTTATGCGGGGTGGGGAAAGCCAGGTTTGCCGCAGGATGCCCTCGGCTATATCTCAATCCTGGCATTCTTGTGCCTTCTACCGACATCTCTTCTCACCGCTCGACTTGGTGTCGCCGTTGCACACCGATTGCCCAAGCGACGGCTGGAGGTGCTGTTCGGTCTGTTCCTGCTGACGGTCTGCCTGCGTTTCGTTTATGATGTCTTGATGGTCTAACAGGCGAGGCTCCGGGCCGAAGACCGATCGCCTTCACGAAAAATCGCGACTGGCTACTGTCGACTGAGATCTCGCACGAGGTCATTGCAGCCATCATGGGCATGATGATTACTTGGATTTTTTTGTCAGGCGGCATGTGCGCCCAGCATCTGACTGGTGCAAAGGGTTCGGTAGCGCTCCGTCATCACATACTTTCAAAGCGGCATTTCCGCCGCCTTGGTGACCTTGATCGCAATCGCCGCACCAATCGGATGTCCGGGTCTATCATTTCAGCGTCGGGGAGTGAGCTGCGGATAAGAGTTGTTCCGGGGGTCAGCTTTGCTGGATCGAACTTCCTAGCTTAATGTGTTAGATCTCACTGCAAAATTTCTGGATGCCCCCAGAACTATCCCCGGAAAGTGTGGATAACTTGGCGGCTCATCCGATGGCTTTGTAACCAAGGCTCTGCTAAGGCACACCCGGCACAAAATAGCTAAGAATCTTGAGTGAAAAACTGTCTTTGTTCCATAACATAGCTTATAAAATTTCTTGGTGACGCGGGGGGGGTCTATTCTGAAATGCGACAAGCCATGATTTATTGGTGTTTTCAGATCGAGGATCTCCCCCGTGATGTCGCATCTCAGGGGGCATCCGCATTCATCTGGCCACGCCCCGTCTGCGCGGATTGCTGGCGCTGACCATGGCCGCCGCGGCGGCGGCCATGGTCCTGGTCAACTCGGTCATGCTGGTGCGGGGTACGCTTGATAACCTACAGCCTCGTGTCTGGATAAGCACGAATGAGGTATGAGCATGATACATTTTGATAAGGCAGATGGGCCAGTCGCCTGATACGCCCATTGCGGCGACTGAACATCCGGCCCAACACTTTAATTCAGGCCAGAGTGGCGGGGTATCCTGCTGCGGCCAGTGCCACTTGAAGGTTGTCCGGCTTAGCCCGGCTTTCCAAAGCGATCGTTCGTAACGCCATGTCGAACTCGATCTGTGCCTCGGGGTCGATTGCATGGATGGTCTTTTGCACCGTTGCCTTGCAGTGGCCGCAGCTCATGTTGGGAATATTGAATGTCGTCATTTGTTTTTCCTTTTTGCTTTCTTACAGATCCACCCGCCGCAGGCGGAGGGCGTTGGTAATAACCGAAACGGAGGACAGGCTCATCGCCGCAGCTGCGATCATCGGTGACAGCAAAGTCCCGGTGATGGGGTAAAGCAGACCTGCCGCAATTGGCACGCCAAGCGCATTGTATGCGAAGGCGAAGAACAGGTTCTGCTTGATGTTGCGCAATGTCGCCCGCGCCAGCTTGCGTGCCCGGACGATGCCCATCAGGTCACCACCCAGAAGGGTTATCCCGGCGCTTTCCATGGCCACGTCCGCGCCCGTGCCCATGGCGATGCCGACATCGGCAGCGGCCAGTGCGGGCGCGTCGTTCACCCCGTCTCCCGCCATGGCGATCTTGTGTCCCTCGCGGCGCAACTGGTCGATCAGGTCTTTTTTGGCTTCCGGAAGGACACCTGCGCGGACTTCGTCGATGCCGAGCTTGCTCGCCACAGCCTGTGCCGTGCGCTCGTTGTCACCCGTCGCCATGATGACGCGCAGCCCCTGTGCGTGGAGTTCGCGGATCGCTTGCGCGGTACTTTCCTTGATTGGGTCGGCGACCGCCACGATGCCGGCCAGGGCACCATCGACAGCGATGAACATTGCCGTCTTGCCCTCGGCGCGCAGGGTATTGGCCTTCGCCTCGGCCGTGCCAGTGTCTAGTCCCATCTCCTGCATCATCGCCGCGTTGCCGAGCGCCACTACCCGTCCGCCAACCGTGCCGCGCACGCCTTTGCCGGTGACGGCTTCAAAATCCACTGCCTCTTGTCGCCCCGCGCCCTGCGCTTCGGCGCCTTCGACGATCGCTTCGGCCAGCGGGTGTTCCGAGCCGCGCTCGAGCGCTGCCGCCAGGGACAGCAAGTCCGCTTCGGTCCTGTCCCCCAGCACCACGGTATCCGTCAGCTTTGGCTTGCCCATGGTCAGCGTGCCGGTCTTGTCGACAATCAGGGTATCGACCCCCGCCATCCGCTCCAGCGCTTCGGCATCCTTGATCAGCACACCCGCCTGTGCGCCCCGCCCCGCCGCGGTGGTGATCGATATCGGCGTGGCCAGCCCAAGGGCGCATGGGCAGGCAATGATCAGGACTGACACGGCCGAGGCAATGGCAAAGACCAGCGAGGGCTCGGGGCCGAAAATTAGCCACACGAGGAAGGCTAAGATTGCGATACCGACCACCGTTGGCACGAACACTGCCGAGACCCGGTCGGCCATCCCCTGGATCGGGGCACGGGACCGCCGCGCGTTCGAGACCATCGCCACGATCTGCGCAAGAACCGTGTCGGCGCCGACCTTGCCCGCTTCGATCACGAGGCTGCCGTTCTTGTTGATCGTGGCCCCGGTCACTGCATCGCCTGAACTTTTCTCCACCGGCATCGACTCGCCGGTCAGCATGCTCTCGTCCAGGGATGAGCGGCCCTCGATCACTATGCCGTCCACCGGCACCGCATCGCCCGGGCGCACGCGGAGCCGGTCACCTTCCATGATGTTTTCCAAAGGCGCGTCATATTCCGAGCCATCCGGCAGGATACGCCGCGCGGTCTTTGGTGCGAGATCGAGCAGCGCTCGAATAGCATCCCCAGTGCGTTCTCGTGCCCGCAATTCCAGAACCTGACCCACGAAGACCAAAGCCACGATCACCACGGCCGCCTCGTAGTAGGTGCCGACACCATGACCCATTCGGTAGGCATCGGGAAATACGCCGGGCAGGAAAGTCGCGACGAGCGAATAGAGATAGGCCGCGCCCACGCCAAGACTGATCAACGTCCACATGTTCGGTGATCGGTTCAAAAGTGAATCCCAACCACGCCTGAAGAATGGCAAAGCGGCCCAGAGGATGATTGGCGTCGCCAGAGCGAATTCGAGATAGCTTGCGACCTGATGACCAATCCAGTCCCGCACCGGCAAAGCGACCAATTCGCCCATTGTCAGGATGATCAGCGGCACTGCGGCGGCGGCTGAAATCCACATCCGGCGTGTGAAGTCTGTCAGTTCTTTGCTCGGCTCGTCCGAGGGCAGCATGGGTTCAAGCGCCATCCCGCAGATCGGGCAGTCGCCTGGCACATCGCGGACAATCTCCGGGTGCATCGGACAGGTATACTGAGCGTTGGCCGGAGCAGCCTTTTTCTGTCCTGCGGCTCTGCCTGAAGCGTAGAACCAAGGATCTGCCTTGAACGTGGTCTTGCATTTCTCCGAACAGAAATGAAACGTCTTGTCTCCAAACATCGCTCGACGTCCGTCAGGCTTGACCGCAACCGTCATCCCGCAGACCGGGTCCTTGGCCGTCTCGGTCCCCGCAGGGATGTCGGGCGTCGCGTGATGATGATCGTGGTCCATAGCGTACCAACTTTCTACTGATTTTCGTCCATCTAAGATGCCCGGCGAGTGACACCCTCATTTGAGTGCTTCAGTTAGCCTCGACGCGGCGAGTGCCTGCGGGAGCGTCGCCATTCGCCTCGATATCGGCGATGTACCTTTTCATTTCTGCGATCTCGTTGCGCTGCGCCTCGATGATCGCGTCAGCAAGGTCCCGGACCCTTGGATCGGAAATATCCGCGCGCTCACTGGTCAGGATGGCGATGGAATGGTGAGGGATCATTGCCTTCATCCAAGCAAGATCCTCGACCGTCTCCTGGCTTCGCACCAGCCAGAGGGACAGAACGAATGCCAAGCCGGCGCCCACGAAGATCGCAATGTTTTTCTTCCGATCGGAATACATGCCCAACATGAAGGCGAGCATGATGACCGCCATGACCGATCCCATGTAAATCGCCATCCACATGCGGGTCTGCGAAAACGCGATGTGATCAATCGAATAGGTATTGAGGTACATCAGCCCATACATGACGATGGTCGAGGTCGCGATCATCGCGAAAAACCGGCCATATCCCATGATATGTCTCCGTTTCTATTTTAGGTTTCTCTTGAAGCCGGAACATTGAGGCTGTGCCTCATGGTCGGAATGATCCGATTTTGTATTCGGCTACAGGCTCAGTAGAATTTTTCGCCTGTAGCCGTTTGCGCTGCAAAGCGCGGCTCTCTATCGAATAGCGTGGTCAATGCCCGAGCATCGTAACCTTGATCAGCATCCAGATGGCCATGGCGATCATCATCAGGTTCTCGGTCAGCGAGACGAAGCCGAGGGGCACGTTGCTGTCACCCCCGACGCAGGCGCATTTGATCTCTCGCTTGTCGATGTAGACCGCCTTGTAGACCGACACGGCGCCGATGGTGCCGATGAACAGGGCGACCGGGATCGACAGCCACATCAGCGCGCCCGCGACCATCAGGATGCCCGCCAGGCCTTCGGCGAAGGGATAGACGTATCCGTAACGGACCCATCTCTGCGCGAGCAGATCATAGTTCAGGAACATCGTGGCAAAGCTTTCCACGTCTTTCAGCTTTTGCAGGGCCAGGAGACACATCGCGAAGGCCACGAACCATTCGGCCGCAGCAATGGTGATCAGCTGACCGAACGCCGCCCAACTGGTTGCCAAGGCCATGGCTGCCGCCATGGCGAACAGGGCGATCACTGGCCGATAGGTCGTCGCGGTCTTGTCGCGGACGGTCTTTCCGAAGTGATGCCGAAGATCGTCATAGCCACCGATCCGCTGGCCGCCGATGAAGGTCTGCGGCGTGGTCTGGACGTCATGCCGCTCCTTGAAGGCATCGACCTCGGCACGGGTCGTCAGATGATGGTCCTCGACGCGATAGCCCTGACGATTCAGCAGATCGAGCGACTTGAGCCCGTAGGGGCACATGTGCTTTGTCATCACCATGCGGTGGAGGGTGGCAGTCCTGGACGCTGCAGGTGTCATGGGGAAACCTCAATACCTTGCGAAGACGCTGTTGCCGGAATCGCCCCAGAGAATGACCTCGAAAGGCTCGGAATGGCCGCCCATTTCCATGCCGGGCGAACCGATCGGCATGCCAGGAACGGCCAGACCACCCGCATCAGGGCGCTGATCCAGCAAATTGCGGACGGCATCAGCCGGAACATGGCCCTCGATTACATAGCCTTCGACGAGGGCCGTGTGGCAGGACCGAAGAGATTGAGGAACGGCGTGCTCATCCTTGAAGGCCTCGACGTCGTCGGTCAGGGTTTCTTCTACTGTGAAACCGCTTTGCCGCAGATGATCGATCCAGGCTCCGCAACAGCCGCAATCGGGTGATCGAACCACCGCGATTAGAGTGTCTTGGGATGTGGACACCGCCCCCAGCACCGATGTTGCGGGAATGAGGACCGCGGCGAGCGTTCCGATGAACAGGCGTCTGTCGATCACGATGTGATCCTTTCGTTGATGTTGGCGTGGGGACCGGCATGATTTGAGCGTCTGCCCGAGGCAGGGAATGCTTCCGTTTCCAGATTATGCAGGATCGGGCAGTCCGGGCGCTCGTCTCCGGCGCAGGATCGCACCAGCGTCTCCAACGTGTCGGCCATGTCCTGCAGGTGGGTAATCTTGTGGCGGAGATCCTGGATCCGGGCTTGTGCCAGTGCTTTGACATCGGCGCTACGCCGGTCGGTGTTACGCCACAGATCCAACAGGTCGGTGATTTCGCTGATCGGAAAGCCCAGATCCCGCGACCGTGCAATGAACCGAAGCATGTGAACGTCTGCATCGGCGTAGTTTCGATACCCCGAGGCTGTGCGCGCAGCTAGGGGGATCAACCCGGTCTGCTCGTAGTAGCGGATCATCTTGGCCGATACACCCGAGAGGGCAGAGGCGTCTCCGATGTTCATGGGCTGGGCTCCGTTCGTTGTGCGGAACAGATATGGGGCTTCCCATCATGGGAAGGTCAAGGGCCGCCAGTGTTCTTTATGAGTGTCTTCCGGTTGAGAACCGCGCGGCGTCATGCCGCGCGGTTCAAGGCAGGCTCAGTTGGCGTTTTCAGCAAGCCACGTGGTCATCTGCTCCATCTCACCGACCTGGGCATCGATGATCTCTTGCGCGAGGGTGCGCATCTCATCGTCCTCGCCATGTTCGAGAAGCACCTCGGCCATGTCGATGGCACCCTGGTGATGGGCAAGCATGCCGCAAGCAAAGGCCACGTCGGCATCCTCGTTCATCATGCCGTCGTGCATGGCTGGCATCGTTACCATCATGCGACGCATGTTTTCCTGAACATGTTCCGGCATGGTTGCCAAATCCACGCCGCCCATACCCATCATGGCGCCCATGCCGTCAGACTGCGCATCGCCGCCCATCTGTGACCCGTCCATGCTTTCCGCGGGCATATCACTGGCGGGTGCAGCCATGGCGCACTGCTCAGGCATCTGGAATTCAGCGTCCTGAGCAAAGACGGGCGCAGTAAGGCTGGTCGCAGCAATCGCTGCGGCAATAAGGATCTTAACAGAACTCATCTCAGTCCTCCGTAAATTTGAGACATATGACGATGCTAAGCCTGTTCCTCAGAAAACTGAAACGTGCATGACGACATCATCGGGTTTTAACCCTGCTCTTCTCAGTTCCTTGTTCGACATGATACGCCCTGCCGGAACCGGTATCGTGTTTGTGGGGCGAGCCAGTCTTGACGAAGGCTCTGGTCTCTCCGGCGTGTTATCCACGGAAACTGATATTCCGCCCCCAGCATTTGGATTTGATCCTCTTGTGCTATGACTTCCTTCCTCAGCATAACCGACGCTTGCAGTGATACTGGCAGCCGCCAGTACGGACATGAACAACGTTCTCATTCTATAACCTCCAGCGCTTTCTGATTTATTCCAGAATTTCGGTAATGGTCAGCTTGCCGTTCACACGGTCAGCGGCGAAGCGGATGGCGGCACCCTCGCTGAGGCCATCGAGCATCTCAGGCTCCGCGACCTGGAAAACCATCTTCATGGCCGGCATATCCAGGTTCTTCAGCTCCTCATGATCGACGGTCACCTTGCTCCACTGGGTGTCGACCTTGGTGACGGTCCCATTGGTGATGTGTGTGTCAGCAAACGCGCCTCCAGCAGAAAGGATCAGCGCAGCGGCAGTCAGTTGGATAAGTTTCATGGTCAGGTCCTCGCGGTTCAGGATTCGGTGACGTTCAGGGGGCCGTGCATGCCGGACTCGTAATGACCCGGTATCAGGCAAGCGAATTCAAACTCTCCAGATTTTCCGAATGTCCAAAGGATCTCTCCGGTCTCACCAGGTTGCAGGCGGACAGCGTTCGGGTCGTCGTGTTCCATCTCCGGAAACTTCGCCATAACTTCCTTGTGCTCGGCATTGGTTTTGGCTGTGTCCATGACGAATTCATGCTCCAGCTCGCCATTATTGGTGATCACCAGACGGACGGTTTCACCTGGTGCGAAAGAGAGTTCCGAGGGCTCAAAGATCATCGTGCCCTCATCGGTTTCTCGCATCGAGATTTCGACAGATTCCATATCCGCGGCCCCTTCGGTAGCCGGGGCGCCCATCGCATATTCATCATGACCTCCCTCATGCGTGCCCTCTGCAAGTGCGAGGGCCGGGAAGAGAGTGACGAGAGTAGCCAGCATCAATGATTTCATTGTATTTTCCTTTATGGTGCTCGATAGGGTCAGATCAGCCCAACCGCTTGCCGCCGCGCGGCGTCAAAATGGTCGCGGGGCTGTAGTTGCTGGCATGCTCGGGCAACTCGCCCGTCCACTCCCATGCCTGCGTACCGGGAGGGTTCTCAAACCAACCCGGATCGGAATAGTCGTCAGGGGCGATGCCTTCGCGCACCTTCACGACAGAGAACATGCCGCCCATCTCGATCGGACCATGCGGACCCCAACCGGTCATCATCGGGATCGTGTTCTCGGGGATCTCCATGGACATCTCGCCCATATCCGCCATGCCGGCCGTGCCCATCGGCATGTAGCCGGGTTGGTGACGGCGGACCATGTCGGTGACACGGGACTTGTCGGCGCCGATGATCGTGGGCAACTCGTGCCCCATGGCGTTCATGGTGTGGTGCGACTTGTGGCAGTGGATCGCCCAGTCACCCAGATGCTCGGCGTTGAACTCGTAAGCCCGCATCGCGCCCACAGGGATGTCGATGCTGACCTCCGGCCAGCGCGCCTCCGGCCGCACCCAACCGCCATCGGTGCAGGTCACTTCGAAATCATAGCCGTGCATGTGGACGGGGTGGTTGGTCATGGTCAGGTTGCCGACCCGGACGCGGACCCGGTCGCCCCGGTTGACCACCAGGGGATCGATGTCCGGGAAGATGCGGCTGTTGAACGTCCAGAGATTGAAGTTGGTCATCTCGGCGACGCGTGGGATATAGGTGCCGGGGTCGATGTCATAGGCTGCCAGGAGGAAGGCGAAGTCCCGATCCACCGGCATGAAAGCTGGGTCGCGCGGATGCACGATGAACAACCCCATCATACCCATGGCCATCTGGACCATCTCGTCGGCATGGGGGTGGTACATGAAGGTCCCGGACTTCACGAGATCGAACTCGTAGACGAAGGTCTTGCCCGACGGGATGCCGGGATGGCTGAGGCCGGACACGCCGTCCATCCCGGAAGGCAGAATCATGCCATGCCAGTGAACCGAGGTATGCTCGGGGAGCCGGTTGGTCACATAGATCCGGACCCGCTCGCCCTCGATCGCCTCGATCGTGGGGCCGGTGGACTGGCCATTATAGCCCCACAAGCGCGCCACCATTCCATCCGCCATGATCCGCTCGACCGGCTCGGCGACAAGGTGGAACTCCTTGACGTTGCCGTTCATCCGATAGGGCAGCGACCAGCCATTCAGGGTGACGACCGGGTTGTACTCCAACCCGGTCGTGGGTCGCGGCGGCACCTGCGTATAGGGGCTGTCCGTACTGGCGGCTTCGGGCAGATCGCGAAAGCTGGTCTGCGCCTGACCCATGTTGACGGTCAAGGCTGCGGCCCCTGCCCCGATGCCCGCACCCATCAGTTGTCTGCGATTCATCATTCGTCCTCTCCATTGTCACTTGCGCCACCCCAGATCGCGGCGGTGGCATCCGCCTCGGCGAGCCAATAGTCGCGCTTCGCCTCGGCAGCGCTTAGCTGCGAGTCCAACCCTTCACGGGCATCGTTCAGAAGCTCGAAGGTAGAGGTCAGCATGCCGTTGTAGCTGAGCAGCGCCTGCTCATCGATTTCCCGGCGGAGCGGCAGGACCTGATCGCGCCAATGCAGGGCGATCTGATGCTTGCCCGTGACCGCCGTGTAGGCGGACCGTGCCTCGGACCTGGCATTGATTGCCGATTGCGCCAGCGTATTGGCCGAGCGCTGGTATTCCAGCTTGCCGCGCCGTGAAATCAGGCCGCTGGTGTCGTAAACCGGAATGCTGAACGCGACGTCGACGATAGGCGAGCGTTCGTTCTCTCCGTCTTCCCGCTCGATTTCCGCTCCGGCCGCAACCTCCGCGTCCGACAGCATCCGGGTCTGGCCGTTCAGCTTGTAGCGCGCGGCCACAGCCTCCAACTCCAAGCGGCCCGCAGCCAGATCGACGCGGTTTTCCAGTGCCATCCGCTCGATATTGGACCGGTTCGGTGCGCTGCCGGGAAGTGCCGGCAGGCTGTCGGGAACATAGAACTCTGTCCCTGTGCCCCACAGGCCCAGCAGGCGAACCAGTTTTTCCTTGGCTATCTGTGCTTCCAGCCTTGCCTCGGCCCGTTCGGCTGCCAGCTCAGCATTGAACACGTGCTCCCGTGCCTGATCGGCACGGCTCAGCGCGCCTGTTTCGCCAAGCTGAGTAGCCAATTCGGATGCCGCATCGGCCGCGCCTTGGGCGCGCCCGACAAGCCCGGCGGCCTCGAACGCACCCACTGCCTCGATCCAGGTCCGGCGGGTCTCATGGGCCAGCGCCAGGGTCTCGCCCGCGGCGGCCAGTTGAGCTTGCCGGAATTCCAGATCGGCTGCCCGCGTGCGGGATTTTTTCGTGACCGCATCCAGGATAGACGATGCCACGGTGCCCTCCACGGACCGGGTGACATCACCGCTGACCAGCCCGGACACGGAGATGCCGACGCTCGGCACCGGTCCGAGGGCCGTCTCCCACAGGTCTGCCGCAGACATGCCCAAGTCGGCATAACTGGCCTGCAGGCCGGGGTTGTTCAGAAGCGCCACCTGTACGGCCTGTTCGGCACTGATCGTCTTGCCCTGAACGATGGCGCGCACGCGTTGCGCATGGGCCTGCCGTTCAGCCGGGGTCTGAAGCCAGGCTGCCTCTGCCCCCGTCGCCTGCCGGGAGATCCCGGCAACGGTCTCGAACCCCGCCCGCTCGCCGCGGGCCTTGCTCATGGTCGCCGTATCCGCGCATGCCGTCAGCAGCAGCATTGCGCCCATCGATAGTCCCAATGCCGTCTTCATTCGACACCCGGGCCTTGGGCATTGTTCAGATCGGTCCAGTTTCCCGGCTCCTGAACGCTGCGGCTTCGATAGGTGACGGCGGGACCAGCCTGCAGGGTCGAGACCGGCGACGCGGTATCCGCGACAGCCACGAGCCCGGATGACGTATCCAGAGGCGCCAGCGGGGCGCAAGCCGCCGCAACGAGCGGCATCGCAGCCGCAAACAGAAGTTTCATGTGATGAATCCGCTTTTAGATCAGAAGGATGGTCGCCGCGGCCTGTTCAGGCGTCGGCTTGCAACGTTCGGATCAGGCCCGCGGAGGGCGGCGCAGTCCTTCGGAGACGGTCAGTTCCACCAGCGGGGCCGTGCGGATGGCATCAATCGTCTGGCTGATCAAAAAGGCCTCGGCCACATCGCTGGAACTCAGAAATGCTGTAACCGGGCAGGCATGGGCCTTGCAGTGCGATCCATGTCCTTCGGAAGACGTGTCTTCGTCATGCACATGGTCTTCGACAACGACAGTGTTCTGGAATGAGTGGTCTGAACTGTCACCTGTGAGGTGCTTTGTATGATCGCCCCACCCATCGGCGGACGCGGCCGTCAACATCATGTCGCATTTTAGATCCATCGACGCGTTTCCAGCGGATGCAGTGACGCCCATCGAGACCAAGGTCACGATGAAGATCATAGCAAGCTGGCGCAGGACGTGGATCATAGGTGTTGTCTAATAGGGTCAAAGTTAGACATCAATGAATTTCCAGCGCCTTGCGCAGGAATGTTACCACCTCGGCCATCTGTTGCCGTTGCTCGAACGTGATCATTCAGAGCCCTATGCATAGAGCATCACCGGGACACCCGGCTGCAGCATTGCGTAGACGTCTTCGATCTCTTGATCCGTCAATGCTAGACAGCCCGCAGTCCAATCGCGATTTCGTGGTGCGAGTGCGTTTCCTTCCGGACCCCGCCCGTGGAACATGATGTCGCTCCCTGCACTACGACCAAACTGTGCGGCGTAAGCCTTGTCCTGTTCGTTGGGGTAGGAAATGCCGACAGACAGGTGATACCTGCTGCGCGGGTTGAAGCGGTCGATGAAATACAGCCCCTCGGGCGTCTTTCCGTCGCCTTCGAACTGCTTGGGACCGACCGGCTGGTTGCCCAGCCCAAAATCATAGGATCGCAAGACTGTCTGGCCGTTCAGCAGGTGCATCCGGCGTTGGCCCTTGTAGACAGCCACCTGTGTTACCGGCGGGCCGGAGTATCGCTTGAATTGCGGTGCAGGGGCCGAGCTGGGCCCTGACGATCCGCATGCAGCAAGGGATGCGAGCATAGCCAGCGACGCATGTCGACGATTAAAGGTCATCATAGAGAGAGCTCCTTGGAGATCATGCTTTAGGCCGGCGCAGCGGCGTATCGGTTGAATGTTGTGTGGCTTCCATCCTTGAGCACGAGCAGGACATCATAAGCCTCACGGTGGCTTTCCGGGCCCATTCCGGGGCTGCCATAGGGCATGCCCGGAACGGCCAGGCCAAGGGCGTCAGGGCGCTCTTGAAGCAGTTTGCGGATATCGGTGGCTGGAACATGTCCTTCCACAAAATAGCCCTCGGCCAAGCCGGTGTGGCAAGACGTGAGGTCGATGGGCACGCCGAGGTCGATCTTGTGCTGCATGAGAAGCGTGCCGAAACGCTCCTCCCTCGTGACCTGAAAGCCGGCATTCTGAAGGTGCTTTGTCCATTGCCTACAGCATTCGCACCCCCTGCCCTCCACGACATGAATGGCGGTGGAAACGAGAGGCAGCTGCCCAAATGCAGGCAGCGCGGTTGCGGCGGCGGCGGCACACAACACGAAGCGACGCGTGATAAGGTTCAACGGCGATCCCCCCAGAAAAGGCGCCCAGGAGCCGCCGACTGGCTTGTGGATTTTGCTGCGATCATTCTTCCGGTCCCTCACGGTCGGAGACCTCGGCCTGATACTCGTATTGACGCTTGGGCCATGTGCTTTTGATGTAGGCCAGGGTGGCGCGGATTTCCGCATCCGTCAGAATGCCCTCGAAGGCCGGCATGTCGCTTTCATAGCCAGGCACGACACCACTGACCCCCAGCTTTGTCAGCGCGAACAGCTGACTGTCGGAGTGGTGCCATGTATGCCCTGTTTCGTCGTGGGGCGGTGCCGGCATCCGCCCGTTCTCCAGCGTACGTTTCCAGTCGGGCTGTCCTTCCAGATCCGGGCCGTGGCATGACGCGCAATTTTGCGCGTATAGTTCTTTTCCTTGTTCTATTTCTTGGGCGGTTACTGGAACGCCCAGAAAAGCAGCTTCCGCCCTTTCGGACCGATTGGCTTGCGCGAAAGCCGCCACGGCCGCCACACCGGCAAATGACAGGCCAGCGAGCATCAAGACCCGCAATTTCATGCCGGTCCCCGCAGGTACTTGAGAAGGGCAGCGATGCCCAGGACCAGGAGGGCCAGGGCGAGAAGCGCAAAGAGTCCGCAGCTCAGCATCATCATGCCCGTCATGGGGCTATTCATCATTGTCATGCCGTTTCCCTCAGAAGAGGGTGGTCAAGCCATTCTTCGCAAGCCGCATTGACGGCAGAAATCTCAAGGAAAAACTCAGTGCGTAGAGCTGCATGCAAACTCTGCTGCATAGGACACCTGACTATCTGGATTTGAAACGGGACTGCGGACCTAAAGGGATTCAGCAGTCCTGGCAGCGAGCGAGCTCAAGGGGGCAAAACCTTGTGCGCACGCGTCGCCTGCCACAGCGGCAGTCAAATCAGATGAAGGGGCGTGGGGGGCTTCGTAACGGCAGCCAATTCAGGTCACTGAACATGACATCGGCAACCTGCCGCTTCGAGAGGCGCCGAGCGTGTCTGAGATCAGAGGTCTGAAATTCAGGAACCGGGACGAAGCCCCCCGCCGCACAGATCAGATTGCAGCCCGCCGTTCCAATTTCACCCCTGTCGCTGCAATCCAGGCATTCGGACATGCCGAAATGTGCCATTGCCATCATGCCGTCATCGGGCGCTGACGCGGCAGTCGCCGGCGCGGGCATCATCGATCCAACCGCAAAGACGGTGAAGGCGACAAGAAGGAGAGCCCGCAGATAGTTCTTCATGACTATCGAGTTAGCCGCATGTTGCAAAAAATCTACGACAAGGTGATCGCGTTGCCGTGACCGGAACAGGATGGATCTGCCCGGGGCGCTGCCGCTGAGCCAGCGCCCGCCCTTGTCTTTCGACCGATCGCTTGTCAGGGCCACATCTGCGCGGCATGAAGCACGCGTAGGATCGTCACGACAGACGGCGTCTCAGCATAGATGACAATGTAGTTCGGGCGAACGACCAACTCACGTGTTCCCTGAACGCGTCCTGACCGGCACCGCTTGGGATGCATTGGAAGTTGCGCAACCTTCCCCTGAATTTCCTCCATCAGAGCAAGAGCAGCATCAGGATTGTCATCCGAGATATAGTCGACAATTGCCATGAGGTCGGCGACCGCGAAGGTGTTCCATTCGAGTTCAGGCACCCCGTTTGCCGTCGATCAATGCCCGGGCGTCACACATGACCTGGTCATGTGGAACGCCAGGCCGGGTGTCTGTCAGCGCTTCCTGCACCTTCGCACGAAACCAGCTATCATAGCTTTCAGGATTTGCAGTCAGACCGGCCGGCAGACCCCCTTCAGCCGCCACACGGGTCAGCAGGATACGGACTGCGTCTGATAGGGTCAGGCCTACACCTGCCAGTGCGCTACTGGCCTCTGCCTTGAGATGATCGTCCACTCGGACATGCAGCATTGAGGTATGGGTGGGCATTCAAGTCTCCTGTGTATCTCATATGAGATACACAATGACATAGGAGGATCAAGACTTGTTTGGCCTCATCTGGCTCAGCAGTGTGGAATGCTGCTTCAAGAATGAGATGGAAGGCATTGTAGGAACCATCATTATCGCTTTATCCCCGATATTACCCCCGAAAATTGTGGATAAGTCCTCAACGTCCGGTGGCTGAAAGATGTTATTGGCCGAAATTTAGGTCAACCAAGGTGCCTGATCAGAACTAGTCAGGCCATTCGTGCCTTTGGCATAGAAAGCTGACCTTGGGATGGTGCGGGAGCATCGATGCGCAGAGCCCAGAGCCGCCCTTCGCGCTGTCTGCAACGAATGCAGTCGCTGCAGAAGATTACGGCCCAAAGCTGACTTTCTTTGGCAATCGCAACACTGCAGCGCAGCGTCGTCAGATCGGCCATTCGTGCAGGACGCAGCATCACCAAATGTCGCTGCTGACCATAGGCACGATCATGGGCAGCAATGTGCCTGTGGGGCTAGAGGACAGCTTATCCTCGGTCGGGGAAAGCTGGCGCGGACCTGCGCTGAACAGGTCCACAAGATCAGGCGTGTCCTTTCAGAGTTCTCGCTTGATATTGCGACGCCGGCGGACGTCCTTGAAATGCTGGCGCTGCGAGGATCGGGGCCGGGATAGATCCTGCCCATTTTCCGTCCGACACCGGATCCTGCCTTGGGACCGGATTCCCAGCTCGCAGCCTGCGCAGGACGCGGGCTGCGATGGCCCGTTGAATCCGCCAGTCTGCTGGCAACCGGCGGCTGTCGGACCTCTACATTGTCAAGACGATCTTGCCGAAATGGGCGCCGGATTCCTCGTGCCGGAACGCCTCGGCAATTTGGTCTAGCGGAAAGCTGCAATCGATCACCGGGCGAATACCCGTGCTTTCGAGGGCGCGAATGAAATCCATCTGCATAGCGCGGCTGCCGACGATCAGTCCCTGCAAGCGTTGCTGCCGGGACATCATCGCCGCTGTCGGCACCTCGCCCGATGCGCCCGTCAGAACACCGATCAACGAGATGTGCCCGCCGATCCGGCATGCCTTGATCGACTGGGGTAGGGTGCCGGGCCCGCCGACCTCGATGACATGATCGACGCCGCGGCCCTGGGTCAGGGCCTGCACGCTTGCGCCCCACTCGGTGTCGGTCCGGTAATTGATCGTATGCGCGACACCCATGTCACGCAGCCGTGCCAGCTTCTCGTCTGAGGACGAGGTCGCGATCACCTCTGCGCCCATCGCGACCGCCAGCTGCGCCGCAAAAATCGACACGCCCCCGGTCCCAAGGGTCAGGACCGTATCGCCTGCCTTCAGCCCACCATTGACGATAAGCGCACGCCACGCGGTCAGACCAGCCGTCGTCAGCGTCGCGGCCTCGGCATGGCTGTAGCCTGCCGGGGCCTTCGTGAACGCCCCTGCCGCGCGGACGGCAACCTCGCAGGCAAAGCCGTCAATGCCATCGCCTGGCGTTCCCGCAAAATCGGCGACAGGGGGCGGTCCGTCGGACCATTGCGGGAAAAAGCACGAGACGACATGATCGCCTGTTCGAAACTCGTCCACACCTTTGCCGATCGCCTCGACAATGCCAGCCCCATCGGACATCGGCACACGGCCATCCTGCGTCGGCATACGCCCCGAGACGACGCCATAATCATGAAAATTCAATGAGGACGCATGGATCCGCACACGGATCTGCCCCGGGCCGGGCTGGCCCGGATCGCCAAGATCGACAATCCGCAGCCGATCCAGCCCGCCAGGACGCTCGAGTTTGATCGCTTTCATCATTGATCCTTCCATCTATGCCCACTGCGGCATTTCCCCACCCCTAGCACCCGTCCGCCCGGGACTGAACGTCAATCCGCCTTAGCGGCGCCTCTATTGTCTGAGATTAGCGACTCATGCTCCGCTTAAAGGCCGTCGACTCACCACGACAAGCCGCCGTCGAGAGCTGGCCTTAATGGCGCGGCGACATCGCGTAGTGCATAGCAATGGTGGCGAATAGATCCAGCACGACGATCTCGGCACGAGAGCTTGAAGCATGCCAAGATAAATTCTGCGACTACCCCGCCGCGCCGCCATCAGTCGATCTTGACCCTTTGCGGCGGTCCCCATTACGGGCGCTGTCGGGGTGGTGAGTGGCCGCTTCGATGAAGTGCTGCAGATGTTTTGTTGCACCACCGACAGGCTGCTTACCGCCCTTTGTGTCGGACCAGGCGCCAACCGTGCTGCGCTGTGGCTGAATGACCGCTTCGGCGTGCTCGAGCCTTTGGTTCGCCGCATCGCCGTCAGGCCGCTTCCCGCCCTTCGCGTCGATGCAGTCTTACGGCCATGAGGCTGCTTTCCAAAAAGGTATGGTGATAACAGTAACCGCCAATCCCGATGGCAGCCCGTGAGTGTCAAGAAAAAACGTCATTTTGACCTTTTGTCGGACCAAAAGGTCATACTGCTTTCCTCGGTAGGCAAATGCAGTGACATGCCGCAGATCTAAAGCTGCAACGCGGATCAACGAA
>NZ_BBPH01000031.1 GCF_000787695.1 Paracoccus sp. PAMC 22219 | reverse complement strand
CGCGGGCGGCGTTGCGGGTCGGCGCGGGGCTGGTGACGCTGGCGCCCCCGGCCGCCGCGATGGCCGAACATGCGGTTCCCCCCGATGCGCTGATGCGGCGCGCGGTCGATGATGCCAATGCGCTGGCGCAGATATTGTCCGACCGCCGCGGCATGGCGCTGTGCCTTGGGCCGGGCTGTGGCGTCACGCGGGCGGCGGCGCTGCTGCCAGCGGCGCGGGCTGCGGGACGCCCGATGGTGCTGGATGCAGATGCGCTGACCGCATTGGCCGGGGACCCCGGACCCCTGCCCCCCGACTGCGTCCTGACCCCGCATGGCGGAGAGTTCGCCCGCCTGTTTCCCGACCTTGCCGCACAGCTGTCCACCGACACGCCCGCCCGCCCCAAGCCCACGATCCTGCGCGAAGCCGCCCTGCGCATCGGTGCGGTCGTCGTGCTGAAGGTCCCGACACGGTCATCGCCGATCCGCAGGGGCGCGTCGCGATCCATTCGGACCTGCATATTCCCTGGCTTGCAACAGCGGGATCGGGGGACGTTCTGGCGGGCAGCATCACCGGGTTGCTGGCCCGCGGCCTGCCTGCGTTCGATGCGGCCTGCCTGGGGGTGCGCCTGCACGGGGCGGTCGCGCGGCAGCACGGGCCGGGGCTGATCGCGGACGACCTGATCGACGGGCTTGTCCCGGTCATCGCAGGGTGGCGCGGGTGATTTTTCCCCTCGCACTGCGCGCGACCATTTGCTAGATCGCGGGCAGCGCGGGTATGGCGAAATTGGCAGACGCACCAGATTTAGGTTCTGGCGCCGCAAGGCGTGGGGGTTCAAGTCCCTCTACCCGCACCACCACTGATCGATCTTCTAGCCTTCGACAGGCGTGGTCAGGCCCAGTTCCGCCATCAGATCCGGCTCCAGCACGTTGATCTCGGCCGGCGGGGTGCGCAGGGCATAGGTCATCAGCCGCAGATCGACCCCCATCTGCACCAGATAGTCCATCACCCCCGCCTGCGCGCGCTGCATGTCGCTGACCGCCATGAAGGCCGGCAGGATCGTGTTCTGGCCAAAATAGTGCTGGTGGACGCCGACCACGCCTCCGGCGGCGACCTGCCGTGCCGTACCGCCCGCAAGGATATAGGGGCAGGCCGACAGGCAGACCGCGCCATCCGGAACGGTGGTGCCATACCCTGCGGCCCGGATCGTCCGGCCGATGGCCAAGGCGTCCGACACCGACCCGCCCGAACTGTCCAGCGTGACCTGCGTCGCCGTGGGACGCGTCCGGTCCAGCCACGCGGCAAAGCGGTCGGCGTCGCCCGGTGCGATCTGGCCCGTGACGGTGATGGCATCGTCGGCCTGATCGAACTCCAGGGCCTCGGGCATGGCGCGCATGGCGGGGCCACCCGGTTGCGACGGGTCCGACGGCCGCAGGTCGGGGCGATAGGGGCGCACGCTTGGCCCCTGTGCGGGTGGGGCGTAAAGCCCCGGCGCCGCCGTTCCCGGCGCGCGCATCAGGTCCAACCCGACGATGGCCCCCGCCATCAGAACCTGGGACACCAGCACCGCCCGCACCACCTTGTGCGGGGACGAGAACATCCCCATCGCCTAGACCTCGCGCCGCGCGGGATCGGGCGCAGGTGGCGGGGTCGCGTCGATCTGGCGCAGCAGATCGGACGCGGCCAAGGCGGCGCGCAGCTCTCCGACGGTCATGCGCTCGTCGCTGT
Organism: Paracoccus sp. PAMC 22219; assembly: GCF_000787695.1. Taxonomy (GTDB): domain Bacteria; phylum Pseudomonadota; class Alphaproteobacteria; order Rhodobacterales; family Rhodobacteraceae; genus Paracoccus. The sequence goes on along the minus strand of NZ_BBPH01000031.1, from coordinate 47,470 downwards.
GACCCTCTCCGCGGCCGGACCGGATCGCGGCCTGCACGACCATGATGATGAAGACCAGCACCGCAGGCAGCAGGTCGATGGCGATGGCGCCCGCCCATGCCGGGACAAAATTGCCGGCATAGGCGATGACCGCATCCGCCGCCGACATGGGCGTGTACAGCGCATCGTCGACCTGTGGCAGCGCCATCACCTCGGTCGCGGCCTGGCCCAAGGTGGTGGCGCGCTGTTCGACCAGCGACAGGACCGAGGTGATGGTGCTTGACTGGCCCGCGCGCGTGGCCTCGGTGGTGCCGTCCAGTTCGGGCAGCACGACCGCATCGGCAAGGTCCTGCGCGGCGCGCCCGACCAGCGGCGCGGGGTTCAGTTGGCGCAGCTGTGTGATCAAACCGGCCAGCTGGACCGCGTCTTCGGAAAAGCGGACAGTCCTGTCCTCCAGCGGTCCCGGCTCGACCGAGGTGCCGCGCATGCGCGACAGAATGGTGTTGCCTTGGGCAAAGGTCTCTTCGATGGGAGCCTCTGCGGCCAGCAGCTGATCCTCCAGCGCCTGCAGTTCGGCGCCCTTCTGCGTCAGGACGCGAAAGACCGCGCCGCGGCCCGAAAAGCCCGACAGGGTGCCCCCGGCCTCCTGCTCCGACAGGTCGCAAGCTTGCCGCACGCGCGCCACGTCGCGCGACAGCGCCTGCCCCGCCACCGCATTGGCATGCGCGCGTTCCAGCGAGGTCTGATAGGTCTGCACGGTCGCGGCCATGTGGGTTTCCACCGCCGCCGTCCCTGCCAGCGCCGCCGCGTTCAGCCAGGACGACATCGCGACGATCGCCACCGAACCAAGCGCCATCGTCAGCAGCAGGCCCACCCGCGACGCCGCCGACCGGACCGCCGGCAACAGCCGCAGCATGTAGGACCAGAAGACGAAGATGCCCACCGACACGGCGATGGAATAGGCCAGCGCCGCAAAGGTCGTCCACAAGCCCGGATCATCCAGCAGCGTCCGCACGCCCAGATAGGTATAGATGCCCGATGCCGCCGACAGCACCCCAAGCGCGGTCGAGGTGAAGCTGTCCAGCCAGTCCAGGTGCCGCTCCAGCTCTCGGGCATAGCGGTCGCCGGCGCGATCGAGGCTGCGGTCTTGGACGGGGGCTGGGTTGGGGTCGTGGGCCATGCGGTCTCCGGGTGGCGCTGAGGGACTGGCCCCAGATAACCGCAGAACGTCCGTATTCTCAGCCCCTTGCGGCCGCGCGGCGGTCACGCTTTCGGCATGACCGCAATCGGCAGGGCGGGTTCCGGGCTGCGGGCGAACCCTTCATCGGGCAGCACGTGGTCGCCGCCGGGGCGCGCGGTCTTCAGCCGGGCGCGGTCCAGGATGCGGATCTCTCCGCGGCCCATCTCGACGATGCCTTCGGCGCGCAGTTGCGACAGGGTCTTGTTGACGGTCTGGCGCGAACATCCGGCGATGGCCGCCAGATCGGTCTGGCTCAGCTGGATCTGCGGGGTTTCGACGCTGGTCATGGTCAGCAGGTTGATGCGGATGCGATCTTCGGCCGCATAGAACATGGCGACGGAATGCTGGCGGTTGTCCCGCGTCAGCCGATCGTGAAAGATCTTGGCGAAATTGCGCATCAGCAGGTCGGCGGGAACGTGACGCAGGATCATCGCGGCATCCAGCAGCATTACCGTCGTATCTGGCAACGTGGTGCAGCTGGCGGCACAGGTCCGGCCGGAAAACTGCTCGACCTCTCCCAGCACTTCGCCGGGGGCGGCAAGATGCGCCATGACGCGGTTGCCGTTGATGTCCAGGTAATTGACCTCGATCCGCCCCTTGATGATCAGGTATATCCAGTCGGCGGGCTCTCCCTGGCGAAGGATGTCCTTGGGTCGGCGAATATGAACGAGGTTCGCTTCGGCCAGCAGCGCGGCCAGGCGCGACGTGTCCAGATCGGCAATCAGGGCGGGTTTCAGGCGGATCAGGATCGACAGAAGATCGGGGACCGGGACAGACGTCCTGCCCTTTGCCGAAGCCGTCCGTGGGGTAAAAGCCTGCATGTCCCCTGCCCGAATGCCGATGCAGGGCCAAGTATATCGACCTCGTCGCGCAGGAACAGACATTTCGTCAGGGTGGCGATGGCGCATGCGCCCATCGGTAGCGGATCAAGTGTGCTATCACTGATCACAATCCACGAGGTACCACACCCTCGATCCGCAGCTTGGTCATATTCGACCGCTCAAATCGACACTGTCGGCGGGGCGACACAAACCACGTTAGCGCAAAAATAATTGCGCGATTGCGCGCGTGACGATCGCAGGCCGGTTTTGATGTCCCTGAGTGTCAGCGGTTGTGGTTCCATACCGCTAGAGGATGGTCGCGCGCCCGCGCCCCGCCCCCTTGGAGACGTAAAGCGCCTTGTCCGCCATCGCCAGCACCTGTTCCGGCTGGTCCGGTCCACCGGGATGCCAGACGAGGATGCCCAGGCTTGCCGAAACCTGCAGGTCGGTCAGTTCTGGCGGCGACAGGGCGCGTATCGCCGCGATGATGCGGTCCGCAAGCTGTTGCAGGGCCGCGCGCGAGGTCATTCCCCGTAGGATCAGCACGAATTCGTCGCCGCCGATCCGCGCGGCCGTGTCGGCCTTGCGGATATGGCCGCGTAGAACAGCGCCAACCGCGCGCAGCAGGTCGTCGCCCGCTTGGTGGCCCAACTGGTCGTTAACCTGCTTGAAATGGTCCAGGTCCAGATGCGCGATCGCAAAGGGGTGGGCGACCTCGTCCGCGAAATCGGTCGTGCGCAGGGACAGCGACAGCGCGATTTCCAGTCCGCGGCGGTTCTGCAGCCCGGTCAGCGGATCGGTTTGCGCCTGCAGCAGGGCCAGCTCCCGTGACTGCGCCAGCTGTGTGTTGAAGCGGGACAGCTCTGTCAGAACACCGCGATTGGCCTCATGGAGGAACAGCAGCTCCATCGCCAGTTCGGACGGCGCGAAATCATCGTCGGTCAGCGACGCGGCCCTTATCGCGCGATGAAGGCCGATCCCGAAGCCGAGGTTGACCAGCAGCGTTCCGTCATCGACCTGCACGCCGTGACCGCGCAGGACCAGGTCGCGGGACTGGACCACGCGCAGGAACAGGCGGCGGCGGTGCTCGACCGCGGTACGGATCGCCTGCAGCGGGCATGGCCCCTGCCCCGCGCGTCCGCTGACCAGCCGGTCGGTCAGGCCGTCGGACAGGTCCGGGATCAGCTTGGCCAGGGTGGGGCCGACGGACAGCACCTGCCCGGTCGCGGACAGCCACAGATGCATGGGCAGCAATTGGCCAAGCGCCTGCGCCGAAAGGGACAATCCGGTCACGACGACACCGCGCCGGTCATTTGTGCGCCCTGCAAGCTGAAGATCCGTCCTTCGAAGAATTGTTCGTCCCAGATGTCGATGCGGATCGACAATCCCTCGACCGAGATCAGGCACAAAGCGCCGTAATCGTCGGCCATGCCGCGGATCAACCCGACCAGCAGATGCTGCCACACCTGGTCGGGTTCCAGCATGACCAGCCAGACCGACTGATCCTCGGCCTCGACCTGCAGGCGCGGGACCTCCAGCTCGGGCAGGACCAGATGCGCGCGACCCGGCAACTCCTCCAGGCGCAGCAGGAAATCCTTGAAATCGCGGCCCGAGAACCTCAAAAGCCGCCGCACCGGTTCGATGCGCGTCATCCAACCGCCCAGATCCTCGAACATTTCGGGCAGGGGCTTGGTCAGGCGGAACGCGGCGCGTTCCAGCGCCGCCGTCCCGAAACCCGCGCCAAGCGGCGCCAGCCGCCCCACGGCCACCGCCTCCTCGTCGGCGACCGACTGGACCAGGTCTTCTCCATACGTGGCGCGGAGGAATTCTTCGATCGCGCGATTGATCAGACTTTTCATGCCCACCTCGATTCGAACCGAGACTAGCGGCAGGGCGTAAACAAATCGGAAAGCGCCACCGGAAAAGCGCTAGTCGGCGTCCCAGCCATAGCTGCCCGGCCCCGACAGTGCCGTGCGGGCCGTCATGATGTCGCCCGGACGGACGCCCAGACTGTCGGCAAAGCTGCACAGGCGGTCGTCATTCTCGACCAGAAAATCCAGCAGGAACAGCGCGACGTCCGGCCGGCTGGCAAAGTTGCGCACATCCGCGGGCTGCAGACCGGCGGCATCCATGAACTGGGCCAGATCCTGCGGCCGATCCGCCAGCAGGATCAACGTCTGTGTCGCCAGATCGGCAGCCTGTTCGGCCGAATAAGCCATGTCATCCATCCGTATCGCAATTTCGTGAGGTCGCCTGCAAAGGAAACTCTTTGTTAAGCATTTTAGACGAGATTGAAATGAAGATGTCGGATTTCTGGATAGATCGATGACGGCACGTATCATGGTTGCAGATGGCATAGCGACGGCGCGGATCACGTTGAAGGTCCGGCTTGCCGCCGTGCGCTATGACGTGGCCGCGGTCGCATCGGCCGCGCAGCTGATGCAGGAACTGGACGTGGCCCTGCCCGACCTGATCATCCTGGGCAGTTTCCCCGATGGTGCGGCCATCGACATCTGCGGACGGCTGTCCCGCGATCCGCGGTTGGCCGACATTCCGGTGCTGATGCTGGTCCGGTCCGACCAGCGGCTGGCCGCGCTGCAGGCCGGCGCCACCGCCACGCTGGAACCCGATGTCGACGACCAGATGCTGATGGCCCGCATCCGCAACATCCTGCGCCAATCCGATGCGCCGCAGGACAGCCGGATGGGCATGGCAGAGGCACCAGTGGGGTTCGCCCATGCCGACCGCCCGCTGATCGTGCTGATTGCCGACAGCACGACCCGCGCCCGGCGCTGGCGCCAGATGCTGTCCGAACGGATGGCCTGCCGGTTCGAGATCCGCGATTCCGACGAGGCGCTTGGCGCGGCGTCGGCGGGGCGGACGGCGGATCTGTACCTGATTTCTGCCGATATCCGCGAACGTGGCGACGGGCTGCGCCTGCTGTCCGAACTGCGGTCCCGGCAGGGGTCGCGGGATGCGGGCTTCGTGATCGCCATCGGCCCGGACCGGGCGGAACTGTCAGCCATCGCGCTGGACCTGGGCGCGGGCGACGTCATGCCGGACGCGCTGTGCAGCGCCGCGACGGCAGAGGCGGCGGCGATGTCGCTGCAGATGCTTCTGTCGCGCAAATCCAAAAGCGACCAGCGCCGGGCCGAGGTTCAGCGCCACATGCTGTGGGCAATGACCGATCCGCTGACCGGGCTGTATAACCGCCGCTATGCCCTGCCCAAGCTGGCCGATATCGCACGGGACGCGATGCTGGCGCATCAGGGGTTCGCCGTCTTTGCCATCGATCTGGACCATTTCAAGGCGGTCAACGACTGCCACGGCCACACCGCGGGCGACGCGGTCCTGGCCGAGGTCGCGCAGCGCCTGCGCGATACCATCGGCGCCGAGGGCATGACCGCCCGCATGGGCGGAGAGGAGTTCCTGGCCGTGCAGGGCAACTGTCCCCCCGTCCGCGCGGCCCGCATCGCCGAGGCGCTGCGCCTGGCCGTCCAGGCGCGGCCGGTCCGCCTGCCGGGCCTGTCGGGGGTGGGATGATCCGGGTGACGGCCTCGGTCGGGGTGGCGATGGTCGCGCCGGCCGACGACATCTGGCCCGATCAACTGGCGCGCGTCGCGCTGGAACGCGCGGACCGGGCGCTGCTGGCGGCCAAAGCGGCCGGGCGCAATCAGGTCGTCTGTTCGCGTGCGGAACGTGCGGCATAGGGGGACTTTCAATGTGCCGCGGTGGCGCCTAGATTTGGTTCAGCGCCGCAAAGGACCTCGTCATGACAGATGCCGCCAAGATCACCCCTTCGCTGACCCAGGAACGCCCGACGGGCCAGGCGATGCTGCGCGGCGCGCGGGGCCGCTGCCCGGCCTGCGGAGAGGGACGGTTGTTCACCAGCTATCTCAAGGTGGCGGATGCGTGTCCGGCCTGCCACGAGGATCTGCACCACCAGCGGGCCGATGACGGCCCAGCCTATCTGACCATCCTGATCGTGTCGCATCTGGGCGCGCCGCTGCTGCTGGCGTCTTTCATCGCGTGGCGGCCCAGTGCCATGACGATGATCCTGTCCTTTGGGATCGGGGCCATCGTGCTGTCGCTGGCGATGCTGCCGGTGATCAAGGGCGCGATGGTCGGTCTGCAATGGGCGCGGCGCATGCACGGGTTCGGCAGGGCATGACCGTCGCCATCCGCGACGCCGCGACGGTGCTGGTCGTGCGCCGCGATGCGGCCGGGGCGTCAGTCCTGATGGGCATGCGTGGCGCCGGTGCGGCATTCATGCCGTCTAAGTTCGTCTTTCCCGGCGGCGCCGTCGATCCCGAGGATGTGCAGGTGGCCCTTGCCCGACCGCTTGGGCCCGCATGCCGCGCCCGCTTGGTGCAGGAGGACGGCCTGTCCCCCGATGCCATCGCCGCCGCCGCCCTGCGTGAACTGGCCGAGGAAACGGGCCTGTTGATCGGGCGTCCGGACGGGCCGCCTTGCGACTGGCCGAGCCATGCCAAGGCGGGTCTGACCCCCGACGCGGCCCCGCTGATCTATCTGTTCCGCGCGATCACGCCGCCGGGGCGACCGCGCCGGTTCGACGCGCATTTCTTTGTCGCGGATGCCGCCGACATCGCGGGCGATCCGGACGACTTTGGTGCTGCCTGCGACGAGTTGTCCCATCTGCACTGGGTGCCGCTGGATCAGGCGGGTGCGCTGGACCTGCCCTTCATCACCGAAGTGGTGCTGGCCGAACTAATCGCGCTGATCCGGGACCTGCCGCACGACCGACCGCTGGCTGCGCCCGACACGGTCCCGTTCTTTGACAATCGCGGCCCCGCGCCGGTCTTTCGCCAGATCGCCTAGCGTCCGGTAAAGACCGCAGGCCGCTTTTCCAGAAACGCCGCCACCCCTTCGGCGAAATCGGCGCTGCGTCCGGCCTGGCCCTGCAGCTGCGCCTCCAGCGCCAGCTGTTCCTGCATGTCGTTCCCGAAGGATGCCGCCAGCGATTGCCTGATGGCACGGAACGCGCCGGTCGGCCCTTGGCCAGCGCCTGTGCGCGGGCGGCGACGCCTGCGGCGAATTCGGCGTCGGGCAACGCCTGCCAGATCATCCCCCAATCCGCCGCCTGACGGGCGGACACGGGTTCGGCGAACAGCATCATGCCCATCGCGCGTGCCGTTCCCACCGCCCGCGGGATGATCCAGGTGCCGCCCGCATCCGGAATCAGCCCGATCCGCGTGAACGCCTGGATGAAGCTGGCGCTTTCCGTGGCGATCACCACATCCGCGGCCAGCGCGAGGTTCGCACCCGCCCCGGCGGCAACCCCGTTCACGGCGGCGATCACGGGCACCGGACAGGTGGTGATGGCCGCCAGCATCGGTTCGTATTCGTCGCGCAGGGTGCGTTCCAGATCGGCCGCCGCGCCCGCATCGGTCAGGTCCTGACCGGAACAGAACCCCCGGCCCGCCCCCGTCAGCACCACGGCGCGCACGTCCGGCGTCAGCGTCGTCAGTGCCTGCGTGATCTCTGCCCGCATGCGGGCGTTCAGGGCGTTCATCACCGCGGGGCGGTTCAAGGTCAGCGTGGCGACGCCGTCGGCTGTCGCGAACTGGATGGTCTCGAAGCTCATGTCATCCTCCCGTTTGGGGGGATCATGCAGGAAATCATGGGCGGTGAAAGCGCGACCCCGCGTCAGGGATCGCGCATGATCTCGGCCAGGCGCCGACGTTCGTCAGGGTCCAAGGCCTCGACCTCGGGCGTGGGGCGGTTGCGGGCGCGCAGAAAGCCCGCGGCCGTCAGCGCCGCCACCAGTGCCATCAGCGGCGCAGCCAGCCACAGGATCACGTTCGCCCCCGTCGCCCGGGGATCGAACAGCACGAATTCCCCGAACCGGTCAGCGACGGCGTCGATCACCTGATCGTTGCTGTCCCCCTCCAACAGCCGCTCGCGCACGTAAAGGCGCAGGTCGCGGCTGATCGGCGCGTTCGATTCGTCGATGTTCTCTCCCTGGCAGACGGGGCAGCGCAGCTGTTGCGAAATTTCCCGCGCGCGGGATTCCATGGCGGCATCAGGCAAGACTTCATCGGGCTGGACGGCCAAGGCCGGGCACGCGCCCAGCATCAGCGCCAGGGCGGCGGCACGCACCCTCATTCCGCAGGCACCGCGCCAGGACGGGTCGCGCGCGCCGCACCTGCCGCCACGCGATAGCGCCGGTCGGTCAGGCTGATCAGCCCGCCAAGCGCCATCATGATGCAGCCGGCCCAGATCCAGTTGGCAAAAGGCTTGATGTAGGTCCGCACGGCCCATCCGCCGCCGGGCTGTTCGTCGCCCAGAACGACATACAGATCGCGCCAGAAACCGTAATCGATCGCGGCTTCGGTCGTGGGCATGCCCTGAACGGGATAGACGCGCTTTTCGGGCGACAGGGTCGCGACGGGGGTGCCATCGCGGCTGGCCTCGATCACGGCCTGCTGAGCCAGATAGTTGGGGCCATCGGCGCGCCGCACCTCGCGCAAGACAAGGTCATAGTTGCCCACCGCGAACGGTTCGTCGACCTGCGCCACGCGCACATCCTCGACCTGCCAAGCCAGGATCAGGGACACGGCAACGAACGTGACGCCCAGCCCTGAATGCGCGACGGCCTTGCCCCAATCGGCGCGCGGCAGACGCAGCAGGCGGGCTGCGCCCGAATTGCCGGTCCGCAGCCACAGGTCGGCCAGCGCGCCGAAGATCAGCCAGGACCCCAGCCCCGCCCCGATCACGGCCAGTGCCGAATGACCGGTCGATACCGCAAAGACCAGCATCATGATCGCCGCCGACAGGATCAGCGGCCCGCGCAACGGGCGCAGGCTGCGCGCCATCGTCGCACGTTTCCACGGCATCAGCGACCCGATGGGCAGCGCGATCGCCAGCACGATCATGAAGGGCGTGAAGGCCTGGTTGAAGAAGGGCGGGCCGACGGACAGCACCCGTCCCCAGACCATCTCGGCCACCAGGGGCCAGATCGTTCCGATGAACACCACGAAGGCCGACACCGCCAGCAGCACGTTGTTCAGGACCAGCGCACCTTCGCGCGACAGTGGCGCAAAGACGCCCTTGGCGGTCATTTCCGACGCGCGGACCGCGAACAGGGTCAGCGCACCCCCTATGAAGACCGCCAGGATCGCCAGGATGAACACCCCGCGTTCAGGATCATTGGCAAAGCTGTGGACCGAGGTGATGACCCCCGACCGGACGATGAACGTCCCGATCAGAGAGAAACCGAACGCCATGATCGCCAGCAGGATGGTCCAGCTTTTCAGCGCCTCGCGCTTTTCGACGACGATCGCGGAGTGCAGCAGCGCTGCGGCCAGCAGCCAGGGCATGAAGCTTGCATTCTCGACCGGGTCCCAGAACCAGAAGCCGCCCCAGCCCAGTTCGTAATACGCCCACCAGGACCCAAGCGCGATGCCGATTGTCAGAAACACCCACGCCGCCAGTGTCCAGGGACGGACCCACCGCGCCCAGGCCGCGTCGACACGACCCTCGATCAGGGCGGCGACGGCAAAGCTGAACGCCATCGAAAGGCCGACATAGCCCAGATAGAGGAACGGCGGGTGAAACGCCAAGCCGGGGTCCTGCAGCAGCGGGTTCAGGTCGCGCCCGTCGAACGGCGGGTTGCCCATCCGCCAGAACGGGTTCGAGGTGAAGATAATGAAGGCATAGAACGCCACGCTGACCGAGGCCTGGACCCCCAGCACCCGCGCCCGCAGGCTGGGCGGCAGGTTGCCCCCGAACAGCGCCGCCGCCGCGCCGAACAGCGCCAGGATCAGCACCCACAGCAGCATCGAGCCCTCGTGGTTGCCCCAGACGCCGCTGATCTTGTAAAGCATCGGCTTCAGCGTGTGCGAATTCTCATAGACCAGCAGGACCGAGAAGTCGGACGTGACGAAGGCGATCGTCAGCGCGCCAAAGCTGATCACCATCAGCAACAGCTGCGCCAGCGCCGCGGGCCGGGCGCTGTCCATCCAGCCGTGCCAGCCTTTGGCGGCACCGACCATCGGCACGGTCATCTGATAGATCGCGACCATGAAGGCCAGGATCAGGCGAAATGGCCAAGTTCAGCGATCATCTTCGGGCATCCTTTGTTGCCCGTCAGCATAGGGATGCGACGAAGGGGGGAAAAGCCCCCCCTTCGTCCCGGTCGGTCAGTTTTGCGTGCGGGGCTTGCGGCCTATTCGCGCAGCGTGGCCAGCCAGTCGCGCAGGGCCGCGTTGTCGGCGAAATCCTCTGCGGGGATCGCGACCGGCGTCGTGACGGTGCCGGGGACGATTGTCGTTTCCTCGGTCACGGGGGCGGGCCAGACGCGATGGCGGAAATGATGCGCCTCGCGCGCGCCGAAATAGAACCCCACGATGGCGCCCAGCAGCCACCACAGGGGCTCGGGAACGCGCTGCAGCCCCTCCATGCGGACGCCAAAGCCGATCGGCTCGACCATCGCATAGATGAACAGCGCCATCGTCCCCAAGGCCAGCAGCGGTCGTGGCAGGCGGTTCAGCCCGTTCACGAACCCATCGAACCATCCCTGCCGCGGCACCGCGAATTCCTGGCCATGCTGGGCGATGGCGCGGGAGTAGGCCTCCTCGTCCAGTTCCATCCGGCGCGTGGCGTTCTGTGTAAAGACCTCGGCCATGCCGGTCGCGGCGCTGCCCAGGGCGGTGACGGTCGGGGCGATCCCGATAAAGCGGTCGATCAGGCCCATGCGGACGTCCTCTGACGATGTTCGGCCTCGCTGAGGCGATAGCGGGGGGCCATGAATTCCTCGGCGCGGGTGATCCAGCCGCCCTTGCCGCCTGCCTTGCTGCGCGCATACTTGCGGCTGGCCGGGCGCTGATCAGCCAGCGCATAGTAATAGTTGCGCCGCGCGATCCCATAGGCATCGACCAAATGATCCGGCGCAGCCTCGGCGGCCTCCGTCACGGCCGATATGGTCATCGGCCCGATCACCCCGTCATCGGCGGTGCGGAACCCCATCCGGCTGACCAGCCGCTGCAGGATCTTGACCGCGTTGCCGCCCGCGTTGACGTACATGTCGAACACGCTGGCCTGCAGCGGTTCCGGCAGTTCGGCCAAGCGCGGCTTGCGGAAATAATGTTCGACAAAGACCTGCTCGGCCTGTGCCCGTGTCAACGCGCGCACATCCGTGGCATCGATGCGACCGTCGCGGTTCAGGTCCATCCCCAGGGACTGCATCGTGCCGATGGTGACGCCGAAATTGGTGGCCCCGCCGGGATCGTCGGGGTCGTTCACGTATCCGCCTTCGCGGGCCACGATCTGTCGGGCAATCTGTTCGACGCTTGGCATGACACCCCCATGTCTGGCGCGACCCGGATCGGGGCCGCATCGGGGGATGCTGGGGCGGTGCGGTTAACCTGTCGTTAACCTCGCGCGCGTTGCGTCAGGTGCCGGGTTCCTGATAGACGCCGGTCGCCTTCAGCGTGTCTACGACCTCGCGCGGCATATAGGTCTCGTCATGCTTGGCCAGCAGGTCGCGCGCCTCGAAGCGGCCATCGCGGTAATGGCCCTTGGCGATGGTGCCCTGCCCTTCGCTGAACAGGTCCGGGCGGGGGTCGTTGCCGACATAGGCGACGGGGATCTCGACCGCGCCGTCGGTGATCACGAAATCGAACGCCATGCCGGTGCCGTTGACGATGGACCCATCCTTGACCAAACCGCCCAGCTGAAAGAACTCCTCCGGATCCGGCGCGGTCTCGGCCACCTGGCTGGGAGAGCGATAGAGGTTGATGCCGTCGCTGAACCCGTATCCGATCAGCCCCACCGCCACGACCAGCGCCAGGCTGGCCGCCGCCAGAACCTGCACGCGGCGCTGTTTCTTCAGGGATTTCATGCCGGCCATGGGGTCCTCCTCAGGCGGGATCGAAGCTGATGGCGCGGCGCAGGAACTGCGTGGCCTTGCCGCCCACCCGCGCCGGATCGCCGGTCGTCAGGTACATCGATTGCGTGCCCGACCCGACGAATTCGGGCCTGCGTGTCAGATAGTCGGCCAGGCTTTCCGCGACCAGCCCCGCCTGGCTGAAAACCTTGACCTGCGGGCCAAGGGCGCGTTGGAACGCGTCCTGCATCAGCGGGTAATGCGTGCAGCCCAGCACGGCGGCCTCGGGGAACGGCATGCGCCGTTTCAGGGCCTCGACATGGCTGGTGACCAGCGCCTCGGCCAGCTGCTCGTCGCCCATCTCGATCGCGTCGACCACGCCGGCACAGGGTTGGGCCTCGACATCGACGCCGACCGCGCGAAACGCCAGTTCGCGCTGGAACGCGCGGCTGGCCACGGTGGCCGGGGTCGCGAACAGTGCGACGTTGTTGACGGCGACCCGGCGCGGCGGCGAATTGTCGCCCCAGGCCCGTTCGGTCAGCGCCTCGATCATCGGGACGAACACGCCAAGGACGCGCTTGTCCGCGGGCAGCCAGGTTTCCTGCATCCGCTTCAGCGCCGCCGCACTGGCGGTGTTGCAGGCCAGAATGACCAGATCACAGCCCTCGGCCCACAGGCGTTCGACGCCCTGGCACGTCAGATCAAAGATGTCGTCAGCGGTGCGCACGCCGTAAGGGGCATGGGCGTTGTCGCCCAGATAGACCAGCGGCAGGTCGGGCAGGCGCGCGGCAATGGCCTGATGGACCGTCAGCCCACCCAGACCCGAATCGAACACCCCTATCGCCATCCCTGGACCTCCCGCGTCGCGTGTCGCCCTTCATAGGGCGACACGCCGCTTTTGGAAATGACCTGGATCATTCCGCCGCTTCACGGATGGGTGGGTGCCCGGCCTGCAGTTGCGCCAGCAACTCGGCCCGGCGGGTTGCGGCAAGGTCGGCGGCCTTGTCCTTGACCGGGCCAAAGCCGCGAACGCCCAAAGGCAGCTCCGCCAGTTCGATCGCGACAGGCATCATCGTATCCGTGACCGTGGCAAAGACGCGGGTCATGTCGGCCTCGTATTCGCGGATCATCGCCCGTTCGCGACGCCGCTCGGCGCTGTATCCGAACGGGTCCAGCGGCGTGCCGCGCAGCCCCTTCATCCTAGCCAGAACACGGAACGCGCGCAGCATCCACGGACCGAACTCACGCTTCTTCGGGCGGCCGTTCGCATCCTTGCCGGTCAGCATCGGCGGCGCCAGATGCAGCGACAGGGTCACGTCCCCCTCCCACCGGGCGGCGACCTGCTCGGCAGTGGTCAGATGCAGGCGCGCGACCTCGTATTCGTCCTTGTACGCCAACAGCTTGTAGTAACTTCTTGCGACGCTGTCGCGCAGCGGCGCGGGGGCCGCATCGACCAGCTTGCGATACCGCGCGGCCAGACGCTTGTTCTGATAGCCGACCAGACGTTCCGCGCGATAGGCGACCGGATCGACCGGCAGATGGCTGATCTCGGCCGGCTTGCGGGTCTGTTCGGGAAAGGCCACGGCCCAACGACCGATCTGGAACGCGCGCTGGTTGGCGTCGACCTGCGCGCCGTTCAGGCGGATCGCCTCCATGATCGCGTCCAGCGACAGCGGGATCAGGCCCTGCTGCCAGCAGGCGCCCAGCACCAGCATGTTCGAATAGATGGAATCCCCCAGCAGCCGCAGCGCCAGATCGTTCGCGTCCAGAAACGCCACCCGGTCGCCCAACCGCGCCTGCAGCGACAGCCGCAACCGGTCCGACGGCACCTGGAAATCGCGAAAGCGGGTGAAATCGCCGGTGATGATCTCGTGGTCGTTCACGACCGCGCCGGTGCGGCCATGGGTCATCAGGCCGACGGTCTTGGCGCCCGCCGTCACGACCAGATCGCCGCCGATGACGCAATCGGCCTCGCCCACGGCGACGCGGATCGCGCTGATGTCCTGCGGACGATCGGCCAGGCGCAGGTGGATGTGCACCGCACCGCCCTTTTGCGCCAAGCCCGCCATCTCCATCATGCCGGCGCCCTTGCCGTCCATATGCGCGGCCTGCGCCAGCACCGCGCCGATGGTCACCACGCCTGTGCCGCCGACGCCGGTGATGACGATGTTATGCGTGCCGCTGATCGCCGGCAGCGCTGGCAGCGGCAGGTCGGGCAGATCGAACGCCTCGGCCTTGGGCTTGCGCAGCTTGCCGCCCTTGACGGACACGAAGCTGGGGCAGAACCCGTTGACGCAGCTGAAATCCTTGTTGCAGCTGGACTGGTCGATCTGCCGCTTGCGGCCCAGTTCCGTGTCCAGCGGCACGATCGAGACGCAGTTCGACTGGACCGAACAATCGCCGCAGCCTTCGCAGACGTCCGAATTGATGAAGATCCGGCGGTCGGGATCGGGAAACTGGCCCTTCTTGCGCCGCCGGCGCTTTTCGGCGGCGCAGGTCTGGACGTACAGGATCGCGCTGACGCCCGGCACCTTTTCCAGATCGCGCTGGACGGTCATCATTTCGGCGCGTTCCTCGAACCGCAGGCCCTTGGGGAACTGCGCCTGATCGACGTCCTCCTTTTCGTCATGGACCACGACCACCGTGCCGACGCCCATCGCCACCAGTTCGCGGGCGATCTGCGGGGCGGTCAAACCGCCCTCGTTCGGCTGACCGCCGGTCATGGCGACGGCGTCGTTGTACAGGATCTTGTAGGTGATGTTGGTGTCCGCCGCCAAGGCCGCACGGATCGCCAACGACCCTGAATGATTATAGGTTCCGTCGCCAAGGTTCTGGAAGACGTGACTTCTGGTGCTGAACGGCGCTTCGCCGATCCAATTCGCACCCTCTCCGCCCATATGGGTGAAGCCCTCGGTCTCGCGGCCCATCCACTGGACCATGTAGTGGCAGCCGATCCCCGCATAGGCGCGGCTGCCCTCGGGCAGCTTGGTCGAGCTGTTGTGCGGACAACCTGAACAGAACCAGGGGATTCGGGTCGCAATCTCGGGGGCGTTGTCGTTGCGGCGCACCTCGTTCAGGCGCTCCAGCCCGGCGCGCAGACGCTCTGTCCCGCGGCCCTCCTCGATCAGGATCCCGCCGATCTTCTGGGCAATCATCACCGGGTCCAGCGCATAGCGGGTCGGGAACAGCTCCTCTCCGGTGCGGTCGTGCTTCCAGCCGTGGACGCGACGCCCGTGCCGGTTGTCAAAGATCGCCTCCTTCAGCTGAACCTCGATCAGCTTGCGCTTTTCCTCGACGCAGATGATCAGCTCCAGGTTCTCGGACCACTCCTGGATCGACTTCATGTCCATCGGCCAGGTCTGTCCGACCTTGTAGGTGGTCAGGCCCAACCGCTCGGCCTCGGCCTCGTCGATGCCCAGCAGGGACAGGGCATGCACCAGATCCAGCCAGTTCTTGCCCGCGGCGACAAAGCCGATCCGCGCGCCGGGCTTGCCCCAGACCTTGCGGTCGATGCGGTTCGCACGGCTGAACGCCTCGGCCGCCCACCGCTTGTGGTCGATCATCCTGGCTTCCTGCGCGACCGGCGTATCGCCAAGCCGGATGTTCAGCCCGCCATCGGGCAGCACCCGATCCGGCATGGCGAACACCATCCGGTGCGGATCGCCGTCGACGACCGATGTCGCCTCGACCGTGTCCTTCATCGTCTTCAGGCCCGTCCAGACGCCCGCGTAACGCGACAGCGCGAACCCATACAGGCCGTAATCCAGGATCTCCTGCACGCCCGCGGGCGACAGCACCGGGATATAGGCGTCGATCATCGCCCAGTCCGACTGGTGCAGCACGGTCGAGCTTTCGCCCGTGTGATCGTCGCCCATCGCCATCACGACGCCGCCATAGCGCGACGATCCGGCCATGTTGCCATGCCGCATGACGTCGCCTGACCGATCCACGCCCGGCCCCTTGCCGTACCACAGCGCATAGACGCCGTCATGGCGCCCCTCTCCGCGCAGTTCGGCCTGCTGGCTGCCCCAGATCGCCGTCGCGGCCAGATCCTCGTTCAGACCCGGCTGGAACAGCACCTGGGCCGCGGCAAGGCGCTTGGCCTCGCGCGTCATCTGCAGATCGACACTCCCCAAAGGCGAACCGCGGTATCCGGTGACAAGCCCCGCCGTATCAAGTCCCGCGGCTTTGTCGCGTGCCGATTGCATCAGCATCAGCCGGACAAGTGCCTGCGTACCGTTCAACAACACGTGACGTTTCGACAGATCGAACCGATCGGCTAGCGAAAATTCCTGCTTGCTCATCACCCTCTCCTCCCATGACCAAAGGCCTCCGCGGCCATTATAGGTCAGAAATGCTGACCAACGAAGCGAAAATTCTTTCCTTGACGTGACCTTGCCGGAATCGCAGGGGAAGGTTAGGTCTGCAAAAATCGCATGGCTGTCATGACAGGATTGTAACAGGGATGGACTGGGACAAGCTTAGAATATTTCACGCTGTTGCCGACGCCGGCAGCCTGACGCATGCGGGCGACGTGCTGCACCTGTCGCAATCGGCGGTCAGCCGCCAGATCCGCGCGCTGGAGGAATCGCTTGGCACGACGTTGTTCCACCGGCACGCGCGGGGGTTGATTCTGACCGAACAGGGCGAGCTGCTGTTCGAGGCGACATCCTCCATGTCGCGCAAGCTGGACAGCGCCTCGGCCCGCATCCGCGACAGCGAAGAAAATGTCTTTGGCGAACTGAAGGTGACGGCCACCGTGGGCTTCGGTACCCTGTGGCTGGCGCCACGCCTGGTCAAGCTGTACGAAAAATACCCCGACCTGCGCATCGATCTGCTGCTGGAGGAGCGTGTCCTGGACCTGCCCATGCGCGAGGCCGACGTGGCCATCCGCATGAAGGAGCCCAGCCAGTCCGACCTGATCCGCCGCCGGCTGCTGAACATCCGGATGCGGCTTTATGCCAGCCCCGACTATATCGCGGCCCATGGTGCGCCCGAAGCGCTGGCGGACCTGTCGAACCACCGCCTGATCTGCCAGAAGCCCGACCAGCCGCAGGTCGCCGCAGGCGCGCGTCTGGTACAGGAGCTGATGTCCCAGAACGTCGGATCGACGCTGACGGTGAACAACTATTTCGGCGTGCTGCAGGCGGTTCTGGCCAATCTGGGCATCGGCGTGCTGCCCGACTATCTGACCGCAGACCACCCGAACCTGATCCGCGTGTTCCCGGACACCGAGTCGGGAGAGGTGCCGGTTTTCCTGGCCTACCCGGAGGAGATGCGCCAGACGCGCCGCGTCGCGGTGTTCCGCGATTTCGTCCTGGAGGAAATTCAGGCCTATCGCCGCCACCAAAGCGAGGCCGGGCTGATCTGATCTGCCCACCGCGCAGGCATATCCGGCTTGATGCACGCCATGCGTGCAGCCATTACGCCAGCGCATGGCGGCTATGCTGCGGTCGCAGCCCCATTTGTCTTGAAGAGTTCACAAACTGCACATAGATCGGGCTCAGAAGGCGATGATCAGCGTAATCGCTCATCACCTTCTACCTCCCTGTTGGACTTAGGCCGGGCCTTGTGCCCGGCTTTTTTTTGTCCCGCGGCCGGGTTCTGCGGCCTTTCCATGGACGCCGCCAGCGCCTAGAAGACGCCTGATTTCATGCGCAGGAAGGGTCGTGTCATGCAGGAACCACAGCTTACCCCGGAACTGATCGCGGCCCACGGGCTCAAGCCGGACGAGTACGCCAGCATCCTGCAGATCATCGGCCGAGAGCCGACCTTCACCGAACTGGGCATCTTCAGCGCCATGTGGAACGAACACTGTTCCTACAAGTCGTCCAAGAAATGGCTGCGTACCCTGCCCGTCGACGGCCCCCAGGTCATCTGCGGCCCTGGAGAGAACGCGGGCGTGGTCGATATCGGCGACGGCCAAGCCGTCGTCTTCAAGATGGAGAGCCACAACCACCCCAGCTATATCGAACCGCATCAGGGCGCCGCGACCGGCGTCGGCGGCATCCTGCGCGACGTGTTCACCATGGGCGCGCGCCCCATCGCCGCGATGGACGCGCTGTCCTTTGGCCGCACCGACCACCCCAAGACGCCGCATCTGGTCAAGGGCGTGGTCGAGGGGATCGGCGCCTATGGCAATGCCTTCGGCGTGCCGAACGTGGGCGGAGAGGTCCGCTTCCATCCCAGCTATGACGGCAACTGCCTGGTCAATGCCTTTGCGGCGGGCTTGGCCGATGCCGACAAGATCTTTTATTCGGCGGCGTCCGGCGTGGGCATGCCGGTCGTCTATCTGGGCGCCAAGACCGGCCGCGACGGCGTGGGCGGTGCGACCATGGCCAGCGCGGAATTCGACGACACGATCGAGGACAAACGTCCCACCGTCCAGGTCGGCGACCCCTTCACCGAGAAATGCCTACTGGAGGCGTGTCTTGAGCTGATGGCGTCGGGGTCGGTGATCTCGATCCAGGACATGGGGGCCGCGGGCCTGACCTGTTCGGCGGTCGAGATGGGCGACAAGGGCGGCCTGGGCATCAAGCTGATCCTGGACAACGTGCCGCAACGCGAAACCAACATGACCGCGTACGAGATGATGCTGTCGGAATCCCAGGAGCGGATGCTGATGGTGCTGAAGCCCGAGAAGGAAGCCGAGGCACGGGCGATCTTCGTCAAGTGGGATCTGGATTTCGCCATCGTCGGAGAGACCATCGCCGAGGACCGCTTTCTGATCGTGCACCGCGACGTGATCATGGCCGACCTGCCGCTGTCCAAGCTGTCCTCCAGCGCGCCGGAATACGACCGCCCGTGGGTGGAAACCCCGCCCGCGGCCCCGGCACCCGCCCTGCCCCCGATCGCGCCCATCGCGGGCCTGCGCGCCCTGATCGGCAGCCCGAACCATGCCCACCGGGCCTGGGTCTGGGAACAGTACGACACGCAGGTCGGCGCCGACACGATCCGCCGTCCCGGAATGGCGCGGGCGTCGTGCGCGTGCACGGCACCCGCAAGGCGCTGGCCTTCACCAGCGACGTCACCCCGCGTTACGTCAAGGCGAACCCGTTCGAGGGCGGCAAGCAGGCCGTGGCCGAGGCCTATCGCAACCTGACCGCCGTGGGCGCCCTGCCCCTGGCTACGACCGACAACCTGAACTTCGGCAACCCGGAAAAGCCGGAGATCATGGGTCAGCTGGTCGGCGCCATCAAGGGCATCGGCGAGGCCTGCCGCGCGCTGGACTTTCCCATCGTGTCGGGCAACGTGTCGCTGTACAACGAGACCGACGGCAAGGGCATCCTGCCCACCCCGACCATCGGCGGCGTGGGTCTGATCGCGGATCTGGACGACCTGATCGCGGGCCTGCCCGCGGACGGTGACCTGGCGCTGGTCATCGGCGCCACGCGCGGTCACCTGGAACAGTCGGCCCTGGCGTGGGAGGCGTTCCGCATCGAATCCGGCGACGCGCCGCATGTCGACCTGGACGCAGAACGCGCGCATGGCGAATTCCTGCGCGCCAATCGTGGCCATCTGGCCTCCGCCACCGACCTGTCCGATGGCGGCCTGGCCCTCGCGGCATTCGAGATGGCCGAGGCCGCGGGTCTGGGCGTCACGCTGGACAGCGCCGACATCGCCCAACTGTTCGGAGAGGATCAGGCCCGCTATCTGGTCGCCTGCCGGCCCGATGCGGCGCGCGCGCTGACCGATGCGGCAGAGGCCGCGGGCGTGCCTATCGTCACCGTCGGCCGCTTTGGCGGCGACACCGTGACCCTGGGCGGCGACAGCGCACCGCTGGCGGACCTGTCGGATCTGTACCGGACGGCCTTCGCGACCGCGATCCAGGGCGATATGCCCGACCACGCATGATCCGCGCGCCTGCGGGCTTTGCCGCGCTGATCACGGCGGCGGGGCGCGGCACGCGGGCCGGGGACGGCCTGCCCAAGCAATGGCGCGACCTTGCCGGGCGCCCGGTCCTGGACCGCACGCTCGCGGCCTTTGCGGGCTTCGACCGGATCGTGCTGGTCGTCCATCCCGATGACATGGGTCAGGCCATCGCCCGCTATGCCGGCGGCATCACCATCGTCGCCGGGGCCGAGACGCGCGCCGCCAGCGTCCGCGCGGGCCTGATGGCGCTGCAGGGACAGGCCAGCCACGTGCTGATCCACGACGGTGCCCGCCCATTGGTCGCGCCCGCGGTCATCGCCGATGTCATCCACGCGCTGCAGGACGGGGCGGACGCCGCGGCACCTGCCCTGCCCGTGTCGGACGCGCTGTGGCGCGGCAACGGGGGACAGGTGACGGCGATCGCCCCGCGCGGCGGGCTGTTCCGGGCGCAGACGCCGCAGGGGTTCGTGCTGGACAAGATCCTGCGCGCGCATCGCGATCATCCGGGGGATGCCGCCGACGACGTCCAGCTGGCCTTGGCCGCGGGGATGGAGGTTGCCATCACCCAAGGTTCGGAAGACAATCTGAAGATAACCTTTCCCGCCGATTTCGCGCGGGCCGAACGCATTCTGGGGACCGACATGGATATCCGCCTTGGCAATGGCTATGACGTGCACGCCTTTGGGCCGGGGGACCATGTGACCCTGTGTGGCGTGCAGGTGCCGCATGACGCGGGCCTGCTTGGCCATTCCGACGCCGACGTGGGCATGCACGCGCTGACCGACGCCATCTATGGCGCGCTGGCGCAGGGCGACATCGGGCGGCATTTCCCGCCGTCGGACCCGCAATGGCTGGGTGCGGACAGCGCGATCTTTCTGGCCCATGCGGCCAGCATGGCCCGCGACAAGGGGTTCCGCATCGGCAATGCCGACGTGACCCTGATCTGCGAAGCCCCCAAGATCGGCCCCCACGCGCTGGCGATGGCCCACCGCCTGTCCCAGATCATGGGCGTCGAGGAAGCGCGCATCAGCGTCAAGGCCACTACGTCCGAACGCCTGGGCTTCACCGGCCGCCGCGAGGGCATCGCCGCCATCGCGACCGCCACCCTGATCAAGGAATGACCATGGATCGCATGCTGGCCACCTGGTTCGGCGCAGGCCTGCTGCGCCCCGCCCCCGGCACCTGGGGGTCGGCGGTCGCGGTGGCCATGGGGCTGATCCTGCACCGCATCGGTCATTTCCCCCTGCTGGCGCTGGCCACGGGGCTGGTGATCCTGCTGGGGTTCTGGGTGGTGCCGAGGTACACCGCCGGCATGGACGATCCCGACCGCAGCGAGATCGTCATCGACGAGGTCGCGGGCCAGTGGCTGGCCTTGATGGCGCCGTCCTTCGGGTTCTGGCACGCGGGGCTGCCCGCCGACAGCTTTCCCTATCCTGGATGGGTCGCGGCCTTCCTGTTCTTCCGCTTGTTCGACATCTGGAAACCGTGGCTGGTGGGCCGGGCCGACCGCCGCCATGACAGCGCGGGGGTGATGCTGGACGATCTGTGGGCCGGGATCTTTGCAGCGCTGGCCACGATGGCCGCCGCGGCCTTTGCCCATACGGTCCTGATGTGAGCCAAGCCGCGCAGGTCCTGGACGCCGCCCGCGCGCGCCGCGTCCTGATCGCCACCGCCGAAAGCTGCACCGGCGGTCTGATCGCCGGCGCCTGACCGAGGTTCCGGGATCGTCCGACAGCTTTGACCGCGGCTTTGTCACCTATTCGAACGCGGCCAAGATGCAGATGCTGGGCGTCCGGGCGGAGACGCTTGACGCGCATGGTGCGGTCAGCGAACAGGTCGCGGCGGAAATGGCGCAAGGCGCGCTGCGCCATTCCGATGCCGGGATCGCCGTGTCCGTGACGGGCATCGCAGGCCCCGGCGGGTCCGAGCACAAGCCCGAAGGCAGGGTCTGCTTTGGCATCAGCCAGTCCTTTGGCACCTTCACCCAGACCATCGAATTCGGCGCGATCGGCCGTCACCGCGTCCGCGCGGCGACCATCGAACATGCGTTGCAGTTGCTGCTGGACGCGCTGCGGGCCTAGCCGCGCAGGATCGCGGCCATCGCCGCCACATCCGCGTCGGGCGTGTCCCATGCGGTGACCAGACGCAGCGGCACCGGGTCGGCCCCCTGCACCGTCTTGTCGGGCCACAGGTGATACAGAACGCCCGCCGCCTGCGCGCGATCATGCGCGGCCTTGGGGATCGCGGCAAAGACGCCGTTTGACTGGACCGGCTGCAACAGCCGACCGCCGCCATCGACGACCGCCTGACCCAGCACCTGTGCCTTGGCATTCGCGCGCCGCGCGAGGTCCAGCCACAGCCCACCGGTCGCCAGGGCCAGCATTTGCGCCGCCAGATAGCGGTTCTTGGACATCACATGGCCGGACTGCTTGCGACGATAATCGAACCCCCCGGCCCGGGCGGGGTCAAAGAACACCATCGCCTCGGCCCCCATCGCGCCGTTCTTGGTACCGCCCAGGCACAGCGCATCGACGCCTGCCCGCCAGGTCAGATCGGCCGCCGAACAGCCAAGCGTCGCGACCGCGTTGGCGAACCGCGCCCCGTCCATGTGCAGCGGCAACCCTGCCGCATGCGCGACGGAGGCCAGCGCCGCGACCTGATCCGGGTCATAGACGGTGCCCCATTCGGTGGCGTTCGTGATCGACACCAGCGCGCTGCACCCGCCGTTCAGCCCCACGCCGGCGCCGACCTGCAGCGCATGGGCCAAGGTGTCGACGCCAATCCGACCGCCGTCGCCCGGCAGCGTCACCAGCTTTGCGCCGTGCGAAAAGAATTCGGGTGCGGCGCATTCGCTTGTCTCGATATGCGCGTCATCGTGGCAATAGATCCGCCCGAAGGACGGCGACAGCTGCGCGCAGACCAGCGCGTTCGCGGCCGTCCCCGTGGCCACGAACCGGACGACGGCCTCGGGCGCCTCCAGCAGGTCGCGGATCGCGGCCTCGGCCCTTGCGGTGACCGGGTCGGCGCCATAGCCCATGACCGCGCCGGAATTGGCATCGGCCATGGCGGTCAGGACGGCGGGATGCGCGGCGTAGGAGTTGTCCGATGCGAAATTCACGACAGATCCTCGATGATGTGGTCCTCCCAATCGTCCTCCGTGACCGACAGCTCGCTGATGGTCCAGCCGCGGACGCTGACGCCGGCCTGGTGCACCGTCTCGGTCGAACCCGAGATCAGGTGGTGCCAGTCATACAGCGGTCGCCCCTTGTGGCGCAGGCGATAGGCGCAGGTGACGGGCAGCCACCAGGCGACCTCCTTGATCTTGGCCGGCGTCAGCACGACGCAATCGGGGACATAGTCGTGGCGGTTGGGATAGCTGCTGCACCGGCAGGCGTCACCGTCCAGCAGCTTGCAGGCGACGCGGGTGAAGGCCAGCTCGTTCGTGTCCTCGAACTCGATCTTGTTCAGACAGCATTTACCGCAGCCGTCGCACAGGGCCTCCCATTCGTCGGGGGCCAGGCGGGACAAGGGCAGTTCCCAGAAACGCTCGCGCATCAGCGGCCCGCCAGCAGGGCACGGGCATGGGCGCCGTCCTGCTCCATCTGGTCGATCAAAGCCTGCAATCCGTCGAACCTGGCCTCGTCGCGCAGGAAATCGACCAGCGCGACCGACAGATGCTGGCCGTACAGATCGCCCGAAAAGTCGAACAGGTTCACCTCCAGGTTCGGTGTGTTGACCCCGAACATCGGCCGCACCCCAAGGGATGCCACGCCCTTGCACGGGCCGCGATCCGGCCCGGTCAGGATGTCGACCAGCACCGCATAGACGCCAAGGCGCGGCAGGTGCAGCCCGTCCATCGCCATGTTCGCCGTGGGCCAGCCCAATTCGCGGCCGCGCTTTTCGCCGTGGATGACCTCTCCCTCGATCCGGTGCCAATGGCCCAGCATGCGTTCGGCGTCATGGGTCAGCCCCTGTGCCAGCGCCGCCCGGATCGCGGTGGAGCTGTATTCCTCCGGCCCCGCGCCCACCAGCGGCACGATGGTCACGCCGAAACCGTATTGCCGGCCCAGGTCCTGCAGGGTCTGCGCCGTGCCCGCGCGGTTCTTGCCGAAACAGAAATCCGCACCCACGGTGACATGGGCGATGCCCAGACCCTCGGCCAGGACCTCCTGCGCAAAGGCCTGGGGGGTCAGGCCGGCCAGGACCGGGCCGAAAGGCAGTTCGTAAAGATGCTGGACGCCAAGGCGCGACAGCCGGTTGGCCCGCGCTTCAGAGTTCATCAGGCGAAAGGGCGGCGCGTCGGGGGCGAAATATTCGCGGGGATGCGGCTCGAACGTCAGGATGCCCAAAGGCGCGTCGCTGGCCGCGCGGGCGGCGTCGATGACCGCGCGGTGGCCCTTGTGGACGCCGTCGAAATTGCCCATGGCAACCGTTGCGCCGCGTGCCTCGGCCTTCAGCCCGGTCCAGTCGCGATGGATCTGCAATGCGCCCCCAACAGGGCGCCACGCACCCTTCAGTCGAACTTGCGGCTTGGGGCCAGCACGACCGCCTCGCCTTTCAAGACGACCGTATCGCCGACGAGGCAGCGGGTTGCAAGCGTGACCCGCCGTTTCGAATGGTCGATGGCCAGAACCTCGACCTCGGCCCGCACCATGTCGCCGGGGCGGACGGGG
Source organism: Paracoccus sp. PAMC 22219 (assembly GCF_000787695.1). Lineage (GTDB taxonomy): Bacteria > Pseudomonadota > Alphaproteobacteria > Rhodobacterales > Rhodobacteraceae > Paracoccus. Next base: position 23,038 of record NZ_BBPH01000031.1, on the reverse strand, counting down.
GCCATGAATTTCAGCGTCTGGCCCAGATAGACGGTGCCGTGGCCCGGCAGCTGTTCCCCGATCACCGCGGAGATCAGCCCCGCGGTCAGCATCCCGTGGGCGATGCGCCCCTCGAAGATGGTGTCCTGGGCATAGGCATCGTCCAGATGAACCGGGTTTCTGTCCGTCGACACCTCGGCGAACAGTTCGATGTCGCGGTCGGTCACCTGCTTTTGCAGGTGGCGGATCATCCCGATCTCCAGATCCTCGATCACGATGGTGCCGCGCGGAAGGTTGTCCAACATCTTGCTGCTCATTCGGATATGCCATGGCCCTGATATTTGCTGCATAGCAGCATCAAGGCGTCATGGCAACATTATATCCTGAACAGGGCCGTCAGAGACTTATTATTGCGAGGCAGCCCGCACGCGATGGGCCGCGTCAACTCAGCGCAGGCGGCCGATCGCAAAGGTCGGCGCCCGTCCCTGCGAACCCAGCCACTCAGGCAGCAGTCCCGCATCGGGCTGTTCCACATCGGGTCCAAAGGCATCGGCAGCCAGCCCACCAGTCACAAAGATCGAATCGATCCCCTGCGCCTCGGCTCCCGCGATGTCGGTGGCGATGCCGTCGCCCACGGCCAGATAGCGCGCGTCCGGGCCCAACCCCATCAGCGCCCGCGCCCGGTCATAGATCGGGGCATGCGGCTTGCCGTAGTACAGCGCCGTCCCGCCAAGCGACTGATAGAAATCGGCCAATGCGCCCGCGCAATAGATCCGCGTCTCTCCCAGATCGACGACGATGTCAGGGTTCGCGCACAGCATCGGCAGCCCGCGGTCGATCGCGCCCTGGAACCGGTCACGGTAATCCTCGGGCGTCTCGGTCAGCTCGTCGAACGGGCCCGAGGCGATGATCCCCTCGGCCTCGTCCAGTGGCACGCGCCGGATCGGGGCGGCATCGCGGTGGGCATCGGGGATGTCGGTGAAGAACCCGTGGTCCTTCTCGATCCCGATATGCCAGACGTCGCGCCCGACGGCGCCCGCGAACATCGCGTCCTGCGCCGCGTCGCCCGAACTGACCACCAGGTCCCACGCATCGCGCGGCACGCCCATGCGGTCCAGTTGCGCGATCACGTACTGGTTCGGACGCGGCGCGTTGGTCATCAGACAAACCTGCCCGCCCTGCGCGCGGAACGCCTGCAGGGCGGCGACTGCGGCCGGAAAAGGCTGCTTGCCATTGTGCAGGCAGCCCCACAGGTCGCAGAACAACGCGTCATAGCCGGCCGAGATTTCGGCCAGCGAAGCGATGATGCGGGTCATCAGACGGCCAGGACCGGGATGATCTGCTTCTTGCGGCTCATGACGCCGGGCAGCACCACGGTGTCGCCGGTGACGGTCACGCCAAAGCTGCGCTCGGCCACGAACTTGACATAGTCGTTGGGCACCAGCAGCGTCGCCTGTTCGCGCAGGATGTCCACGACGAACAGCATCACCTCGTCTGCGCCATCTTCGGCCGCGACGCCGGGCATGGCGGCGATCAGGGCGTCCTTGCGGTCGAGGATGACCTGCGGCGCGGTCGTCTCCAGCACCGAGATGCGCAGCTGCTTGCCGCCCAGTTCGTATTCCTTGCTGTCCATCTTCAGCAGTGCCGCCTCGCTGAAGGCGCTGACATCGGACTTGGCTGCGAACATCTCGGCGGCGAATTCGCTGATGTTGACGCCCAGGTCGGCGGCCAGCTTTTCGGCCACGGCGCGGTCATGAGGGGTCGTGGTCGGGCTGCGGAATTCCAGCGTGTCCGACAGGATGCAGGTCAGCATCACGCCCTTGATCCCTTCCGGGGCCTCGGCCATCTCGTCGCCGATCAGGTCGTGCATGATCGTGGCGGTGCAGGCCAGCGGGCGGATGGTGATGTTGATGGGCGCGCGGGTCTTGATGCCGCCGGCCAGGAGGTGGTGGTCGATGATCTCGATCACCTCGGCATGCTCCAGGTTGGCGGGCAGCTCGGCGGGGTTGTTGGTGTCGACGATCACGCAGACGTCGTCGGCGGTGACGTCGTCGATGATGCGCGGCTTGGTCATGCTCCAGCGGTCCAGCATCCACAGCGCCTCGGTATTCGGCTCTCCCTGCAGGACGGCCTCGGCCGGGGTCTTGCGGCACTCGTTCAGATACCAGGCCCAGATGATGGGAGAGCCTGTGGAATCCGTGTCGGGGGAAGTGTGGCCGAAGACCTTGATCATGATGCGCCTCGAAGGGTGTTGGGTATGGATGGCCGCCTTATAGGCAGCCAAGGGAGCGTTGTCCACGTTCGGCACAACGGTCGGCCAAAGCGAAAGGGCGCCCGATCAGGGCGCCCTTGGGGTCGTTCAATGGGCCGGATCAGGCGGCGCGGGTCAGCAGGACCTCGCCCACGCGCTTTTGTGCGCCACCCTCGTCCAGACCGCCGACGGCGGCGACTTCGCGGGTCAGGCGGTCAAGGGCCGCTTCGTACAACTGGCGCTCGGAATAGGACTGTTCGCGCTGATCGTCGCAGCGGTGCAGGTCGCGTACGACTTCGGCGATGGACAACAGGTCGCCGGAATGGATCTTCTGTTCATATTCCTGCGCGCGGCGCGACCACATCGCGCGCTTGACGCGGGCCTTGCCCTTCAGCGTCTCCAGCGCACGGTCGATCAGGTCGGGGGTCGACAGGCTGCGCATGCCGATCTCGCTGGCGCGAGCGGTGGGCACGCGGAGCGTCATCTTGTCCTTGTCGAACGAGATCACGAACATCTCCAGCCGCAGGCCAGCGACCTCCTGTTCCTCGATCGAGACGATACGACCGACCCCATGGGCCGGGTAGACAACAAAGTCATCGGGGCGGAATTCGTTCTTCTTCGATTTCGACATCTGGCTTCCTCTGACATGTGCCCGCGAGACGGGCACAAAGGGCCGCAGGGGGGCAAGGCCACCCTCGGTCCATTTTCGATCATGTTTGGCGATCCCTGCCTGCAGAGGGCAAGGATGCGACAGCGTGGGGTGCGACATGGCCCTGTTGACAAGCAACAACGCAAGGCGCGACATAAGGGAGTATAACACAAAAATGACGCCGAAAAAAGCGCCGCCATTCGGGCGACGCATCGGCATTGGCAACCTATTTAACCATGCCGCATCAGGGCGTTGCGCGCCCTGCCGGGTCGAATCAATCGCCTTCGCCGGGCGCTTCCGAGAAATACTTGTCCAGCTTGTCCGCTTGACCGTCCATCTCGGCCGCAGTGGGCAATGGGTCCTTCTTGCGCGTGATGACCGGCCACAGTTCCGAATACTTGCGGTTGAATTCGACCCACGTCTCCATCGCCGGCTCGGTGTCCGGGCGGATCGCGTCGGCGGGGCATTCGGGTTCGCAGACGCCGCAATCGATGCATTCGTCGGGATGGATGACCAGCGTATTCTCGCCTTCGTAGAAGCAGTCCACGGGGCACACTTCGACGCAATCAGTGTATTTGCACATGATGCAGTTGTCAGTCACGACATAGGTCATCGGGGCGCTTTCGTCTGGTCTGTTCGGGCTGTCACCTAGACACTCCCGGAGGATCAATCAAGTCTTCGCGATACAGCTGCTGCGCCTCGGATGCGGGGCCGCGGCGGTCGGAGAGGCCCAGCACGTTCAGCACCCGCACCTGCTGATAGGCTGACACGGTCAGCACGTCGCCGGCACGCACCGCCCGCCCCGGCTTGCGACAGGGCTGGCCATTCACCCGGATGCCGCCCGCCTCGATGCGGGCGGCAGCCAGGCCGCGGGTCTTGAAGATCCGCGCGTGACACAGCCATTTGTCCAGCCGGAGGCCGGGGGCAGCCTCGGTCAAGTCAGGTTTTGTCCTTCAGCTGCGCCAAAATCGCGAACGGGCTGTCGGGATCAGCCTTCTTCTCGGGGCGCGAGGAGAACGTCTGGGGCCCTTGGTGGGACGGCTTGCCGCTCTTTTTCGGGCCGCCGAACTTGCCGCCGGGCTTGCCGTTGCGGTCGCGACGCTCGCCCTGCGGGGCGTCGCCGCGCGGACGATCCCCTGCGGGGGCCGCGTCCTTGGCCTGACCCTCGCGCGGGGCGCCATCACGGCGCGGGCCGCGACGCTGACCCTGCGGGCGGTCGCCCTGGGGACGTTCGGCCTGACCGCGGTCACCCTGAGGACGGCGGTTGCCGCGCGGCTTGGGTGCCCATTTGAAGGTATAGAACACCTCCATCTCGGGCGGCGCGATGTCGGCGGGCGCCTCGGCTTCGGCTTCCGCTTCGGCGGGTTCCGCTTCTGGCGCTTCGGCCTTGCGCTTCTCGGCCTGCTCGGCCTCCCACTTTGCGCGGGTCTCGGCGGCCAGGACGGATTCTTCCTCGGTCATGGGCGCGTCGGAACCGTCAGCCTCGGGGGCGGACACGACGGCGGGGGCTTCGGTCGTCTTGACCTTGCTGCGCTCCGCCTTGTCGGCGGAATAGCCCAGCCCCTGCATCAGACCCGAAAACTGCTCCAGCGTCATGCCGGTGATCGACAGCATGTCGGGGTTCGCCTCGAACCCGCCGCGCGTGTCCTGGGTGCGCAGCAGATCGGCCAGTCGCTCCAGCATGTCGATGCGGATCGCGCGGTCGCCCGCGGGACGGTAACCCGACAGCGCATAGACCTGGTCCGGCACGACCGGCAGATGCGGGATCGTGACCAGGCCCGGCGGCGGGCTTTCCGGGAATTCCGACAGCCCCTCGTGCAGCGACCACAGCACCAGCCGCAGGCGCGTCGGCGCGGGCTTCAGCAGCGCGGGCAGGAAGATCGTGAACTGTCCGAAACGGACGCCATGCTTGCGCAGCATGCCGCGCGATTCCTGGTCCAGTTCCTTGACCTCGGTGGCGATGCCGTCGCGCGGCAGGATGCCAAGCGCCTCGACCAGCCGGAAGGCAAAGCCGCGGGCCAGACCGGTCAGGGCCTCGTCCTTCTGCAGGGTCACCAACGGCTCGTACAGCGCGGCGATCTTGCGGTCGATGAAATGCTGGGCGCGGCGGCGGACCTTGTCGGCGATCTCGGGGCCGGCTTCCTCGTCGACAAAGACCTCGACGCCGGGATGCAGCGGATCGGCACCCTTGATCAGCTTGCCGACCGCCTGGTTGCCCCACATCAGGCCGCCCTGCTCGGTATAGTCCATCTCGGTGTCGGGCGCGTTGTAGAAACGGTCCGCACGCAGGTGGAATTCGGGCTTGAGCGCGTCATAGCTGGCGCGGCTCAGCATCCTGGCCTCGTCCGCCGAAGCGGTCTGGTCGGGGCGAAACCGGAAGCCCTCCAGGCGGCCGGCGAATTCGCCCTCGACCGTCACTTCGCCCTTGTCATTCACTTCGGCCACCAGGCTCTCCTTCTGCTTGAGCCGGCGCAAAAGCACGGATGTGCGCCGGTCCACAAATCGTTGGGTCAGGGCCGCGTGCAGCGCGTCCGACAGGCGGTCTTCTACAGCTCGCGTTTCCCCGCGCCAATGCTTTTCGTCCGCCACCCAGCCCGTTCTTTGCGCGACATAGGTCCAGGTGCGGATATATGCCAACCGTTTCGAGATGGCGTCGATGTCGCCAGCCGTCCGGTCGATGCGTTCGATGGCCCGGCCAAGCCAATCCGCCGGGATATGACCATCCTGCAGGAAACCGAAGATCCGCGCCAGCAAAGTCGCATGTTCCATGGTCGAGATGCCCCGAAAATCGGGCACCTGGCACACGTCCCACAGCAGGCGGACGTCCTTGCCGCCGCGGATGCGGTCCTTGATCTCGGGGAATTCGCGCAGGATCTTCAGCGTGGCCACGTCGTCGGCCTCGCGACCGCGGGTCAGCAACTCGTGGCCCGGCCCCATCTCAAGGCTTTCGACCAGCCGGTCCATGCTGCCGAATTCCAGCTTGCCGTTGCGCCAGATCAGGCGGCTGATCGGCGCAAAACGGTGGTTCTCCAGCGCGTCGATCAACCCCTCGTCCAGGGGCTCGGCCTCTCCGGTGACGCCGAACGTGCCGGATTCGGTGTGCCGCCCTGCCCGGCCCGCGATCTGGCCCATCTCGTGGGGGAACAACGGGCGGACGCGCTTGCCGTCGAACTTGTGCGTGGCGCTGAAGGCCACGTGCTTGATGTCCAGGTTCAGGCCCATGCCGATGGCGTCGGTGGCGACCAGATAATCAACCTCGCCGTTCTGGTACATCTCGACCTGGGCGTTGCGGGTGCGCGGCGACAGCGCCCCCATCACGACCGCGCAACCGCCCTTCTGCCGCCGGATCAGTTCGGCCATCGCATAGACGTCGTCGACGCTGAACCCCACGATGGCACTGCGCGGCGGCATCCGTGACAGCTTCTTCGACCCCGCCCAGGTTAGGGTCGAGAACCGCTCCTTGCGCTCGAACTGGGTTTCGGGAACCAGCGCGGCGATGGTCGGGCGCATCGTGCTGCTGCCCAGGAACAGCGTCTCGACCGTGCCGCGCATGTGCAGCAGGCGGTCGGTGAACACATGCCCGCGACCCGGATCGGCGCACAGCTGGATCTCGTCGATGGCCACGAAATCGACGGCGATGTCGGGCATCGCCTCGGTCGTGGCGACCCAGTACTGGACGCGGTCGGGGACGATCCGCTCCTCTCCGGTGACCAGGGCCACGACGGACGGGCCGCGGGCGGCCACGATGCGGTCATAGACCTCGCGCGCCAGCAGGCGCAGCGGCAGGCCGATCACCCCGGACCGGTGGTTCAGCATCCGCTGAATGGCGTAGTGGGTCTTGCCCGTGTTGGTCGGGCCCAGAATGGCGGTGATCCGCCCGCGCGTCATCATGTTCATGCCCTAGATATCGGTGCCGATGCGCTTGCGTTCCAGACGTGCCTGGCCGTCGATCGCTTCCTGCTGGTGGGGGTGGATGGCCAGGCTGGCGCGATAGGCGGCCAGGGCGCGGTCGTCATCGCCCATTTCCTCCAGCATGGCGCCCAGCTGGGTCAGTGCCGCGAAATGCCGCGGCTCCAGCTCAAGTGTGCGGCGCAGGTCGGCCAGCGCGGCCCGAACTGGCCCGCCGTCGCATAGGCCGCGGACCGCGTCTGGAAACCGGCCGCGAAATCGGGCGCGTGATCGGTCAGCGCCGTCAGGTGGCCGATGGCCGATGGGATGTCCCCCATGTCCAGCGCCGCCTCTCCGCGTTGCAGCAGCAGGTCCATCGCCGGGGAACCGGACCGCGACCATTCGCGCAGGATGTCGCTTTCCGCGATGCGCCAGCCCTCTCCGTCAGGTTGGGCAAGACGGGCGAATGCGTCGTCCAGGCCCTGGCCCGCGGCGGCCATCGGCATTGCGCTTGCAATAACAACGAAAATCGTCAGAACTTTGTGACGCAATGCCGTGACGGCAGAGTGGAAATTCGGGCGGACCGCGTTCATATGTCTGGTGTAGCCCAGGCCGCAGGTCGGGCGCCAGACAAAGCGCACCAGGAGACGTTAAATGAGCGAAGTCGTGACCAAGGCCGTCCAGAAGCTGGGCGAAAAGATCGACAGCTTCGATTCTGTCGCGAAATTCGTCATCACCGGCGAAGGCGCGATCATGATCGACGAGGACGGCGTTCGCGCCGGCGACGAAGATGCCGAAGTGACCCTGACCGCCAGTCGCGAAACGTTCGAGGGTATCCTGAACGGCGACGTGAACCCGGCCACCGCCTTCATGATGGGCAAGCTGAAGATCGACGGCTCGATGGGCGTCGCGATGCAGCTGGGCCAGAAGCTGTCCTAAGCCCCCGCGTGCAACAGGCACCCTTCCATCAGCTGCCGGACGATCGGTCGCAGCCTGCCCGCGCCTTCTGGGCGCAGGCAGGCGATGGAATTCGCCTTCGCATGGCACATTGGCCTGCCGATGCGGCGCGCGGCACCGTTCTGCTGTTTCCCGGCCGCACCGAATACATCGAGAAATATTCCCCCGTCGCCCACCGCCTGATGGCCGAGGGTTACGACGTCCTGTCGATCGACTGGCGCGGTCAGGGCATGTCGGATCGCCTGCAGCCCAATCCCCGTCCCGGCCATATCCGCGATTTCGCCGATTATCAGAATGACGTGGTCGAGATGATGGTGGCGGCCGAACAGCTTGACCTGCCCCGACCGTGGCACCTGCTGGCCCATTCGATGGGCGGCTGCATCGGGCTGGCCGCGCTGGAAGGCGGGATGGCCGTGCAAAGCGCGGTGTTTTCCGCGCCCATGTGGGGCATCAACCTGCGGCGGATGCAGCAGGGCATGGCGCTCAGCATCGCCTATCTGGCGGGGCGCGTGGGGCGCGGTGGCCTGACCGCACCCGGTAGCGGTGGGGCGGCCACGACCTATCCGCTGGACGAAAGCTTCAACGCGAACCTGCTGACCGGAAACGGCGACGAATGGGCGCGGCTTGTGCGCGAGGCCTTTGCCTGGCCCGACCTGACCATCGGCGGCGCGACCTTCGATTGGGTCAGCAAGGCGCTGAACGAATGCGCCCGCCTGTCGCGCATTCCGTCGCCCGAAGTCCCGATGCTGGTCTCTGTCGGCAGCGACGAAAAGGTCGTGTCCCCACAGGCCATCCGCGACCGCGCGGGCCGATGGCCGCAATCGGAATTGCTGACCATTCCGGGTGCCAAGCACGAGATCCTGATGGAGACCGACCCGCTCCGCGACCTGTTCTTCGAGGCGATGCTGGCCCGGTTCGAGGCCAGCTGAAACGCCGCATACCGGGGGACGCATGCCCCCCGGCTGCCTTGAAGCCTAGGCGGTCTTGCGGTCCGACGGGGTGCTGATGCTGGGCATCCGCAGGCGGATCCGCTTCAGCCGGCGTGGATCGGCGTCCACGACCTCGAACTCGGCACCCGAAGGGTGAGCGATCACCTCGCCGCGCAGCGGCACGCGCCCCGCCAGCATGAAGATCAGGCCGCCAAGAGTGTCGATATCCTCATCCTCGTCGCCGATCAGGCGCAGGCCGGTCTCTGCCTCGACATCGTCCAGCGCGGCGCGGGCCTGGATCAGCCACTGACCGGTCTTTTCATGAACCCAAAGGCCACCTTCGACCTCGTCATGCTCATCCTCGATCTCGCCGATGACCTGCTCGATCAGGTCCTCGATCGTGACCAGACCGTCCACGCCGCCGTATTCGTCGATGACCAGCGCCATGTGGATGCGCTTGGTCTGCATCTGCTGCAGCAGCACCCCGATGGGCATCGACGGCGGAACATACAGAAGCGGACGCAGCATCGGGCGCATGGTGAACTTGCCCCCCGCGCCGAACCCGTGCTTCAGCGCCAGATCCTTGAGATGGATCAGACCAAGCGGGCTGTCCAGGGTGCCCCGAAAGACCGGCATCCGCGAGAACCCATGCTCGCGGAACATCTCGACCAGATCCTCCAGCGACAGGTTCGCAGGGGCGGCCACGATCTCGACCTTGGGGATGGCGACGTCGTCGACCCGCATGCGGCGCAGGTTGACCAGACCGGGGGTGCCGACCACGTGCCGGTCCGGATGATCCTCGTCGGTCGCGGTCTCGGACCCGGTCAGGGCCGACAGCACGCGCCCAAAAAATCCTTTGCCATTTCCGGCTTCCTTCTCCTCGACGACGCCACCGTCGACGGCAATCGCCGTGACCTCCTCGATGGCCGGCTGAGGAGCGGGCTCGGATAATCGGCTTTCGGAATTCATCGGTCTTTCTCCTGATAGGGGTCTGGAATGCCAAGCCGGGTCAGGATGGCGCGTTCCGTCGCCTCCATCAACTCGGCGTCGGGGTCGTTCAGGTGATCATAACCCAGCAGATGCAGGGTCGCATGGACCAGTAGATGCTGAACATGATGATCGAAGGGCTTGCCCTGCGCCTCCGCCTCGGCGGTGCAGGTGTCGAAGGCTATCGCGATGTCGCCCAGTTCGTCCTCGTCCGGCAACTCGGGCGCCGCACCGGGGTCGTGCGGCAGATGCTCGACCGAGGGCCACGACAGCACGTTCGTCGCCCGCGGCTTGCCGCGGAAATCGGCGTTCAGCGCGGCGATGCGGACGTCGTCGCAGCCCATGACGACCACCTCTCCGCCCAAGCGGTGGTGGTCCAGCGCGGCTGTGACGGCAAGGGCCGCCAGGTCCTCAAGACCGGCGGCCTGCCATCGGTCATCCTCGATGACGCAATCGACGGAAATCTCGTCAGGCATCGTTTCTGAATGCGCGGCGGGGGACGTACTGGCCGCGCGGCTCCTCTGTTTCACCGCGGGCAAGGGCGGCGTTATCCTCGACCTCATACGCCTTGATGATGCGCGCGACAAGCGGGTGGCGCACGACGTCATCTGCGGTGAAATAGCTGAAGCTGATGCCCTTGACGTCCTTGAGAATCTTTTCGGCGTCCATCAGCCCCGACATCATCCCGCGCGGCAGATCGATCTGGGTCCGGTCGCCGGTGATGACCATCCGCGACCCCTCACCCAAACGGGTCAGGAACATCTTCATCTGCATGCTGGTGGCGTTCTGCGCCTCGTCCAACACCACGAAGGCACGGCTCAGGGTTCGTCCGCGCATGAACGCCAGCGGCGCGATCTCGATGCGCTTCTCCTCCATCAGCTTCTGCATCTGCTTGCCGGGCAGGAAATCGTTCAGCGCGTCGTAAAGCGGCTGCATGTAGGGATCGACCTTCTCCTTCATGTCGCCGGGCAGAAAGCCCAACCGTTCGCCCGCCTCGACCGCGGGGCGCGACAGGATGATCTTGTCGACATGACCGCCGATCAGCATCGTGACGCCGACCGCCACCGCCAGATAGGTCTTGCCCGTGCCCGCAGGCCCAATGCCGAATGCCAGCTCGTTCTGGAACAGCGCGCGGACATAGGCCTTCTGCGCGTCGGTGCGCGGCTCGACCGATTTCTTGCGGGTGCGCAGTTCGTAATTGCCCTGCGCGAACATCTCCAGCTGTTCGGCGGGGGTCACGTCGGCCGCGGGTTCGACGCCCATGCGCAGGGCAGCCTCGACCTCGTCGGGACCGACAGGACGGTGCTGTTCCAGACGCGCGTACAGGCCGCGCAGCAGGTTCGCGGCCTCGGACTGGGCCTCGGGACCGCCGACGACGGCGATCTGGTTGCCGCGACGCAGGATGTGGACGCCAAGTGCCTCCTCGATCCGGGCCAGATGGCGGTCGTTGGGACCGCACAGGTCGATCAACAGCCGGTTGTCGGGGAATTCCAGCAGGGTTTCGGCAGAAGCCGCGGTGACGGGTGGCGTCGGGGTCAGGCCCAAATGTCTCTCCTGGTCAATCTGGTCGGTCCATGGTGGCAAGCCGGTCGGATTCGCACAAGTTCATGTTTGCCGTAATGGGGGCGGAACTGCCCCTGTTTGGGGCAGAACGGCCCAGCCTGTGCAAAAGTTGCATCATTATCCCGCATGTTCGCCGGGTCCCGCATCTGCGTTGCCCAAAAAACCGGCCAAGGCGGGTGCGCCGTCCATGTCGGCCACCGGACCGTCATGCGCGATCCGGCCGTCCGCCAGCAGCGCGACCCGGTCGCCGATGATCCGGCAGCTGGCCATGTCATGCGTGATGGTGATGGCGGTGGCCCCGGTTTCGGTGACGATGCCGCGGATCAGCGCATCGATGGCCCGTGCGCGGATCGGGTCCAGCCCGGTCGTCGGTTCGTCGAAGAAGATCACCGCCGGGTCGTCGGCGATGGCGCGGGCCAGGCCCACGCGTTTGGCCATGCCACCCGAAAGCTGCGCGGGCATCAGGTCCGCGATGTCGGCGGCCAGCCCCACGCGCGCCAGCTTGTCCAGCGCGATGGCGCGGGCGCGGCGGTCGTCCATGCGCTGCCGCAGCCGGAACGCCACGTTCTGCCAGACCGACAGGCTGTCGAACAGCGCGGCCCCCTGGAACAGCATCCCGAACCGCGCCATGAAGCGCGCCCGGTCCAGCGGCTGCCCGTCCCACAGCACCTGCCCCGCATCCGGGCGTTCCAGCCCCAGGATGCATTTCAGCAGGACCGACTTGCCGGTGCCGGACTGGCCGATCACGCACAGGCTCTCGCCCGTGGCGACGGACAGGTCCACGCCGTCCAGAACCCGCTTGGCGCCGAATGACTTGGTCAGGCCGTCCATCCGGATCATTCGAAGAACAGCCCGGTCAGCGCGAAATTCGCGGCAAGAATGCCGACGGCCGCGGCGACGACAGCGTTTGTCGTGGCCCGCCCGACGCCCGCAGCACCACGCCCCGACCGCATCCCGAACCAGCAGCCCGACAGCGCCACGACCAGCCCGAAAAAGGCACCCTTGATCAGGCCCGAGGTCACGTCCCACGGCTCAAGATAGGCCCAGCTGTTTGCGATATAGCTGGCCGAATTGAACCCAAGCGAGGTCGTGCCCACCAGCCAGCCGCCCATGATGCCGATGATGTCGCCCGTCGCCACCAGCACCGGCATGCACAGGATCGCGGCCCACAGGCGCGGCGTGACCAGCCAGCGCATCGGGTCGGTGGACAGCGTCACCAGCGCGTCGATCTGTTCGGTGACACGCATGGTCCCGATCTCGGCCGCGATGCTGCTGGCGACACGGGCCGCGACCATCAGGCCGCCCAGGACGGGGCCCAGTTCGCGCACCATGCCGATGGCCACGATGGCGGGGACCACGTCGCCCGCCTGAAACCGCTCTCCGCCGGAATGGATCTGCAGGGCCAGCGCCGCACCGGTGAACAGCGCGGTCAACCCGACCACCGGCAGGGACAGCCAGCCGATCTGCACCATCTGGCGCAGGATCGCGCGGGGTGGGCCGAATCCCGACAGGCCGCGCGCCGCGAACAGCGCCACCGCCCCGATGGTCCGGGTGGCGCGCAGGGCGGGGCGTCCGATCGCCCGGATGGGCGTCACAGATAGGTCCGCTGGTATCGCAGGCCAAGCGAGGTCAGGACCTCGTAGCCGATGGTACCGGCGATGTCGGCCAGCCTGTCGATGGGCTGATGCGCGCAGATCAGGTCCAGCCTGTCGGGCGCCGTTTCCAGATCGGTCACGTCCACGGTGATCAGGTCCATCGACACGCGCCCCACCACCGGACAGGCCGTATCGCCCGCGAACAGCTGCGCGCCCTTGCCCGACAGCGACCGCGGGATGCCGTCGGCATAGCCCGCGTCCACCGTGGCGATGCGGCAATCGCGCGGCGCGTGCCAGCTGGCGCCATAGCCGACCATCTCACCCTTGCGAACGTCGCGGGTCTGGATCACCCGCAGCGACAGCGTAACGACGCCCCGCGCCTGCGCAAAGGGCAGCCCGCCGTACAAGCCGACGCCGGGACGCACCATGTCGAAATGATAATCGGGACCCAGCAGGATGCCCCCGGTTGCCGCCAGCGACCGCGGCACGCCGCAGCCATTGGTCATCGCGCGGAACGCTGCCAGCTGCCCGGCATTGGCCGGGTGGTCGGGTTCATCGGCGCAGGCCAGATGCGACATGATGAAGGTTGGACCGGCGGCCAGCGCCTCGGTCCGGATGGCTGCCCATTCTGCGGCCTCCATCCCGAGGCGGTTCATGCCCGTGTCCAGCTGGATCGCAAAGGGCTGACCGGGCCGCATGGCGCGGTCGCGAAAGAACTGCGCGGGGCTGTTCAGGACTGGGGTCAGGCCGGTCAGGTCCGCGCCCTCCATGTGCCCGGACAGCACATTGATGCGCGCGTCCTGCGGCAGCATGGGGCGGATCGCCCGTCCCTCATGCGCCAAGGCCACGAAAAAGTCGCGCACCCCTGCGGCGTACAGCGCCGGGGCGACGCGGTCGGCGCCCAGCCCATAGGCGTCGGCCTTGACCACCGCGGCCGCGCGCGCGCCGGGGGCCAGTGCGGCCAGCGCCGCGTGATTGGCCACGATGGCCGCGATGTCGATCTGCAATCCCATCTGCGTGGCTTGCCCCCCTGCCCGGCCCGCGTCAAGAGGCTGCTGCGTCGCGCGTTTGCACATATGCAGTTAGCATTTTCGGACGCGCCGGTATTTTGCAAATTTACCTGATTTGTCTTTGCTGCACCTGCATCACAGTCTAGCCTTGGACACCGGATCAGGAGGGCGCGATGAAGGACATTCTGCAGCAGCTGGAAGAACGGCGACAGCAGGCCCGGCTTGGCGGCGGTCAGCGGCGCATCGATGCCCAGCACGCCCGCGGCAAGCTGACGGCACGCGAACGCATCGACCTGCTGCTGGACGAGGACAGCTTCGAGGAATTCGACATGTTCGTCGCCCATCGCAGCACCGATTTCGGCATGCAGGACGACCGCCCGGCCGGCGACGGCGTGGTGACCGGATGGGGCACGATCAACGGCCGCATGGTCTATGTCTTCTCTCAGGATTTCACCGTCTTCGGCGGGTCGCTGTCGGAAACCCACGCGCAGAAGATCTGCAAGATCATGGACATGGCGATGCAGAATGGCGCGCCGGTGATCGGGCTGAACGATTCGGGCGGCGCGCGCATCCAGGAAGGCGTGGCCAGCCTTGCGGGCTATGCGACGTGTTCCAGCGCAACGTGCTGGCGTCGGGCGTGGTGCCGCAGATCAGTGTGATCATGGGCCCCTGCGCAGGCGGTGCAGTCTATTCGCCCGCGATGACCGACTTCATCTTCATGGTGCGCGACACGTCCTACATGTTCGTGACCGGGCCCGACGTGGTCAAGACGGTCACGAACGAGGTCGTGACCGCCGAACAGCTGGGCGGCGCGTCCACCCACACCAGGAAATCGTCGGTGGCAGACGGCGCATTCCAGGACGATGTCGAGGCGCTGTCGGAAATCCGCCGCCTGTTCGACTTTCTGCCGTTGAACAACCGCGAAAAGGCGCCCACGCGGCCGTTCTTCGACGATCCCGCGCGGATCGAGCCCAGCCTGGACACGCTGATCCCCGACAACCCGAACCAGCCCTATGACATGAAGGAGCTGATCGCCAAGGTCGCGGACGAAGGCGATTTCTATGAGATCCAGAAGGATTTTGCGGGCAACATCATCATCGGCTTTGTCCGGATCGAGGGTCAGACCGTCGGCATCGTCGCCAACCAGCCGATGGTGTTGGCCGGATGTCTGGACATCGACAGCAGCCGCAAGGCCGCCCGGTTCGTGCGGTTCTGCGACGCGTTCGAGATCCCGATCCTGACGCTGGTCGACGTCCCTGGCTTCCTGCCCGGCACGGGCCAGGAATATGGCGGCGTCATCAAGCACGGGGCGAAGCTGCTCTTCGCCTATGGCGAGGCGACGGTGCCCAAGGTCACGGTCATCACCCGCAAGGCCTATGGCGGCGCCTATGACGTGATGGCGTCCAAGCATCTGCGGGGCGATTTCAACTATGCCTGGCCCACTGCGGAAATCGCCGTGATGGGGGCCAAGGGCGCGGTCGAGATCCTGTATCGGAGCGAGCTGGGCGACGCCGACAAGATCGCCGCGCGGACCAAGGATTACGAGGACCGCTTCGCAAACCCGTTCGTGGCCGCCGAAAAGGGCTTCATCGACGAGGTGATCCAGCCCCGCTCGACGCGGCGGCGGGTGGCGCGGGCGTTTGCCAGCCTGCGCGGCAAGCGTCTGACGAACCCGTGGAAAAAGCACGACAACATTCCGCTGTGACGGACAGGGACGGGCGCGCGATGCACAAGATCGTGAATGATGCAGCCGGGCCACAGGGGGGCGGCGCTTTGGCGTGGGCGTCCCTGCGTCCCTGTCTGATCGCGCCTGCCTTGTCTATCATCCCGCGCAGGCCGGCAGATCAACAAGCCGACCACAACCCGAGCAGCCGGGCGCAACCCCGCCCGCCCTACAGGAGCATGTTCCCATGTCGAAAAAGATCATCCTCGGCCTCGTGCTGGTTTCCGCGTTCGCCGCGTGCCAGCGTCAGCAGCCCGCCGACGTCTATGTCCCGACCGCGCCCGCCGCGCCCATGGTCAACCCCGTGTCGAGCGAGCCTGTCTATAACAGCAAATTCGGCTAAGACGAGACGTCCGACAATTGCGCGCGGGCGGCCAGCCTGCCCGTGCGCAGCGATCCGGCCCGCGCGCCCCAGCACAGGGGCCCTGCCATGCTGAAGCATCGCGGTTTTCCCGGGCGTCTGCCCGGCACCGATTTCCAGTTCGTCATCCGTCGCGAGAATCGCAAGAAGGGCGCCACGCCCATCACGCGCCGCGAACGGTTCAAGGACCGCAGGCCCGCTGACAAGCGCGCCGATGCGGGTTTCCTGTCCGCGCTGATCGCCAATTTCGGCGACGAACCCTTTCCCCGCGGCAATCTTGACGCCGGTCGCCTGTCCTGGCTGATCGGCCGCGAGGTCAAGCCGGTGGGCGAATTCGACCCCGCCGACTATGAGCAGCTGCTGCAGGTCGACATGGCCGAGGCCGAGGCCGCGTTCCCCGAACTGTTCGTCAAGGATGCGCCCGATGCATTCGATTGGGACGACCAGGACGATTGGGACGACGACGAGGCCGACGACGACTGATGCGCGGCTTGATGCTGAACCCTTTGAAGTCACACGCATGTCAGTTTGACGCGGGCAGCAGCTATGCGATAACGCCTTACCACCTCCAATCGGCCCCCGACGGGCCCAACACGACAGGTTTCTTATCATGCAGAAATTCTTCTCGCTCCGCGTTGCCGGTCTGGCTCTGGTCGCGGCGGGCCTCTCGGCTTGCGCACCGGGTTACCAGGGCGGCGGCATCTCGCCCGACGCACAGCGCGCTGCGGGTGGTGCCGTTGCCGGTGCCGTCATCGCGAAGGCCCTGGATGAGGACATCGCAACCGGCGCGGCCATCGGTGCCGTCGGCGGCGCGCTGTGCGACGACGCCGGTGTCTGCCAGCGCCGCTACTGATCGCTGCGGCAACCCTTCACCCTATCGGCAGCCCGCGCCTAGCGCGGCTGCCAGCCAACCCACGGGATTCCCATCATGTCCAAGTTTCTTGCCATCGCCGCGCTGGTCGGCACCACGGCCATCGCCGGCTGCACCCAAGGCATCAACCCGACCGACACTGACCGCGCGCTTATCGGCGCCGGCGTCGGCGCGACCGTCGCATCGGTCGGCGGCACCAACGTCGTCAAGGGCGCGGCCATCGGCGGCGCCGCTGGCGCGCTGTGCAACGACTTCCGTCTGTGCCAGTGACCTGCTGATCGGCGCGCCCGTCGCGCCGACCGTCTGCAAAGCCGTCCGAAGCCCCGCGCTTCGGGCGGCTTTTTCATGTTCCGTCCTGGGGGGGAGCCCATGTTCAAGAAGATCCTGATCGCCAACCGGGGCGAGATCGCCTGCCGTGTCATCAAGACCGCGCGCAAGATGGGCATCGCGACCGTCGCCGTCTATTCCGACGCCGACCGCAACGCGCTGCATGTGCGGATGGCGGACGAGGCCGTCCATATCGGACCGGCCCCTGCCAACCAGTCATACATCGTGATCGACAAGATCATGGACGCGATCCGCCAGACCGGCGCCGAGGCCGTCCATCCCGGATATGGCTTCCTGTCCGAGAACCGGAAGTTCGCCGAGGCGCTGGAGGCCGAGGGCGTCGTCTTCATCGGCCCGCCATCGGGCGCGATCGAACAGATGGGCGACAAGATCACCTCCAAAAAGCTGGCGCAGGCGGCGGGCGTCAGCACCGTTCCGGGCCACATGGGACTGATCGCAGACGCGGACGAGGCCGCGGCCATCAGCGCCCAGATCGGCTATCCGGTGATGATCAAGGCCAGCGCCGGCGGCGGCGGCAAGGGCATGCGCATCGCCTGGTCCGACGACGAGGCCCGCGAGGGTTTCCAGTCGTCCAAGAACGAGGCCGCCAACAGTTTTGGCGACGACCGGATCTTCATCGAGAAATTCGTGACGCAGCCGCGCCATATCGAGATCCAGGTCCTGGCCGACCAGCACGGCAACGCCGTCTATCTGCACGAGCGCGAATGTTCGATCCAGCGCCGCAACCAGAAGGTCATCGAGGAGGCCCCGTCGCCCTTCCTGGACGAGGCCACGCGTGCAGCGATGGGTCAGCAGGCCGTGGCCCTGGCCAAGGCCGTGGGCTATACCAGTGCCGGCACGGTCGAATTTATCGTCGATGGCGCGCGCAATTTCTATTTCCTGGAAATGAACACCCGCCTGCAGGTCGAACATCCCGTAACGGAGCTGATCACCGGCGTCGATCTGGTCGAACAGATGATCCGCGTCGCCGCGGGCGAACCGCTGCCCTTTGCGCAATCCGATCTGAAGATCACCGGTTGGGCGATGGAAAGCCGGCTGTATGCCGAGGACCCCTATCGCGGCTTTCTGCCCTCCATCGGGCGGTTGACCCGCTATCGTCCGCCGGTCGAGGTCGCGGCGGGGCCGATGCTGTCGGGGGGCAAGTGGCTGGCTCATGGCGCACCCACCGGCACGGCGGCGGTCCGCAACGACACCGGCGTCTATGAGGGCGGCGAGATCAGCATGTTCTATGACCCGATGATCGCCAAGCTGTGCACATGGGCACCCACGCGCCCTGAGGCGATCGAAGCGATGCGCACCGCCCTGGACGCGTTCGAGGTCGAGGGCATCGGGCACAACCTGCCCTTCCTGTCGGCGGTGATGGACCACCCGAAATTCGTCAGCGGCGACATCACCACCGCCTTCATCGCCGAGGAATATCCCGACGGATTCCAAGGCGCGACCCTGCCCGACGATGAGATGCACCGCATCGCAGCCGCCGCAGCCGCCATGCACCGCGTGGCGGAGATCCGGCGCACCCGCATCAGCGGGCGGCTGAACAACCATGAACGCCATGTCGGCGATGATTGGGTCGTCTTCGCGGGCAAGCAGGACTGGCCCGTCCGCATCACGGCCGATGCCCAAGGCGCCGATGTCGCCATCGCCGGCCGGACGATCCGGGTCGAGGGGGACTGGCGCCCCGGACAGTCGCTGGCGCGGCTGGATGTCGATGGCCGCCCACTGGTGCTGAAGGTCGACAAGATCGCCGCCGGGCTGCGCCTGCGCGCACGGGGCGCTGACCTGCGCGTCCATGTGCGTGCCCCGCGCGCGGCCGAACTGGCGCGGCTGATGCCGGAAAAGCTGCCGCCTGATACGTCGAAATTCCTGCTGTGCCCGATGCCCGGCCTGATCGTGACGATCAACGTGGCCCAAGGCGACGAGGTGCAGGAGGGTCAGGCCCTGGCCACCGTCGAGGCCATGAAGATGGAGAACATCCTGCGCGCCGAACGCCGGGGCATCGTCAAATCCGTCAATGCCGCAGCGGGCGAGAGCCTCAAGGTAGACGATGTGATCATGGAGTTCGAATGATCCCCGCCCTGCCCGCCTTTCTGCTGGCCGCCTGCCTTGGGTTGGCGGGCGCGGCGGGCATCCTGTCTGCGGTGGCGGCACAGACCGTGCCCCTGCTGGGCACGCAGGTGCCGTTGGCCTATCTGCTGCCGCCGGTCGTCGGCCTGGCGCTGTTCCAGCTGGTGTTCGGGACGTGCACCGGACGCTGGCGCGGCTGGCGGTTCTGGATGGCGGCGCTGCCGCTGTCTGCGATCATCTGGGGCGCCGGACTGGTCGCCCTGCTGGGCGGGCATGTGTCATGGCAGCCGGCCCTTGGAGCGGCGGCTGCGGGTCATGTCTTGGCCGGTCTGATGGCGCTGACGCTGGCACGGAGGCGCGCGGCATGACCGGGGTGGGCTATCGCGTTTCCTGCTGGCGCATCGGCATGCTGTCGATCAGGACAGGATGTCGTCGGCCGCGACGGGTGTGGTGGACCGCATCTTGACCCCGCCATCCTTGCCGATCAGCAGCACGTGGAACCCCGGCCCGTCGCGCAGCGCATCCGCGCCTGGTCCGTCGGTCAGGATCACGACCTCGCGGTCGGTCAGTTGCTGGGTATGTTCTTGCAAGGCCGCGACCTGGTCAGCAACCTGCGCATCCGGGCCCAGGACGACGACCGGACGCGCCTGCCAGCGCAGATCCTCCAGCGTGTTCGCCTGCAGGGGCGTGGGACCGCGGGCGGCATCTGCGGGGGCCATCACGGGCCACAGGGCAAGGACGGTGGACAGGCAAAGTCGGTGCATGGGGGCTCCTTTCAGGACAGGACGCGCGTGTCGCGGGGCGGGTTCCCATGGCACCGCTTGATCAGTGGATCAGTCCACAGTTGCAACAGGCGGTCGTCACCGGCCTGTTCGTCGCCATCGGCTGGATCGTCGTGGCGTCCCAGACCCGCCGCCGCGACGCCATGCTGCGCCGCGCGCGCGAGACCGACCTGCAGCGCGCCCTGCTGGCAGAGATCCGGGCCCATGTCTTTGCGTTGGAACAGCAGGTGCCGTCACCCGAGGACGCCGCCCTGCTGGTCGCGCGCATCGAATCGGGGGATTTCGTGCCGACCCTGCCGCAGCAGGCCAATGACCGCATCTTTGCGGCCGTGATCGCCGACATTCATATCCTGCCCGCGCCGATCATCGACCCGATCGTGCTGTACTATCGGCTGCTGTCGATCATGGGCGCGCTGGCCACCGACCTGCGTCGCATCGCTCGCAGCGACGGCCGGCGGGCGGCGCAGATGATGGCCGATTACCTGGAACTGATGGAGGAGACCCGCGACACGGGGCTTCAGGCGATGCGCGTGTTGACCGAATGTCTGCGCGGTGGCGCGGATGCGGTCGACGCGATGCTGGACGAGGACGAGGCGCAGGCCGCGGCGCAGATCGGCGCGCGCCTGCCGCAGGAACTGGCGCAGATGCGCGAGCGGCTGTCGGCGACCGAGGTCAGTAGCCGATCTTCGGACCCGAGAGGCCGGTGATGGGACGCAATCCGATGGCGCGCACGATTTCGTTGGCACGGCTTACGGCGGTCGGTTTGGGCTTGGGCTCGGTGCGCAGCACGGGCGTGTCGGGTCGGGGCGGCGCCTTGGGGGCGCGCGGTTGCGACAGGCTGCGGTCGGAACGCGAATTGGCCATGATCAACCCTCCTGCTGATCCGGCGACCATGCCGGATACCTGTCATGATATAGAGAACGCACCGCAAATCCACAAGTTTCGCGCCCCCCCGCCCTATCGCATCAGGCTGCCCCGGCCGATCTCCTGCCGGCGCAGCGGAAGGCGGTCGATGGCGCGGCCGATCTCTCGGACATCCCACGGGCTGGGGCGGCGGATCTTGACCTGCCCATCCTTGTCGATCAGCACCAGGGAAAACCCCTGCGGGCGCAGCTGCTGTCGCCAGACGCTGTTTGCGGCGGGATCGCTGTCGATGACCACGACCACGTCGCGCCCGGCCAGCCCGCCCGTGTCGCGCCGCAGCGCCTGGACCTGTTCCGTGAACGACGGGTCGTCGGCGGTATCGGCAAACACCACCACCGGACGTTGCGTCCAGCGAAAGTCATCCGGGTTCGCCGCGTCAGCCTCCAGCACCTGCAGCGTGCGGGCGGGTGCATCGGGTGCGGGGGTTTCGGGCTGGGGCTGCGCCACGGGTGGCAAGCGGGCCGGATTGCGCTGCGACGAGGTGTCGCGAACGCTGTCCGGATCGGGCGGCGGGTCGTCCCGCGCAGGTCCCATGGCGGCCACGGCCATCGCGAAAATCATAAATTTCAACTTCATCGGCACCTCGTCATGTCTTGAATATAGGGCAGGACCGTCGGCAGGAAAGGATGGATCATGACAAAACCCACACTGGAGGACTGGCGCAAGCTGGCACAGGGGGAACTGAAGGGGCGCGATCCCTCCAGCCTGACCTGGGACACGCTGGAGGGGATCGCCGTCAAGCCGCTGTACACCAGCGCCGATCTGGACGGGATGGACCACCTGGACGGGTTGCCGGGCATCGCCCCGTTTACCCGCGGCCCGCGCGCCACGATGTATGCGGGCCGTCCCTGGACCATCCGGCAATATGCTGGCTTCTCGACCGCCGAGGCATCGAACGCCTTCTATCGCCGCGCGCTGGCCGCGGGGCAGCAGGGCGTGTCGGTGGCCTTCGACCTGGCGACGCATCGCGGCTATGACAGTGACCATCCGCGGGTCGAGGGGGACGTGGGCAAGGCCGGCGTCGCCATCGATTCGGTCGAGGACATGAAAATCCTGTTCGACGGCATCCCGCTGGACAAGGTCAGCGTGTCGATGACCATGAACGGCGCGGTCATCCCGATCCTGGCGAATTTCATTGTCACCGGAGAGGAGCAGGGCCATTCGCGCGCCGTGCTGTCGGGCACCATCCAGAACGACATCCTGAAGGAGTTCATGGTCCGCAACACCTATATCTATCCGCCCGAACCCAGCATGCGGATCATCGCGGACATCATCCAGTACACGTCCGACGAGATGCCTAAGTTCAACTCGATCTCGATCTCGGGCTATCACATGCAGGAGGCCGGGGCGAACCTGGTCCAGGAGCTGGCCTACACGCTGGCCGATGGGCGCGAATATGTCCGTGCGGCGATCGATGCCGGGATGGACGTCGATGCGTTCGCCGGGCGGCTGTCGTTCTTCTTTGCCATCGGCATGAACTTCTTTATGGAAATCGCCAAGCTGCGGGCTGCCCGCTTGCTGTGGCACCGCATCATGGCCGAGTTCGAGCCCAAGAAGCAGGGCAGCCTGATGCTGCGGACGCATTGCCAGACATCGGGCGTCAGCCTGCAGGAACAGGACCCCTACAACAACGTCGTCCGCACCGCCTATGAGGCGATGTCGGCAGCATTGGGCGGCACGCAATCGCTGCACACCAACGCGCTGGACGAGGCCATCGCCCTGCCCACCGATTTCAGCGCCCGCATCGCGAGGAACACCCAGCTGATCCTGCAGGAGGAGACGGGCATCACCAACGTGATCGACCCGCTGGCCGGGTCGTATTACATCGAGAGCCTGACGGCAGAGCTGGCCGACAAGGCCTGGGCGCTGATCGAGGAGGTCGAGGAGATGGGCGGCATGACCAAGGCCGTCGCCAGCGGCATGCCCAAGCTGCGCATCGAGGAGACGGCGGCCCGCCGTCAGGCCCTGATCGACCGCGGAGAGGACGTGATCGTCGGCGTCAACAAGTACCGCAAGGAGACCGAGGACCCGATCGACATTCTGGACATCGACAACGTCGCCGTCCGTCTGAGCCAGATCGAGCGGCTGACCCGCATCCGCGCCGCGCGCGACGAGGCCGCCTGCACCGCCGCCCTGACCGAGGTCACCCGCCGCGCC
>NZ_BBPH01000032.1 GCF_000787695.1 Paracoccus sp. PAMC 22219 | reverse complement strand
GTCGCGTTCGGCGGCCTCGGCTGCGGCCTGACGTTCCGCTTCCGCGGCGGCAGTCGCTGCGGCCTGGCGTTCGGCCTCGGCGGCGGCTTCGGCGGCAGCGTCGGCAGTGGCTTGGCCGCGCGGCGGGCGGTCAGCCGCGTCAGCGGCAGCCTGTCGGGCGGCCTCGGCGGCCGCCGCTTCGGCCACGCGGCGGTTGAAGGCGGCGACCAGATCGGCCGGACGGTCCTGCGGCCGGCGCGACGCGTCCAGCGCCAGCACCGATCGCGGCGCGACCGGAACGGCGGCCGCGTCGGGCACCGGCAGCGTGGGCTGGTCGGGCTGCGCCTCGGCCACGGGAGCCGGGGGCGTGTCGGGGATCTGGGGGGCGGTCTCGGCGATGTCGGTCTGGTTCGCGGGCGGCACGGGCAGATCGGTCGCCACATCCACCGGCGCGGCAGGGGCGAAATCGCTGAGGTCGGGCACCGTCTCGGCGGTGTCGGGCTGTTCCAGCGCCGCGGCCTGCCCCGATTGCGGGGGGATCGCGTCGACGGGGCGCGCGGCGCCATCCTCGGCCGGATCGACCGGGTCGGGCAGCGTGGCCACCGCTGTCGCATCGGCGCCGACCGGCCCCGCCCCGCGGGCGGCCGCGGCCATCGCCTCGAACTCGGCGCCGCTGATGGTCGAGACCTGGGTCGTGCGGACCATCGGACTGGGCTGCGGACGGAACAGCGCCCCGCCCAGGATCGCCCACAGGATCAGAGAGCCGTGCGCGACCCCCGAGACCCAGTAACCGATGCGCCCTTCGCGTTCGTCCATGGTTCAGCCGTCCATCCGCGGTCCGCCGGTCTCGGTGACCAGCACGATGTCGGTGATGCCCGCCGCGTTCAGCGCGCCCATGATCTGGACCACGCGGGCATAGGGAATGGTGCCGTCGGCGCGCAGGAAGACCCGGCCCGACTGGCGTTCGGCCAGGATCGCGCGCAGCGCGGTCACGACCTGGTCGTCGGCCACCGGCTGGTCCATGACCGTCAGCGACCCCTCGACCGGGATCGAGACCATCAGCGGCTCCTCATCCTCGGTCGGCACCGCGTTGGCAGCGGTTTCGGGCAGGTTCAGCGGCACGCCGGCCGTCATCAGCGGCGCCGCGACCATGAAGATGATCAGCAGCACCAGCATCACGTCCACGAAGGGCGTGACGTTGATCTCGGACATCGGCATGTTGCGCCGACGGCCCTTGCTGCGCACGCGCTTGACGACCCCGGATGCCATGTCAGGCCTCGTCCATCTGGCGCGACAGCAGGGTCGAGAACTCGTCCGAGAACGCCTCCCACCCGCCGGTGATGCGTTCCGCGTCGCCCGACAGCTTGTTGTAGAACACGACCGCCGGGATGGCCGCGACCAGGCCCAGGGCTGTGGCCAGCAGCGCCTCGGCGATGCCGGGCGCCACGACGGCCAGGCTGGTGTCCTGGGTCAGGGCGATGCCCTCGAACGCTGACTTGATGCCCCAGACGGTGCCGAACAGGCCGATGAACGGCGCGGTCGAGCCCACGGTTGCCAGGAACGACAGGCCGCGGAACAGGCGCTGCTCCTCGCGCTGGATGGCCACGTTCATGGCCCGGTCGATGCGCCCGATGCCGCCCGCGATCAGCCGCCCGTCATCGCGGTGGCTGCGGCGCCATTCGGTCATGCCGGCCGAAAAGATCCGCTCGGACGGGCCCTTGGGGCGGTCGCCAAGCCGGTCGTACAGATCGTCCAGCGGCTCGCCCGACCAGAACGCGCGGTCGAACTTGGCGGCCTCCTTGCGGGCCTGCGCAAAGGTCAGGAACTTCTGCACGATGATCGCCCAGGACCAGAACGAGGCCACGATCAGCATGACCATCACCACCTGCACCGTCAGCGAGGATCGCCAGAACAATGCCACGGCCGAAAAGTCGATGGCCTCGGCGGCCTGAATGGGTTCCATGGTCTACTGCCTCATCATCAGGGGCCGCGACTGCCCCGTGGCAGCCCGGCGTTGCGGCCTGTTACCCTGTAATTGCCACGGGTTTCAGCCCCCGCGGCAACACAATGGCGTCAATTTTCATCAAGGTGCGTCCGTCTTGCCGCATCGGCGCGGCGGCCGCACCGGGTTCAGCCGTCCGGCAGCGCCCGCGACAGCGCAGCGGGCAGGCGCACGGGGCGTCCCCGGCCGTCCAGGCAGACGATCGTCACCCGCGCGGAAAACAGCACTTGATCGCCGCGCAGGACCTGCTGATCGACCACGATCCGCGCCGCCGTCGCATGCGACAGGTCGGTGACCACGGTCAGCAGGTCGTCGAACCGCGCCGGGCGCAGATAGTCGGCCTCGATA
Source organism: Paracoccus sp. PAMC 22219 (assembly GCF_000787695.1). Lineage (GTDB taxonomy): Bacteria > Pseudomonadota > Alphaproteobacteria > Rhodobacterales > Rhodobacteraceae > Paracoccus. Next base: position 16,799 of record NZ_BBPH01000032.1, on the reverse strand, counting down.
TGGCGGACGGCAAAGACGTGGCCCGACGTCTCCTTCATGCGCATCTGGTCGATGCCGGTGGCGCGCATCCATTCCGAGCGCCCCCGTTCGATGTATTTCAAATAGTTCGCATAATAGACGATCCCGGCCAGATCGGTGTCTTCGTAATAGACGCGCAGTGTCAGGTGATGGCTCATGCCCGCCAAAATACCCGCGTTCGGGCCCGGCTGCAATCAGACGTCGAACAGCGTCGCCTGACCGGCGGGCACCGGCATGTCCAGCCCCAGATGCCGCCACGCCCCCTGCGTCAACATTCGCCCGCGCGGGGTGCGCGCGACCAGCCCCTGCTGCAGCAGATAGGGCTCGATCACTTCCTCGATGGCGTCACGACTCTCGGACAGGGCGGCGGACAGCGTCTCGACCCCCACCGGACCGCCCGCGTAGTGCTGCGCCATCTGCATCAGGTACCGGCGGTCGGCCCCGTCCAGGCCCAGATCGTCCACCCCAAGCCGGTTGAGAGCGATGTCGGCGATCTCGCGGGTCAGGCGACCGTTCCCCTCGACCAGTGCGAAATCCACGACGCGGCGCAGCAGGCGTCCGGCGATGCGTGGCGTGCCACGGGCGCGGCGGGCGATCTCCATCGTGCCCTCCGGGTCGGCGCTGATCCCCATCAGCCGCGCGCCGCGCTGCACGATCAGGTCCAGTTCGGCGATCTCATAGAACTGCAACCGCGTCGGAATGCCGAACCGGTCGCGCAATGGCGTGGTCAGCAGACCAAGGCGCGTGGTCGCACCGACCAGCGTGAACGGCTGCAACTCGATCCGCACGGTGCGCGCGGCGGGGCCCTCGCCGATCACCAGGTCCAGCTCGAAATCCTCCATCGCGGGATACAGGATCTCCTCGACTGCGGGGTTCATGCGGTGGATCTCGTCGATGAACAGGACGTCGCGGGCCTCGAGGTTGGTCAGGATCGCGGCCAGGTCCCCTGCCCGCGCGATCACCGGACCCGAGGTCATGCGGAAATTCACCCCCAGCTCGCGCGACATGATCTGCGCCAGTGTCGTCTTGCCAAGCCCGGCGGGCCGAAGAACAGCGTGTGGTCCATCGCCTTGCCGCGCATCTTGGCGCTTTCGATGAACACCTTCAGGTTGGCGCGCGCCTCGGCCTGGCCTACGAATTCCGACAGATTCTGCGGGCGCAGGGCGCGATCCTCGACATCGCTGTCCAGCTTTTCGGGGCGCAGGTCAGGGTCGGGTCCGTTCATCCGCGGCCCCAAGGCGTGCGCGGCTTGGCACCCGTGCGGGGAATGCGGCTTGGCGCGGCGGCGGGGGCCGGGCTGCGCGGGGCGGCACCGTTCATCGCCATCAGGCGGGCAATCCGCTCCTCGGTCGGGGGATGGGTGGTAAACAGGCGGTCGGCGCGCATCGCGTGAAGCGGGTTGATGATGAACATCGCCGCCGCCGCAGGGTTCTTTTCGGCGGGCAGGTTCACGCTGCGTCCCGCCGCTTGCGCGATCCGGCTGAGCGCCGAGGCCAAGGCCTGCGGCTTGCCGCTGATCTGCGCGCCGGTCGCGTCGGCCTCGTATTCGCGCGCGCGAGAGATCGCCATCTGCACCATCATCGCGGCCATCGGCGCTAGGATCATCGCCAGGATGCCGCCCAACATGCCGCCGCGCCCCTCGCGGTTGCCCGCGAACAGCATCATGTTGCCCATCATCGCGATCGCACCGGCCATGGTCGCGGTGATGGTCATGGTCAGCGTGTCGCGGTGGTGGATATGGGCCAGCTCATGGGCGATCACACCCTCGATCTCGTCGGCGGACAGGTGGTTCAGCAGGCCCTGCGTCACCGCCACGGCGGAATTCTCGGGGTTGCGCCCGGTCGCAAAGGCGTTGGGCTGCTGGGTCGGCAGCAGGTACAGCTTGGGCATCGGCATCTGCGCGCGCTCGGCCAGCCGCGCGGTCATCGCGTACAGCTCGGCCCCCTGCTGGGGCGACAGTTCGATCGCGCCCTGCTGACGCAGGACCATCTTGTCGCTGTTCCAGTAGCTGAAGAAGTTCATGCCGCCCGCGATCACCAGCGCGATCAGCGCGCCGCCCGATCCGCCCAGCATCCAGCCCAGTGCCATGACAAGCGCGGTCAGCGCCGCCATCAGCATGAAGACCTTGACGTTTCCTGCCATGTTTAGACCTCCGGTTCAGTCCTTGGGCGCCAGCAGACGCAGCGCCGCACGGATCAACGCGGGCATGGCCGCTGCCGGTTCCCGCGCCTGCGCCTCGGCCACGGCGGATGCCGCCTCGGACGGACCATAGCCCAGATTGCTCAGCGCCGACAGCGCGTCCGCCATCGCCTGACCCTGACGCGCGGCGCTTTCGGCGGGGCCGGCATCGACGCGCCCTCGCGCCGATGCCGCCGGGGGGCCGGGCTCGATGCCCGGCCCCCCGGCACCACCGCCCACGGCCATGTCCTCCGCCGCGATCAGATCGCCTGCATCGATGGTCAGCGAACCGCCCAGTGCCATGACTGACGGCGCCTTGTCCTTCAGTTCCAGCACGATCCGCTGCGCCAGCTTGGGACCGACCCCGTTCGCCTTGCGCACGGACGCCCAATCCCCCAAGGCGATTGCCCGCCCCAACCCATCGGGCGCCAGCGTGCTGAGAATCGCCAGTGACACCTTGGCCCCCACCCCCTGAACGGATGTCAGCAGCCGGTGCCATTCCTTGTCCAGCATGGTCGGAAACCCGAACAGCTGCAAAAGATCCTCGCGCACCAGCAATTCCGTGTACAACGCCGCCGCCTGCCCCACAGGCGGCAACCCCGCCGCCGTCCGTTCGCTGACATGCACGATATACCCTACGCCGCGCACGTCGATCAGCACGTGATCACGCGCCCGGTGCAGGATGATCCCGGCGATCCGCCCGATCATGCCGCACCACGCTTGGGTGTGGCGACCCGCAACGTCCGCCCCTGCAGATGCCGCGCATGGCAGATCGCGATGGCCAGCGCATCCGCCGCGTCGGCACTGTCGAAGACCGCGCCCGGCAGCTGGATGCGGACCATGTGCTGGACCTGTTCCTTGGCCGCATGCCCCACGCCCACGACTGTCTTCTTGACCGCATTCGGTGCGTATTCCCCAACCGATATCCCCGCCTCGGCCGGCGCCAGCAGGGCCACGCCCCGCGCCTGTCCCAGCTTCAGCGTCCCGGTCGCGTCCTTGTTGACGAAGGTCTGCTCGACCGCGGCCTCGTCCGGGGCATGGGTCGCGATCACCGCGCACAGGCCGCGGAACAGGACGGACAGACGCGCGCCCAGATCCTGCGCGCCGTCCGAATGGATGGTGCCGTTGGCGATGTGGCGGATGCGCGATCCGTCCACCTCGATCACCCCCCAGCCCATGTTCCGCAAACCGGGATCGATGCCCAAGACCTTCATGCTGCCCTCTTTTTTCCGATTGCTAGCACGAAGCGCGAACATCTGGCTAGGGGCATGCCGGGACCGGGCATGGGTATTTGAGCAACGAAGAAGCTGTGGTCACTCCTCGATCACGTCCAGAACGCCCGGCACGGCGCGCAGGGCCTGGCGGGCGGGGGTAGTCAGCGGGGCATCGTTGGCGACCTCGATCTCGATGATCTCGTCGCCCTCGCGGATGCGCAGGCGGATCGGGCCGCGCGACCGGGGCGGCACGATGATGTCGGTGCGGATGCGGGTCAGCACCTCGACCAGACGTGGGATCGTGTCGGCGCCCTGCATCTCGACCGCAAGGCAGCCTGCGCCCGCGTCGGCCACGGCATCCTCCAGCGCGGTGACCGAATTGGCCAGCATCTTGACCTGATCGCCCGACGGTTCGACCTTGACCTGCAAGACCACGCTGGCGCCCGGTTCCAGCTTGTCCCGGCTGGCGGTCAGCAGGTCCGAGAACACCGTGACCTCATAGAGCCCCGTCGGGTCCGACAAGCTGACGAAGGCATAGGCCGTACCCTTTGCCGACTTGCGTTCCATCCGCGCGGCGACGGTGCCCGCGATCTGGGCGACCAGCGGGCCGTTCAGGGCGTCCTGGCTGATCTCGGCCAGGGTCATCACCTTCTTGCGGCGCAGAGCGGGCAGATAGTCGTCCAGCGGATGCCCGGACAGATAGAAGCCGACGGCCTTGTGCTCCTCTCCCAGCTTCTCGGTGGGCAGCCAGATGCCCGACAGGGGCGCGCGCGGCGGCGGCAGGTCCTCTCCACCGCCAAACAGCGATGTCTGGCTGGAGGCGGCCTGGCTTTGCACCGCCGCCGACCACGCCACCAGACCGTCCAGCGATTTCATCACCCGGGCGCGGTTGTCGTCCAGCCCGTCGAAGGCCCCGGCGCGGGCCAGCATCTCCAGCGGGCGCTTGCCCACGCGCTTCATGTCGGTGCGCCGCGCAAGGTCGTGGATGTCGCGGAACGGCTGGTCCGCCCGCGCATCGTAAATCAGGCGCATTGCCTCCAGCCCCACGCCCTTCAGCGCGCCCAGCGCATAGTGGATGCGCCCCGGTCCGACCGTGAAGGTGGGCGCCGAGCGGTTGACGCAGGGCGGCACGATCTCGATCCCCATCCGATCGCATTCGCGTTTGTAGACGGCCAGCTTGTCGGTCAGGTGGATGTCGCAGTTCATCACCGCGGCCATGAATTCGACCGGGTGGTTCGCCTTGAGCCACGCGGTCTGATAGCTGACGACCGCATAGGCCGCCGCATGCGACTTGTTGAAGCCGTAGTTCGCGAACTTCTCCAGCAGGTCGAAGACCTCTCCGGCCTTCTTGTCGGGCACGCCGTTGGCCACCGCGCCACGCACGAATTTGGGCCGTTCCTTGGCCATCTCGGCGGCGATCTTCTTGCCCATCGCGCGGCGCAGAAGGTCCGCGCCGCCAAGGCTGTATCCCGCCATGACCTGGGCGATCTGCATCACCTGTTCCTGATAGACGATGATGCCCTGCGTCTCGGCCAGGATGTCGTCGATGGTCGGGTGGATCGATTCCAGGTCGCGCAGCCCGTTCTTGACCTCGCAATAGGTCGGGATGTTCTCCATTGGGCCGGGACGGTACAGCGCCACAAGCGCCACGATATCCTCGATGCAGGTGGGCTTCATGCGGCGCAGCGCGTCCATCATGCCCGACGATTCCACCTGGAACACCGCGACGGTGCGGGCGCTGGCGAACAGGTCATAGCTGGGCTTGTCGTCCAGCGGGATCAGGTTGATCTGGTTTTCGGTGCCGGGCGTCGGTTCGTACAGCTGCCGCCCGTCGGCGGCGATGTGCAGCGGGCGGCCCTGCCCGTTGATCAGGTCAACCGCGTTCTGGATCACCGTCAGCGTCTTAAGGCCCAGGAAGTCGAACTTGACCAGACCTGCCTGTTCCACCCATTTCATGTTGAACTGCGTCGCGGGCATGTCGGACGCCGGATCGCGATAGAGCGGCACCAGCTGGTCCAGCGGCCTATCCCCGATCACCACCCCCGCCGCGTGGGTCGAGGCGTTGCGATAGAGGCCCTCCAGCTGTTCGGCGTAATCCAGCAGGCGGGCCACGACCTCCTCGCGCGCGGCCTCGCGCAGGCGCGGCTCATCCGCGCGGGCTTTGGCGATGCTGACGGGTTTCACGCCCTCGACCGGGATCATCTTGGACAGGCGGTCCACCTGGCCGAAGGGCAACTGCAGCACACGGCCCACGTCGCGCACCGCGGCCTTGGACAGCAGCGCGCCGAAGGTGATGATCTGGCCCACCTTGTCGGCCCCGTACTTGCCCTGCACGTAACGGATCACCTCCTCGCGGCGGTCCATGCAGAAGTCGATGTCGAAATCCGGCATGCTGACGCGTTCGGGGTTCAGGAACCGCTCGAACAGCAGGTTATAGCGCAGCGGATCAAGGTCGGTGATGGTCAGCGCATAGGCGACCAGCGACCCGGCCCCCGACCCGCGACCCGGACCGACCGGGATGCCTTGTTCCTTGGCCCAATGGATGAAATCAGCCACGATCAGGAAATAGCCGGGAAAGCCCATCTGTTCGATGATGCCCAGCTCGAAATCCAGGCGCGCGGTGTATTCCTCGACCGTGACCGCATGGGGAATGACCTTCAGGCGCTCGGCCAGACCGGCATGGGCCTGACGGCGCAGCTCCGTCACCTCGTCATCGGCGAATTTCGGCAGGATCGGCGCGTGCTTGGCCACCGCGAAGGCGCAGCGGCGGGCGATTTCCACCGTGTTCTCGATCGCCTCGGGCAGGTCGGCGAACAGGACGGCCATCTCCTCGGTCGATTTGAAGTAATGCTGCGGCGTCAGGCGGCGGCGGGGCTGGGACTGGTCGACATAGGCCTTTTCCGCGATGCAGATCAGCGCGTCATGCGCCTCGTACATCGTGGTCTTGGGGAAATAGACGTCGTTCGTCGCCACCAGCGGCAGGTCGCGCGCATAGGCCAGGTCGATCAGCCCGCCCTCGGATGCGGCCTCGGCGACCATCAGCTGGCCGTTCTCGCCGGGATGGCGCTGCAGTTCGACATAAAGGCGGTCGCCAAAGGACGCCACCAGCCGGTCGGCCAAGCCTTCGGCCTTGGGCATCTGGCCCTGTGCGATCAGCAGGCCCAAGGGGCCCATCGCGCCCCCGGTCAGGCAGATCAGCCCCTCGGCACGCGCGCACAGCTCATCGACGGTGACATGCGGCAGTGCGCCGCCCTCGCGCAGGTACAGGCAGGTGGACAGCGCCATCAGGTTCATCCACCCCACCTGGTTCTGCGCCAGCAGAACGACGGGTCCGGTGGCATCCGCCGCCAAGGTCACCTGACAGCCGACGATGGGCTGGATGCCCTTGTCGCGCGCCTTCACGCTGAATTCCAACGCGGCGAACATGTTGTTCGTGTCGGTCAGCGCGACTGCCGGCATGCCTGCATCAAAGGCAAGGCTTGGCAATTTGCCTACGGGAATGGCACCTTCCAGCAATGAATGCTCGGAATGTGTGCGAAGGTGGATGAATCGGGGGGATTTTGCGGCCATGATCGGGACAGTATCGCAGCCTGACCAAACAGCGCAATTGCGCGCCTGCCGAAATGCGGTCTAAGCAGGTCAAGGATTTGACCAAGGGGACAGAATTGACCGACATGCCCGTGTTCCGCGCCAAGGGTCTGGGCAAGTCCTATCCCGGCGTCCGCGCCAATGACGACGTGTCGTTCCACGTCATGCCGGGGGAAATCCACGCCCTGCTGGGCGAGAACGGCGCGGGAAAATCGACGCTGGTCAAGATGATCTATGGCCTGGTGCGCCCCGATGACGGGCAGATGTGGCTGGGCGACGGCGCGCATGCGCCATCCGATCCGCGCGTGGCACGGACCGCGGGCGTGGCGATGGTGTTCCAGCATTTCAGCCTGTTCGACGCGCTGACGGTCGCCGAGAACATCGCCCTGGGAATGGAGAACCCGCCGCCGCGCCGCGAACTGTCGGCGCGCATCACCAAGGTCAGCCATGATTTCGGCCTGCCGCTGAACCCCGCGCGGCGCATCGTCACCCTGTCCGCCGGCGAACGCCAGCGGGTCGAGATCATCCGCTGCCTGCTGCAGAATCCGCGCCTGCTGATCATGGACGAACCGACCAGCGTCCTGACCCCACAGGAGGCCGAGCTGCTGTTCGCCACGCTGCGCAAGCTGGCCGCAGCGGGCACCGCGATCCTGTACATCAGCCACAAGCTGGACGAGATCCGCAGCCATTGCGACCGCGCCACGATCCTGCGCCACGGCAAGGTCGTGGACAGCTGCGACCCCCGCGCCCATTCGGCCCGCGATCTGGCTGCGATGATGGTCGGCGGCCAGATGCGCCAGATCGACCGGTCCGGCCGCCAGCCGGGCGCCGTCCTGCTGGAAGTGCGCGCCCTGTCCCAACCGGCCCCGAATGCCGAAGGCACGGCGCTCAAGGACATCGCCCTGACCCTGCGCGCGGGCGAAATCCTGGGTATCGGCGGCGTCGCCGGCAACGGGCAGGAGGAGCTGCTGGCCGCCCTGTCGGGCGAGGTCCGCAGTACGCCGGGCACCGTCACGCTGGAGGGCGCGGACCTGTCCGCGACCGGCCCCGAACCGCGCCGCGTGGCGGGCCTGCTGAGTGCGCCCGAGGATCGGTTGGGCCACGCGGCCGTCCCCGATTTCAGTCTAACGGAAAACACCCTGCTGACCGCGGGCAGCCGCAAGTCGCTGGTCCGCGGCGGGCTGATCGACCACAAGGCCGCGCGCGACTATGCGCTGGCGGTGATCGAGGGGTTCGATGTCCGCACCCCTGGCCCCCACGTCGCGGCCCGCGCCCTGTCTGGCGGCAACCTGCAGAAATTCGTCATCGGCCGAGAGGTCATGCAGAACCCCCGCGTGCTGGTCGTGAACCAGCCCACCTGGGGCGTCGATGCAGGTGCGGCAGCCAGCGTGCGGCAATCGCTGCTTGATCTGGCCCGCCAGGGCGCGGGCGTCATCGTCATCTCTCAGGATCTGGATGAGCTTTTGGAACTGTCCGACCGTTTCTGCGCCCTGAACGAAGGCCGCCTGTCGCCCCCCGTCCCCACCGACGGGCTGACGCTGGACCGCATCGGCCTGATGCTGGGCGGCGCGCATGGCATGGAAGAGGCGCATCTATGATCACGCTGATCCCCCGCCAGAGCGCCTCGACCGGCTGGCAGATCGCGACGCCGGTGATGGCCGTGCTGGCCACCATGGTCACCGGCGGGCTGCTGTTCGCGCTGCTGGGGCATGACCCGGTCGCGGCGATCCGCACGATCTTCTGGGACCCGCTGTTCGGCCCCGCCGCCAGCTATTCCCGGCCGCAGCTGCTGATCAAGGCCGCACCCCTGATCCTGATCGCGTCCGGGCTGGCCATCGGCTTTCGCGCCGGCATCTGGAACATCGGGGCCGAGGGGCAGTACATCATCGGCGGCCTGACCGGCGCCGCCGTGGCGCTGGCGCTGTACCCGCTGGAGGCGTGGTGGCTGTTCCCGCTGATGGTCGCGGCCGGTCTGGCCGGGGGCTGGGCCTGGGGCATGATCCCCGCGATGCTCAGGAACTGGTTCGGGGCATCGGAAATTCTGGTCTCGCTGATGCTGGTCTATGTCGCCCAGCGGATCGCCGCGTGGATGGCCTTCGGCCCGATGCGCAACCCCGACGGCATGGGCTTTCCCGGATCGCGCAACCTGCAGCAATACCCCTCGGCCGCGAACCCCGAACTGATCGCCGGGACCGGCGCGCATTGGGGGGTCGTGGCCGCCGCCGCCGCCGTCCTTGCGACCTGGTTCCTGATGAGCCGCCATATCCGCGGGTTCCACATCCGCGCAGCCGGCACCGCGCCGCGCGCCGCGCGTTTCGCAGGCGTGCGTCCGCAGACGCTGGTCGCGTTCTGCCTGGGCCTGTCGGGCGCGCTGGCCGGCGCCGCGGGCCTGTTCGAGGTCGCGGGCCCCGCGGGCCAGGTCACCGACAAGCTGGGCGTCGGATACGGGTTCACCGCGATCATCGTTGCCTTCTTGGGCCGACTGCATCCGGTGGGCATCCTGCTGGCCGGGCTGCTGCTGGCGCTGACCTATATCGGCGGCGAGCTGGCGCAGCTGACCATGTCTCTGCCCGCCGCCACCGTGCAGGTGTTCCAGGGGATGCTGCTGTTCTTCCTGTTGGGGTTCGACGTCCTGACCCGCTATCAGATCCGCAGAAGGCGCACCGCATGATCGACCCCCTGTCCGTCTTCCTGCTGCTGATCTCGGCCTCGACCCCGATCCTGTTCGCCGCCCTGGGCGAGCTGGTCGTGGAACGCGCGGGCGTCCTGAACCTGGGGGTCGAGGGGATGATGATCACCGGCGCCCTGGCCGGGTTCGCCGCCGCCTATGCCAGCGGCAACCCCTTCCTGGGCTTTCTGGTCGCGGCCTTGGCGGGGGCCACCATATCGCTGCTGTTCGCGGCGCTGACGCAGGTGTTTCTGGCCAACCAGGTCGCATCCGGGTTGGCACTGACGCTGTTCGGGCTGGGCCTGGCCGCGATGTTCGGCAAGCCCTTCGAAGGGGTCAAGGCGCCGGCCATGCCCATCGGCCCCCTGCGCATCAACTGGATCGTCTGGCTGGGGCTGGTCATGGTGCCGGTCGTCTGGTGGTTCCTGAACCGCACCCGGCGCGGGCTGATCCTGCGCGGCGTGGGCGAAAACCACGAGGCTGCCCATGCCCTGGGCTATGACGTGCGCCTGACCCGGCTGGCGGCCATCGCCTTTGGCGGGGCCATGGCGGGGGTCGGCGGGGCGTTCATCTCGATCGCGACGGTCCTGCAATGGACCGAGGGGATGACCGCGGGCGCGGGCTGGATCGCGCTGGCCATCGTGGTCTTTTCCAACTGGACCGCGCCGGGCGTGCTGGCGGGGGCGTGGCTGTTCGGCGGGGTCACCGTGCTGCAGCTGCGCCTGCAAGCGGCGGGCGTCGCGGTGCCGGTCCAGCTGTTGTCGATGGCGCCCTATCTGGCGACGATCATCGTGCTGGTGGCCATCTCGGCCCGGCAGAAATATTCGCGGCGCGCGGGGGCGGCTGCCCCCGGCTCGCTTGGCACCAACTTCCACGCGCTGCGGTAGAACCGCGGCCGATCACTGCAGAGAGGGATCACTATGCTTCGCAGGACACTTCTGGCCACCGCATCGGCCGCACTGATGGCACTGGCCGCCCCGGCCATGGCCCAGGACGAGCCGCTGAAGATCGGCTTCATCTATGTGGGCCCGGTGGGCGACGGCGGCTGGACCTATCAGCACGACCAGGGCCGCCTGGCGATCGAGGCCGAATACGGCGACCGGGTGGAAACCACCTTCATCGAAAGCGTCCCCGAAGGCGCCGATGCCGAACGCGCCCTGACCCAGCTGGCCTTGGCGGGCAACGACATCATCTTCGCCACCAGCTTCGGCTTCATGGACCCGGTGATGAACGTCGCGGCCAAGTTCCCCGACATCAAGTTCGAACACGCCACCGGCTACAAGCGCGCCGAGAACGTCGCGACCTATGACGCGCGCTTCTACGAGGGCCGGGCGGTCATCGGCACCATCGCGGGCCGCATGACCGAGACGAACAAGATCGGCTATATCGGGTCCTTCCCGATCCCCGAGGTGATCCAGGGCATCAACTCCAGCTTCATCCACGCCCGCAAGGTCAACCCCGAGGTCGAGATGCGCGTCGTCTGGGCCTACAGCTGGTTCGATCCCGCGAAAGAGGCCGAGGCCGCATCGGCCCTGCTGGCCGAAGGCGTGGACGTGATCCTGCAGCACACCGATTCGACCGCGCCCCTGGCGCAGGCCCAGCAGGCCGGTGCCATCGGGTTCGGCCAGGCAAGCGACATGGCAGCCTTCGCCCCCAGCCCGCGCGTGGCGTCGATCATCGACGACTGGTCGCCCTACTATATCAAGCGCGTCGGCGCGATGCTGGACGGCACCTGGGAAAGCGGCGCCAGCTGGGCCGGCATCGGTGACGGAGAGGTCGTGATCGGCGAGATCACCGAGGCCGTCCCCGCCGAGGTCAAGGCCGAGGCAGAGGCCCTGCGCGACGCCATCGGCGCGGGCGAATACCACCCCTTCACCGGCCCGCTGAACAAGGCCGACGGCACCGCCTGGCTGGCCGAGGGAGAGACCGCCAAGGACGAGGACCTGCAATCGATGAACTTCTATGTCGAGGGCATCACCGCCCAGATCCCGCAGTAAGCGGCCCCACCTGAACCCATACGCCCCGGCCCCGAAAGGCCGGGGCGTTCGTCGTATTGGCGGCATCCCGCGCAACCCGATGCGCGATGGTGGCTTTGGGGCACGACCGCGCCGATACTGGCCCGACCCGCCACCGGAGGCCCCCCATGCGCCCGCTTGCCCTGATCGCCCTGATTCTGACCGTAGCCCCTGCCGTGGCGCAGGACACCGACGCCCTGCTGGCGCGGTTCCTGGAGGACCGGGGCGAGGATATCGAGGCCTGCTTTGTCGACATGCCGCGGATGCACACCAATCAGCGCGATGCCGAATTCCGCGGCGCCACGGACACCCCTGTGCCCCTGCGGCGACTGGTGGTAGCGTTCGACGCATCGGGGTCGATGGCGGGCGCGCTTGGCGGCGACACCAAGATGGCGGCGGCCAAGCAGGCCGTCGACGCCCTGCTGGACGATCTGCCCGACGACGTGACCGCCAGCCTGGTGGCCTTTGGCCATCAGGGCACGAATGACGATGCCGGTCGCGCCGACAGCTGCGCGGGGGTCGAGACGCTGGTGCCCGACACCGGCGACACCGCCGCCCTGAGGACCGCCGCAGGGGCGCTGGAACCGGCGGGCTGGACACCCCTGGCCGATGCGCTGGCGGCGGCGGGGGCGCAGCTGGCCCCGTCGGACACGGTGGGCGAACAGGTCGTCTATGTCGTCTCGGACGGAGAGGAGACCTGCGGCGGCGACCCGGTGGAACAGGCCCTCGCCCTGCATGACGGCGACATCCGCGCCGTCGTCAACATCCTGGGCCTGGACCTGCCCGCCGACGAACGCGCCCAGCTGGAGGCCGTGGCCCAAGCCGGGGGCGGCCTGTTCACCTCCATCACCACCCAAAGCGAACTGGCCCGCGAGATCGAAGAAAGGCGCCGCCGGAACGCCAACAGCATCGAGCTGCTGAAAACCAACAACCAGGCGTCGATCACCCAGCGGCGCAACTCGAACGCCACCGGGGGGGCGCTGCTGAGGCTGGGGAACTGCATCGGCATGCGGTCGCTGCGCGAGGGCAATCGGGTGCGCGCCTGGTCGCGCGATAACGACCTGACCCCTGACCAGCAGACCGCCCTGCGCACGTCGCTGAAGGCGGGGCACGATGCCTATGACGCCCGCGCAGCGGAGATCCGCAGCGCGGTCGAAGCCGCGCGCGACGACGCCAACCAGGCCGTCCAGGATCAACGCGACACCGACGCCGCCGAGTTCGAGGCGGTGCGTTAACCCATCCGCTCGCTGGCATAGCTGCCGGGCGACGGCGGGAAGACCACCGTCTTGGCCGCGTTCAGGAAGACGCGCCCGTGGATATGGGCGTGCACCGCGCGGGCCAGCACCTGCGCCTCGACATCGCGGCCCAAGGACACGTAGTCGCCAGGGCTTTGGGCATGGGTCACGCGGACCGTGTCCTGTTCGATGATCGGGCCTTCGTCCAGGTCGGCGGTGACGTAATGGCTGGTCGCGCCGATCAGCTTCACACCCCGTTCATACGCCTGCTTGTAGGGGTTCGCGCCCTTGAAGCTGGGCAGGAAGGAATGGTGGATGTTGATGATCCGCCCCGACATCTGCTGGCACATCCGGTCCGACAGCACCTGCATATACCGCGCCAGCACGACCAGCTCGGCCCCGGTCTGGTCGATGATGTCCATCTGCCGGGCTTCTGCCTCGGCCTTGTTGTCGGGGGTTACGCGGATCATGTGGAAGGGGATGTCGTGGTTCACGACGACCTTCTGATATTCGTGGTGGTTCGACACGACGCCCACGATCTCGATGGGCAAGGCACCGATGCGCCAGCGGTACAGCAGGTCGTTCAGGCAATGCCCGAACCGGCTGACCATGATCAGGACCTTCTTTTTCACCGCATCGTCGCTGATCTCGACCTCCATCCCGAACCGGGTGGCGATGGGCGCGAACATGGCGCGCAGGCTGTCCAGGGTCGCTGCCCCTTCCGACCGGAAACTGACCCGCATGAAGAACCGCCCCGTCTCGACATCGTCGAACTGGGCGCTGTCGGTGATGTTGCAATCCGCATCCGCCAGCGCGCCGGAAATCGCCGCGACGATGCCGCGGGTCGAGGCGCAGGTCACGCGCAGGGTAAAGGTCTTCATATGGGGTCCCCGTTTTGCCGATGGCGCGTACGCCACCGGCATTTCAACGCTTTGCCCGCAAAGGGCAATCACGTTTGCGACGGCGCGGGGCCGCCCGCGACATCAGGCAGCCGGCAGCCGCGCCTCGACCATGCCGGCATACCAGCTGGAGCCCGCCGGGATCGCCTCGTCGTTGAAGTTGTAGGCAGGGTGATGGACCATCGCCGTGTCGCCGTTGCCGACCCAGATATAGGCGCCGGGACGTTCGTTCAGCATATAGCTGAAATCCTCGCCGCCCATCATCGGCTGCATGTCCATGTCGATGTCGCCCGCGATGCCGCGCGCCACGTCGGCGGCCCAGTCGGTCGCCTGCGGGTCGTTCATCGTGACCGGATAGCCGCGCTGATAATCGACATCGGCCACGGCACCCATCGCGGCGGCGATGTTGGTGGCGACGCGCTTGATGCCCTCCTCCAGCTGGTCGCGGACCTCCGGGGCCAGGCTGCGGGCGGTGCCCTTCAGCTTGACCACCTGCGGGATCACGTTATGCGCTGTCGAATCCGTGCTGACCACGCAGACAGAGATCACCGCGTTCTTCAGCGGGTCGATGTTGCGCGCCACGACCGATTGCAGCGCCACGACGATCTGCGCGGCGGTCAGGGTGGTGTCGATGCATTCATGCGGCTTTGCGGCATGGCCGCCCTTGCCGGTCACGGTGATGTCGAACTGATCGGCCGCCGCCATCATGGCGCCGGGCCGGATCGAGAACTGGCCCACCGGCATGCCCGGCATGTTGTGCATGCCGTAGAACTCGTCGATCTTCCAGCGGTCGACCAGACCGTCCAGGACCATCGCCTCGCCCCCGGCGCCACCCTCCTCGGCGGGCTGGAAGATCACGATGGCGGTGCCGTCGAAATTGCGCGTCTCGGCCAGGTACTTGGCCGCGCCCAGCAGCATGGCGGTATGGCCGTCATGACCGCAGGCATGCATCTTGCCCGGCGTTTTCGACGCATACTCCACGCCCGTCTGTTCGATGATCGGCAGGGCGTCCATGTCGGCGCGCAGGCCCACGACGCGTCCCTTGCTGTCCGTGCGGCCCTTGATCACGCCCACGACACCGGTGCGGCCCACGCCCGTCGTGACCTCGTCACAGCCGAACTCGCGCAGCAGGTCCGCCACGCGGCCCGCGGTGCGGTGGACATCGTACAGCAGTTCGGGATGTTCGTGGAAATCGCGGCGCCAGGCGGTGATCTCGGGCAGCAGTTCGGCAAAGCGGTTCTTGACGGGCATGGTTGTCTCCTTCGGGCGCAGGGTGGCGATTTCCTGCACGATCTGCAAGAGGGGCCGGGGCCGCACCCCGCCCCCCTGCCCGCAAAACGATCAGCCGTGGGTGATGGGGTCGACCAGCACCCGGTGCCCCGGCGCGACCTCTCGGTACACGGACGGCTTGGCCACGTAGTCGACCGGATGCATCGGCGACGGGATCGGCTTGAAGCTCAGATCCTCGCTGATCTTCTTCTGCCGCGGGTCGGCCACGGGCACGGCGGACATCAGCTGGCGGGTATAGCTGTGCTGGGGGTTCTCGAACACCTGCTGGCGGGTGCCCAGCTCGACGATGCGGCCCAGATACATCACGCCGACATGATGGCTGACGCGTTCCACGACCGCCATGTCATGGCTGATGAACAACATCGAAATGCCCAGATCCTGCTGCAGCTCCATCAGCAGGTTCAGCACCTGCGCCTGCACCGACACGTCCAGCGCGGACACGGCCTCGTCGGCGATGATCAGCTTCGGGTTCAGGGCCAACGCGCGGGCGATGGCGATGCGCTGACGCTGGCCGCCCGACATCTCGTGCGGGTACCGGCGCATGAAGCTGCGCGGCAATTCCACCCGGTCGAACAGCGCCGCGATGCGGTCCTGGCGCTCGGATTTCGTGCCGATGCCGTAATTCTCCATCGGCTCGGCCACCTGGTCGTACAGCTTCATGTGCGGGTCCAGGCTGGCGAACGGGTCCTGAAAGATCATCTGCATGTCGCGGCGCGACTTGCGCAGCGCGCCTTGGGACAGGCCGATGATGTCGGTCCCGCCCAGATCGACCGTCCCCGATTCGGGTTCGACCAGCCGCAGGATCGACCGCCCGCAGGTGGACTTGCCGCAGCCGGATTCGCCGACCAGCGACAGCGTCTCGCCGGAATTGATGGTAAAGCTGACATCCTCGACCGCGTGCACGCGCGCGACGGTGCGGCGCAGCAGCCCGCCCTTGACCTTGAAGCGCGTGGTCAGGTTCTTGACCGTCAGCAGCGGCGTGGGGTTCTTGACGATGATGGGTTCGGGCGCACCGGTCGTCCCGTCGCTCATCAGGCGCAGGCGTTCGGGGGCGGCCTTGCCGGTCATCTCGCCCAGGCGCGGCACGGCGGCCAGCAGCATCTTGGTGTAATCCATCTGCGGATTCTCAAAGATCTGCTCGACCGGGCCCTCCTCGACCTTGTCGCCGCGATACATGACCACGACGCGGTCTGCCATCTGGGCGACCACGGCCATGTCATGGGTGATGAAAAGAACGGCAATCTGCTTTTCCCGCTTCAACCGGTCGATCAGCGCCAGGATCTCGGCCTGGATCGTCACGTCCAGCGCGGTCGTGGGCTCGTCGCAGATCAGCAGGCGCGGTTCGCAAGCCATGGCAATGGCGATCACGACGCGCTGGCGCATGCCGCCCGACAGTTCATGCGGGTACTGGTCCAGGCGGCGTTCCGGTTCAGGAATGCGGACCTGGCGCAGGATCTCCAATGCCCGGGCGCGGGCCTGCGCCTTCTTCAGGCCACGATGGGTGATCAACCCCTCGACCAGCTGGTCGCCGACGGTAAAGACCGGGTTCAGCGCGGTCATCGGCTCCTGGAAGATCATGCCGATCTGGTTGCCGCGGATGTCGCGCATCGCGGCGCTGCCCTGCTTGGCCAGGTCGACGACCTTGCCGTCGTCCTTTTCGAACATCAGCTGGCCGCCCGCGATGGTGCCGCCGC
>NZ_BBPH01000033.1 GCF_000787695.1 Paracoccus sp. PAMC 22219 | reverse complement strand
GTGCTGTTCGGCCAGCTGCGCCCTGTCACCGCGATGGGGCTGGACCTGGACTGGCCGGTTTGGTCCACGCTGGACGTGGCCGCACTGGCGCTGGTCACCGTCGCCATCGTGGCGGTGTTCCGCTTCAAACTGGGCGCGGTTACGGTGTTGGCGATCTGCGCGCTGGCCGGGCTGGCCCTGCGACTTGCCGGGATCGCTTGATGACGCCTGATCTGCTGACGGGCATTCTGAAAAAGGACATAAGCCTATGATCAATTCGCCCATCGTCACCGCGCCTCAGCTGGCCGATATGGGTCTGTTTCGTCTGCTTTACGTCCCCACAGCAGAGGAACGTCCCACGGGCATGACGGTTGTGCCGATCCGGATCTGGGTTGCCACGGCCAAGCAAAGCGACACGGGGTTTGATGACCTCGCCTATTGGCAGGACCAGATTGCACAATTGGGCCTGACGCAGGATGCCCTGACCGTGGTCCTGGACGACGGCAGCATGACCGAGGCCGCCCGGGTTTGGTTCATCCTGCAGTATTTCGGGCTTCCGGCCGCGGTGCTGAACGGGGGCCTGCCGGACCTTGGGACGCCTCCCGCGCAGGCGATGCCAGGCACCTCCGCACCCGACCTTCGCCCGGGCGCGGGGGCAGTCGGCCTCATCGGGCGGCAGGAGCTGAAGACAGCCTTGCCATCCGTCCAGATTTTTGATGCCCGGACCGCTGCCGAGTTCAGCGGCGAAGATCTGAAGGGGAACAAGCGTGGGGGCCATCTGCGCGGCGCCGCGCATCTCGATCATCGCGATTTGCTAGACGGGCGGCATCTGCGACCGGCAGCCGAATTAGTGCAGATGATGGCTGATGCAGGGGTCCGCCGCGGCGTTCCTGTCGTCACACACTGTCAAGGCGGCGGACGCGCAGCCCTGGCAGCCTTGGCCGCACTCACCGCGGGGCAGGAGGATATCAGGGTCTACTATCTCAGCTTCGGGGACTGGGCTGCGGATGAAAGCTGCTCCTTAGAGTAGCTCTACCGCAGCGAATTTCTTAGCATAGCAAGGTTGTTCTCATTGCTTAATCTCTGGATGCCCCCAGAAGCATCCCCGGAAAATGTGGATAACTTGGCGCTCAATCCAATGAACCCACTTCCCCTCCATATTGAGCAACAATAAGCTATGTTATGTAGCATTTTCTTACGAACGTGTATCAAACACATACGTTTACCTAATCAGCCTATGATCTGCTCGCCTATAAATCTCGTTCTCTTCATTGTCCGTCCCCAAGCTATGACGGACAATGAACGAAGGTGGATGAAAGTCCCGTGGCAGATCATCTCTGTGCCTCCACTGCCACCACCTCAAGCGCCGACGATCATGCCGCCGTTGGGATGCAGGGTCTGGCCGGTGAAGTAGCTGCCGTCCGAGGAGGCGAGGAACAGGAAAGCCGTCGCCACCTCCCACGGTTGACCGGCGCGGCCCATGGGGGCTTGGGAGCCAAAGTCTTCGACCTTGTCGGCGGGCATCGAGCCAGGGATAAAGGGTGTCCAGATCGGGCCTGGGGCCACGGCGTTCACGCGGATGCCTTTGTCCAGAAGGTTCGACGCCAACGACCGACTGAAGGCCAGCGATGCACCACGCGTGGTGGAATAGGCGATCAAGCTGTCGTTGCCCTTGAAGGCGTTAACCGAGGTGGTGTTCACGATGCAGCCGCCTTCCTTCAGGTGCGGCAGGGCGGCCTGCGTGCAGAAGAAATACGACATCACGTTGCTGTCCATTGTGCGGCGCAGACGTTCTTCGGACAGTTCCGTCAGATCTTCATCGGGCCATTGCATCGCGGCGTTGTTGATCAGGATGTCCAACTGGCCAAAGGCCTCCACCGTCCGCGCGACCGTATCAAAGGCATGGGCCTTCACGCCCAAATCTCCAGGGATCAGCAGCGCCTCGGCACCCTCCGTCTCGACCAAGCGCTTGGTTTCCTCGGCGTCCTTGTGCTCTTCGAGGTAGGCGATGGCCACCTTGGCCCCCTCGCGGGCAAATAGCACCGAAACGGCACGCCCGATGCCGCTGTCGCCACCGGTGATCATTGCGACCTTGCCCTTGAGTTTGCCCACGCCGGGGTGACGCGGCATGTAATCAGGGGCGGGGTTCATCTTGTGCTCGTCAGCGGGCATTGCATCCTGATGTTGCGCCGGGATCTTCTGGGCGTTGGTCATGGGGCGGTCCTTCAGTGGCGGGATGGTTTTGTGTTGTTCATTAACTGCCACGGAGAAAGACAGGTTCCGGACACTGCGGCCTACATTTCAAGGTAGAACGATCCAAATCAATCCCTGCCTACGGTATCAACCTGACGTCATGAACTGGCCCCTGTTTCGACCGGATACTTGGGCATAGCCATGGAGCTTAGGCATATGCCTGAGCCCTTGCTTATGTCTGAGATTAAAATCATCGCCAATGGCGGTGGTCGGCGCCGCTTGACCGCCGCCGAGAAGCTGCGGATCATCGAAGTCGAGGAGGACCATGGCCCCGGCGGGGCCACGTAAGCCCCCGAGGGCTGGAGGATCAGGCCGGCATTTCCATCTTTGCAAGCCGCAATTGCGTTGCATCCCACCTGCTGTATCGTTGGCGAAGGCTCATGCGCGAAGGCGCGTCATCTGCGCTTCCGTCAGACAGAACAAGTTGTTCTGATCAGGTGTCCTTGCGGCGGCCTGAATCACGCAAAGGACGTATAATCAATGGGTCTCAAGCCTAGTGATCCTCAGATTAGCCCAAGGAAAGGTTCACAGCGCTTTCGCGTCTGTCCCGGCCGGTCTCGATATCGAAGTAGAGTTTCTGTCCATCCGAAAGCGTCCGAAGACCCGCTCGCTCAACGGCAGAGATATGTACGAAGATATCTTTGTTTTCGTTATCAAGCGCAATAAAACCAAAGCCTTTCGTCTCGTTGAACCATTTTACCGTTCCAGTCGCCATCTTCTTCTCCTTGAAGCATTACGCTGTTAAGGTTTTTGCCGGACGATATCGAATCGGTCCTCATTGGCACCACTGCCATACTTGTTGCCGAGAGCCGATATCCCCATTTCCAACGCGACACGGATTGCCGTTGCCAGCACAACCTGCGGCGCACCAGAGAACTGAAACTCCTTTACGAGAGGTATGTCTCCCCGCAGGCAGGCTGCGATGCAGACATATCCTGCTGGTTTGCCTTGGTCGTCATCAGGGCCGCCCACACCCGTTATCGCTAGGGCCAGTTCAGCTTCAGGCGTTGCGTCCAAGCGCCCGTGGCCATCTGCTCCGCCACCTTTGGGTCATAAACCGTCTTTTCTTTGATCAGACGGGGGGACACGCCAAGCGCCGCCACCTTCATTGACGGGGTATAGGTGAGGAAACTCCCTTCCAAGGCAGAGGAACTGCCGGACACTCTGGCGATACTCGCGGCTAACAGACCCCCGGTGCAGGATTCAGCCGTAACCACCCGACAGCCACGTTGAACCAGTTGCTTGCAAAGCCTGTTTGCGGCTGCGTGCAGATCGACTGGAAAGTGAAGGTCCGCGGTCTGACCTTTCAGGATGGCGGGGCGGAACAGCCCCTCGTCAAGCGTGCCGATGAGAGCCAGCCGATCGGATTGTGGATGGGAAAGATTGATCGGATTGATGCGCTTGAACCAGGTCCGCCCCAGCCTTGTCAGAACCGTGGCTACAACTTTCTGCGCGTGCTGATCGCCCTGGGTATTCAGGAGCCGATGCATATCCGACACCGTCACATCCGGATTGTCATGCCAGGCTTGATCCAAAGCGAAGACCGCGATGTCCCATTCGAGATAGGTCGCGCCGATCTGGGCCTCGTCACCGGCTCCGATCCCCAGCCCGTCGGTTGGCTTGGCCCGCCATGTGTGCTCCGGCACGCCGATGTTCCGGGCAAGCCACGGAACCTCCCATGATTTGAGCAACCCCTGCACCGGTGCCAGATCACCCACATCGCCATGCAGCGTCCAGAAGCCAGCGCCTAGCTCCGAAAAGTTGTCCGTGCTGGCGACAAGCCCTCCAAATCTGTGGGCCTGATCGTAAAGCGTCATCATACGCAAGCGGGCACGCAGATTGCCGCGTCGGGTGCGAACTCCCTCATCATCACCGGAAGCGATGGCTGCATCGAGATCCGCCATGGCCAGCACCATGCGGTCGTATTCTTCAGAGAGATCCAAATGAAAATGCTCAAGGTCCAAAGCTCTGCAGGCATCGACCCCGCGTTTGGTTTCCTCCTGTACCTGATGAATGGGCAGGTTCAGGCCGATGACCCGCCATCCTGCTGCCTTGAACAGCGCGGCTGTCAGCGCCGAGTCGACCCCGCCGGACATTCCGAGGACCGCCGTTCCAACCCCGGTTTGCTCGCGATAGTCATGCAGCTGACCGACCAACTGATCCTGCACGTCCTGCAGTTTGGAGCCTGATAGGAAGAGACCCTGCTCCACCTGATTGGAAAAATTGCGTGAGAACCAGGGCGATAGTCCGCCGGCTTGGTCTTGCCGCGACAGGTTCAGGATTTCGCTTTCCAGCATGATACACCATTATTGATTGGTATGCTGTATACCTGCTGGGTGGCCCGATTGTTCCCGATCCAGTATCTGTTTCATCGCTCCAAGCCAGGTCGCTTAACACTGGTTTCCATTTGAACCACCAGCTTAGGCTGCCGCGGGTCGGATTGCGGCTTGGAATGCCGGACGCCCCTGCATCGCTCGAGATATGCTTTCAGGGCGGGATGATCGTTCAGGGGGCAAACCCGTGCCGCAAGCCACAAAGACCAGCCAACCTGGCAGTCGACTCCGGAAAACTCACTCAGAAGCCATTCCGAGTCAGTGAGCGAATTTTCGAGCAACCGAAGTGCCGCGGACAGACGGTCCATTGCGCCGGCCTCGGATCTCGCCGCAACGGGCTGAAGCAAGGTTTCTGCGTAATGCAGCCAATCCAACCATCCCACGCGTCCGGCAGCACCGGGGGCACGCCATAAATGAGGCGCACGCGTTTCGCAGAGCCACTCAGCCATCGCACCTGTCTCATGCATGGTCATCTCGCCATCATGCAAGGTTGGAGAGCATGGCGGATGAAGGGCTGCGTGCAGGGTTCGAGGGCGCGATGCGCGCTTCAAGCGGTAGGGACACCCGATCTCCTCGAGCAGCCAGAGGATCCGGGTCGATCTCGAAAATGGAACATGCACAAGCGTCATCAGGCTCATTTCGACATCCGGACTCCCTTACTCTGCTTCTAAGCAAGCGCTCCAGATCGCACAGTGACACTCGGCTGAGCGATATGATGAGCGCAGCGGCCAGCCGGTCCAGAACAGGTACAGTCGGGATTTGTTCCTGGCAGATAGACCATTCCAGCCATATTCAGTGGCGGCAAGCTCTTTTGCGATCTTGTGCATCAGCGAGCGGATCAAGTTCTGGGCTGACCATCTCCGGGATCTGTGGCCACTGGCTTTGGTAGGAGGACAGGAACCGCCGCGAGGATAGTCAGCACGATCATCGCCGACATGACGGCAGTGGCCTCAAGCCCCAGGCCCGCCATGATCCCGATGCCCGCCGTTGCCCATATGTTGGCGGCAGTCGTCAGACCTTCGATCTGACGTCGGGTGGAGCGAACCATGATGGCTCCTGCACCAAGAAACCCGATGCCCTGAATGATGCCCTGCAGGACGCGAGACATATCATCGATCTCCATGCCACTCTGCATCGGACCCAGCACAAAGAGGGCGGCTCCTACGGCTACCAGCATGTGCGTGCGAACGCCTGCGCTTCTTCCTTTGCGCTCGCGCTCATAGCCGAGGATACCCCCAAGCACAGCCGCGAGTCCGAGGCGAACCGTGATGCGCGTCAGCGTCGATATGTCAGGAACGTCGGAGAACTCACTGACGATCGTGAGCCAGATTTCTTCCGCCATGGTGGCCTCCCGATCAGCGCGGCAGTCCGCAATGAGCGGCTGCCAAAAACCTCCAGTTGAAGGAGCTTTCTATTCGGGGCCGGTCATTCTGTGCTGATCGGGTGCCTCATAGAACCCCTCTAAGCTCGTAACGAACACCGGCAGGCGCGTGATCAAGCCTCGCCTTGCCATCAAAGTAGGACGGCACGACACGTTCCGTCAGGCGAGATCCGAAGCCTTTTCTCAAGGGCGGTGTGACCGGTGGTCCGCCTGCCTCAACCCAGCTGAACGAAAATGCCTTGCTCTGGTCCACTTGCCAAGAAATTTTGACAGTCCCATGCTCGTTCGACAGCGCACCATATTTCGTGGCATTCGTCGACAACTCGTGGAGAGCCAGTGCCAGTCCCATGCTTTGTTGCGCGGTCAGGTCCACACTGTCACCCATGATCATGAACCGATGGCCCCCATCGGTGTGAGGCGCAATAGCTGCCGCGACCACCTCCCGAATGTCCGCAGTCTCCCACCGATGCTCGGTGAGGATGTCCTGTGCCCGCGTCAAGGCCTGAATGCGATCGGAAACGACTTGGGCCGCTTCGTCCAATGATGCCGCGCTCCTGAGGGTCTGGGTAACGACAGACTGGACAATGGTCAGGGTGTTCTTAAGCCGATGGATCATCTCCCTTTGAACCACCCGCTGCTGCCGTTCCCAATCCCGCCGCTCGTCCAGCAGTCGTTGGGTCTGGGCAAGCTGTCGCGCGGCATCGAGATGTTGCCCGATCAATTCAGCGAACAGCGTCAGCGTCCGGACGATCTGAGAAGACTTCAGGGCTCTGGGAGCAGGATCGATCGCACAGAGGGTACCAAAGAACTCTCCGCTCGGCAGATGGATGGGAAATGACACATAGCTCTGAAAGCCGTACATCAGGGGCGTCTGGTGGTGTCGATAGAGTGCATCCGTCAGGACGTTCTCGATGATCACCGGAGTCCGCGCCTGTTGGATCTCCTGGCAGATGATGGTTGCCACAGGCAGCGCACCGCCCAGAGCAAGTCCGAAGCCTATTTGGTCCTTGGTGGCGCAGGCGATCCAGCGGCTTTCGGTCACCCGGGCTACGGCGGCGAACCCCATCCCGGTCATCTGGCAGACCACCTCGAGGATCGACGAGACAGCTGGAATGGAGGAGATGATGTCGAGATCGGATCGAAACTCGCTCACTGCAGTCCCCTGTTTTCGGTCATCCCGCGGTCATCGGATAACCCTCGAATTCGGAGTAATTTATGCGCATGCAGCTGCCGCGTCGACCCGACAGGGTATTGATAAACATTGATAATGGAGAGCTTTCGACAGGCTTTCCTCATGAATCGGCAGGTTTTTGCTCACGTTGGTCATAATGGAGAACGCCGGACTGCCGATTGGAACCCGCACTACGTCGATGCGTTCTTACGCCACGACAATACCGAGGTTCCCCATGGCAACTATCGCAAAGGATGCTGTGCCGACCCCAACCGTCAAGCGAGCGCGACGGCAACCCGGCAAACTCCACTACTCTGTAGAGAAGTGCTCTGCTCGGGATCGACAGGAGTTCCTGAACAGGCTGATAGATGTGAAAGTCGAACAAGCCATCCGCTTGCTAAAGCAGCATTCCATGGCTACGCCTCGACGTTGACTTCGGATGAAACTTCGGCATCCATCTGTCCTTGGTGCAGTCGCACTGTTATGACGTCGCTCAAAGAGTATGCACGTTCAAGAGACTGTCGCTGATGTCATATGAGCCGGATGTCTTTGCGTTTCTCGGTCACCATGGTCCGGTCGCATCTCTGATCAGAGGCTTCGCGTGGTCCGCAACGTCTCTTGGGCACCCAGAAACCTGGCCACAAAGCCTCAAGACCGCCGTCGCGCTGATTATCCACTCTCCCGTCCCAATCGTGATGCTTTGGGGTAAGGATGGGGTGATGATCTACAACGACGCTTACTCCGTGTTCGCGGGCCACCGCCATCCCGGCCTGCTTGGATCCAACGTTCGCGAGGGGTGGGCAGAGGTGGCCGACTTCAATGATCACGTGATGAATGTCGGCTTGGCGGGTGGCACTCTAGCCTATCGAGATCAGGAATTGACCCTCCATCGGAACGGTTATCCAGAGCAGGTCTGGATGAACCTCGATTACTCGCCGATCCCTGATGAACACGGGCGTCCGGCGGGCGTCGTGGCCGTAGTTGTGGAGACGACTGACCGTGTAATGGCTGAAAAGCGCAACCAGCAGGAGTTCGAAAGGCTTCAAAGCCTGTTTGTACAGGCGCCGACTTTCATGGCTATGCTTAGTGGCGCAGACCATAAGTTCGTTATGGTCAATCCTGAGTACCGCAGGCTTGTCGGAGGCCGGGACGTCGTCGGGATGTCCGTGAGGGAAGCTCTACCGGAAATGGGCGCCCAAGGCTTTCTATCCCTATTGGACCATGTTTCTGCCACGGGAGAGGCCGTCACCCGGACCTCCGAACGTGTCCTGCTACGCTGGTCTGATAGCGCCCAGATGGAGGAGCGCTTCGTAGACTTCGTCTATCAGCCGATCCGCGGCCAGAAAGATAAGGTCGAGCATATCTTCGTTCAGGGATCGGATGTGACCGAGCGCGTCCGGGCGGAAAGGCATCGTCAGCTGTTGATCAACGAGTTGAACCACAGGCTGAAGAGCACGCTGTCGTCGGTGCAGTCGATCGTCCGGCAAACGCTTCGTACGACGGCTTCCAATGATGACGCTGCAAAGATGATCTCCTCCCGGATCCTAGCCATCTCACGCGCACATAATGTCCTGACAGCAGAAAATTGGGAGAAGGCCGATCTTGGGACCGTTATCGGCAGTGTGCTGGCACCGTTCCAGGACTCCGATCGGAACGCTGTTTCCATGGAAGGGCCTGCGCTGCAGATCGGCCCACATGCGGCAATGTCCATTGCCCTGGCTGTTCATGAACTGGCGGCAAATGCCACCAGATACGGGGCACTTTCAGCCGCCCGAGGCAGGGTTTCAGTGATGTGGTCTCTAGAAGCCTGTGATGCATTCGTCCTATCCTGGAGCGAGCAAGGCGGGCCACCAGTGCATCCTGCGCCTGAACAAGGCTTCGGCAGCCGACTGCTGGAGTGTATCCTGCCGCGCGAGCTTCAAGGCAGCGCAGTCATTGATTTCCATCCGAACGGGGTTATCTTCACCTTGACGAGTACCCACGCTGCAATGCGTGAAGAACCAGCTCTGGATGAGATGGCATAGCATGGCACGCGTTCTGATTGTCGAAGATGAAATGCTGGTGGCGATGCTTCTTGAAGACATGCTTGTCGATCTTGGGCACGAGCCCGTTGGGCCAGTCATGCGGGTCGACGCTGCTCTGCAAGCCGTCGCCGAGGAAACATTCGACATGGCCGTCCTCGACATTAATCTCGCCGGCAAAGTGTCTTTCCCCGTAGCAGAGAAGCTTGCCAGCCTTGGCATCCCCTTCATGTTCGCAAGTGGCTACGGGAAAGCAGGCCTCATCGCCGCATTCAGCGATTTTCCTGTTCTCCAGAAACCTTATGACCTCAACGACCTGTCTCGTCACCTTCTGCAGCTTGAAAGCTGAGGTCACGGGCAGTGGTATCGTTACTTGCATTGGCACACAACGACGATCATGTTTCTACACATGGTCGATCGCCCATGTTTAAAAACAGTAAGCGTCCGGCGTCGCTGCACTGCCCCGCGTAGAGTGTGATTGATAGTGCCCACTACGGGATAGTGGACACTGTGGGTGCGTGATGGCGGGTCGGACGAAGCGGCTTTGGACGGACGAGGAGAAGCGGCGCATCTGTGTGCAGACGTCACCGCCTGGTGTCTCGGTTGCGCAGGTGGCTCGTCGCTATTCGATGAATGCCAACCTGATATTCACGTGGCTTCGCGACCCGCGCTATGCGCCGGACGCTTCGGCGGATCCGGATACGGTCCGTTTCCTTCCGGTCGAGATCTTGGATCGGCCCATGTAGGATAACAGCGGGACCGTGAACTTCCATTGCCCCGCGGTCGGCTGGACGGTGTTGTTCGCACTGAGGTCGCTGTCGGACGGCATCTGATCACCCGGCTGATGAGGAGGATGATCAGGCTTTAGCACGCACAATTTGCGCGTTGTGCAGTCAAGAAATTACAATTTTTAAGGTTACTTCTAGCGCTCATAGCCCACGACGCTACCGACGTTTCTTCATCACGCCAGTCCGCTTTAAGCGACAGAAACGTCCTCGCTCAAACTGGGTGCATTGACCGGAAGAACCTTCAGCCGCTGCATCAAATTCGTCATCGATAAACCACGAATGCACAAAGCGACGCCCATCGCGGGTCGCGTTAACCTTGCAGAAAATGCAGATCCGTACGGTCGGGAAACCCCTGTGAAAGGAGCTTCCCGTGATCACGTTCAGCATTCGAGGCGATCAACTGATCGTCGATCCCGCCGTCGGCACCAACTCCTCCCAAGGCACGGCGACGGTGCAATGGGGCCGCCAGATCTGGGCCAAGGACCACCGGATCGAGATCACCGCCATCAACGACACGGGGACGGAGCTGACCGGCAGAAGCGGGATCACCGGGCTGAAGGTCTTTGACGGAACGGGCAAGCAGGTCGCCGAGTACCGGCCGATGAACCCCGGCCAGACCGCCAACATCCAGAGCGATCTCTCGGGCCTTGGGGACGATTATGCCCGGATCAACACGTCGGTGATGCAGCCTGCACCGGGGTCGCCCTGGATCGGGCCGATCATGATCACGAATGGTGACAATTCGTTCGCGACGCTGCCGCAGACATTCCCCGTGGGCAACGGCGCCTATGATATCGCCCCCGCGCTGTCCCGTCCCCTGGTGGCGCCCTGCTTTGGGCCGGACGTGCTTGTCGATGTCGCCCGTGCAGGCGTGATCCCGGTCCGGGATGTCCGGGTGGGCGACGCGATCCTGACCGCCGACGGGCGCCAGCCCGTGCTGTGGACGGACCGGCGACACTGTCCCGGCAAGACCCCGCAGGACTGGCCCGTCGATTTGAACGGGGAGCTGTTCTCTCCCCTGCACAGAATCCTCTGGCACGGGCGGTGGGCGAAGGCAAAGCACCTTGCGGAGGCCGGGCGTGCCGCGCTGCGGCCCGATCACGGCCCGATTTACTATCATCACATCCTGTTGCCAGTGCACTCAGTTATCCTGACCGCCCGCAACCGGGTCGAGAGCCTGCTGATGACACCCTATTCCCTCGGCCTTTGGGATCACCCCCCTGCCCTGTGCGCACATCACGGTGCATCGACGCGACTGACCCATGACGAATGGCGACGTGGTGAACTGCTGCGTCAGGCGCAGCGTGTGGGCGCGGCGGCAACGGCAATACATAGTCACGATAAACATATGGGTAAAGTGTAATAGCTGTACACCTATGCGAACAGTGCCATGCTGCATATAAGCCATTATTCCTTGAGAGTTCTTATTAACCGAATCCGACCCAGTTCCCATTCCACGACCAAAACCCAACCCAGTACCAAGACCAGACCCAAAACACGGTCCAAATCAAGTAACAGGCTGCGAACCTCATGTCAGGATCTCCGAGCAAGATGCAGGATCGGGAAGTGTCCCGGTTCGCGATATTGGTTCAAATGTGGCCACAAGACACAGTTTCTTAGATGCCACAACAGACTTAGATCCGGGATGGCATCGTAATGTCAATGTCTGGTTATTGGGGCAACATTTTTGCATCACGCTGAGTACTCTAAAATTGAAGTGGTGAGACCAGTGTCATTTGATAGGCATGTTTCCGGTGAACCTCCAAGTTTCCGGCAAACACACTATAAGGAATGTGCAAAGTTCCAGGTAGATTTTCGCAGAACTCAGTACAATATTTTCTTGTTCGATAGCCCCGGCGAATAATACGAGGTTCCGGGGACCATTAGTCTGCAACTTGCGGCCGTAGATAGCTGATCTCCAGTGACCTTGTAGCATGTGATCTCACCCTCGATGATCGCAGCCGATGGCGATAGATGATTGGAAATCAAACGGGAACCGCTTTCTATCTATCGTTGACCTGGCCTGATGCGTTGACCAGCTGGGCATTGGCAGGTTCAATGCTGCAACTTAGCATCGAAGGATGACAAGGTGACAAAGCGTATCGAAAAAAACTCGTTGATCTTGCGCAGTAGGAACGTCAGCCAGCGCATTAGCCTTGTTGATACAGCGTTTGAGCGCCCGACGTCGGACTATCCGCCGGGGCATTTGCTTGTAGTTCCCGCTCTTGAAATTATCCCTACTGGCTGGCGGCGGGTCAGCAACTTTGACGCCGGCGGTTCTGATGTCAGTGTTATAGTCCGGGTGGCTGAGGAGGTTCTGTCGTCATCGGGCCTTCGGCACCCATCAATCGCGTCGGATTTCCATGTTCATAGCGGCCACAGCTTAACCGACACTTATGTCAATTCCGGTATAGAAGGTTGGCCGGGAAACCTCGCCAATATCTTTATCGGAGAGTTTGGTGAACCTGCATGGGTCGATCGGCGTACGCATGCTCAGGATACGGTTCCAGGATCGCCAATGTCTATTCGGTGGGAGCGCCGGGATCTGCTGGCTCGAACCAACATTGACGCATTCCAGTCGCTGACAATTACCGAAGGAGGCCCTCCACCGCGCGTTTCGGAGCAGGCGTCCGAGGGCATGATCGATACGCTGACACATCTGATGCTGTTTTCCGAGAACGCGCTGGCGCGCGGTGACGGAGGCAAGGGAGCTGAGGTTATCCTATGGTCCATCTGGCCCAGTTTGAACGGTTTGTCCGATCGGCCGGAATGGGCAGATCTTGGCAACTTTCGTGCTTGCCTACCGGAATATGGCCGCAGCTTCCGGTATCTTGCGGATTATGCGACGTGGAAGATGCATCAGAACCACAAGGCTCTTTCTCCGGAATGGCGTGTCTGGATCATACCGGGTCACGCCTGGATGGCGCGCATCCATGACGACCTGCTAGGCTCTGTTGCTCCGGGTCTGACAGAGATAGGTGATCTGTTCCAGGATGACATTCATCTCAATCCTGTTGGGGAGTATGCGGGGTCGTTGCTTGTGTTCACGATGCTGTATCAGATTGACGCGCGGGCCCTCAACTATGTGCCATCCCCTGACATCATTGCGCCAGAACTGGATGCCTATCTCAAACGCGTCGCATGGGAGGTGGTAAAGTCGGAGGAGGCGGCCGGCTTGGGCGGCATGGCTAATAGCGATAGAGCTTTCGATCCTGCACTCCACGGTGACCCTTTGGGGAGAATCTGACGGCCAAGACTGGCACCGGACGACGGTTCTGACACACGGATTGCCCTAGTGATCCTTCGGGTTGGGATCGAACGTGCGTGCAAATTCTGCACTTCAAAAGCGCCCAGGTGATGTTCTCTATTTTCTTCCGTGCTAGACCGGAGGCCCACAGAACTGAATCTGAGAACGGTATGAACCGCAGGTCCATGGTGAATGCGATGGTGCTAGGCGTGGGCGGAGCGATGGCCGCCGCGTTCGGTTGGCATCACCATCAGCGCACTAAATTGCCTCAAGAGATGGTGCTCAAACCGCGGTCCGTATTATCCGCCCCGGACCGCATCGGTTCTATTTTCCATCTAGGACATAGCCTCGTCGGCCCAGATATTCCGCATATGTTGGCGCAACTCGGTGGGAACAGTTATGCAAGCCAGATTGGCTGGGGTACGACACTCAAAGCCCACTGGACCGAAGGCGATGCCTTGGCAGGATACAAGCTTTACGCGAGCGGGGATCGTGAGCTGGTCCCTGCGCGTCAAGCGTTATCAGCACCCGGTATCGACGTCCTGGTGATGACTGAGATGGTTGAGATCCGCGATGCCATAAACTGGTTCGATAGTCCCCGATGGTTAGCCGAGTGGGCGGCACTTGCCCGCCAACGTAATCCAACCATCCGCATTTATCTCTATGAGACGTGGCATTCGCTTGACGATCCTGATGGATGGCTGGAGCGGATCGATAATGACCTGAAAGCTTATTGGCAGGGCCGGATCATTGCCCCTGCGGAAACTGACCATCGCACAGGGGAATTTTTTGTCATACCCGGAGGTCAGACAATTGCCGCAGTTGCACGTGCGGCCGAGATCGGTGAACTTCCTGGAGTGACTTCACGTGAGGAGTTGTTCGCCCGAGATGAGGCGGGGGGTCAGGATATGATCCATTTGAATGATCTGGGCGCCTATGTCATCGCCTTGATCCATTTCACGGTCATCCATCATAAAAGCCCGGTTGGCCTTCCTTACCAGCTTCTGCGCGCAGACGGCACTCGCGCTGTCAGCTTTGGCGCCGAAGCGGCAATGCAGGTCCAGCGCATCGTGCGCGACGTTGTCCGTCGTTTGCCGCAAACTGGTGTAGCCCGCGAACGCCTCAGCTAATCTTCACCGTCCGCTGCTGGCACCTCAGGATAGAAACCTAAAAGTTCTTTCCACCTTCCACATATCGCTTTGTAAATTGTCTCTTTAAATTCTTGGCAATTTTAAACAGCCGTGCTGCCGGTTTCTTGTCATTAGAAATATCTTTTGGTTTGGAAGATTGAAGATAGCTGCGCTGGAGAAGATCTGCGGCAGCATGCCAGTTTGCGGTTAAAGCCCTATCGTGAATTCCGGTGAACGTGAACGATGCGAGATCTGTCTCGTCTATCATATCCCGGTTCGTCTTCACAAAAACGACCTCTAAAGGTGAAAGACTTCGTCCAAAGAATGCCGACCGCCATAGAACGTCACCCTCTTTCGCCGTCGGATTCTTGAACATGATTGCACTGTCTTCACAGTTGAAACGGCTGTATACGGGCAAAATCGAGTCAAAGCTCCAGCCTTTTCTGAAAATCTCATTTGATAAACGGAGTTCATAGGCAAGTATCACGTCGAACTTATTGTAAGTCTCATCGGATTTGTAAAAATCAATTTTTACAAGATGGTTTAGTGCCTCTCGTGTCAGCGCATATGATGTCGTCTGTACATGCGATCTATTGCATTCGGACAAGAACATTTCATTATACTGATTCTTGAAATCTGAGCATTCGGGAAGAATATTTATGGAAGCACCCACCAAATGGACATTTCCTCTTAGTTTGGAGGTAAATATTTCAGTCCAGGATCGGGACAGGTAAGGGGGCGTAAAAGGCCCCCTTACAGATGAATTGACGAAAATATAAAAATCATGGAGATCCTCAAAGTGGTTTTTGATATATGTTGCATATCCTCCAAAATCGTTGTTTAGATTTTCTGTGTATATGTACTTTACGTTATCAAAATGGGGAAGGGTCAGGGAGCACTCACCAGAAATGATGATGTAATATTCTGCCTGTGCGTGTATAGCGGTAGATAAAAAATAGGTTAGGTTGTCACGATACACACTATCTTTCTCGAAATAGTGATAGATTACCGCCGTGCCAGTAGCCATCCTGAACCTCCGTGTTTTGTGTACTACCGCTGATATGTATATTTAGCCTGCGATGAAATGTGGTATATCTTTAGTGATTTTAACGAGAGTGCCCAAATTTACCAGCAGACTTACACGGCGATGCGGTTAATCTTTCGCTATGATGTCCATAATTCTCTTTGCGATTTTCAATGGTGAATACCCATGAATGCATCTGCCTCCGTTTCGGTAATCATCACTGCTCGTGACGCAGTTGCGACCATCGCGGACGCGGTCAGCACAGCCCTAGTTGACGCTGAGACAGCCGAGGTGATCGTCATTGACGACGCCTCCGACGACGACACGGCGGCGGCAGCCGAGGCAGCCGGACGGGGCGATGACCGCCTGACGATCAGCCAGTGCGCTGTCAATATCGGACCCGCCGCAGCGCGCAACCGGGCAGTGGAGATGGCTACGGGCGATTTCGTGGCGGTTCTGGATGCCGACGATTTCATCTTGCCCGGACGCTTTACCCGGCTGCTGGCAGTTCCCGATGTCGATATGATGGCCGACAACATCCTGTTCGTTGCCGAGCACGCGGGCCCAGGCAATCTGCCTCCGACGCCGCCAGTCAACCCCCAGGTGATCGACATCGACCTGGCTAGCTTCGTGCGTGCCAACCATTCGCCGCGCGGTACCAGCCGTAAAGAACTGGGCTTTCTGAAACCCCTAATGCGTCGCGCGTTCCTGCGGGACCAAGGATTGTGCTACGACGAGACCATGCGCCTAGGAGAGGATTACGACCTTTATGTACGGATGCTGCAGCAAGGTGCACGGTTCTGCGTTTCAACCGAAGTCGGCTATGCCGCGCGCTGGCGAGAGGATTCGCTGAGTTCGCGTCATCAGACGGCTGATTTGCAGGCGCTGTACACGGCCGCGCTGGCGCATCTCGCAGTGGACGGGATGGATGACACTACCCATGCCGCCTTGGCGGCAATTGCCGACGAATTGCGCCAGCGCTTTCTCTTGCGCGAGTTTCTGGACCAGCGCGCGAAGGTTGGCCGGGCCAGAGCTATCCTTTCGGCCTGCTGCGATCCAATGACCTTTGCCCCCGTGGTCCGGGGCATTCTTGCCGACAAGTTTTCCGCGCGCAGGCCTGCTGCCGCATCCCGGATCGGCCGTCTACTGATCGAATAGGGGTAACTTGCGCTTGGCCTAAGGAGTTTAAGCACCTTATTCCTGTCTTATGCACCTATGACGAAATACAAATCTTCTCGTATGTCATCGGTCATTGGTCTTTTCATCACCATGCGACGCAGCTGATTTTGGGAGAACGACTGGTACCGCGGCGAGGATGATTAGAACTATGATTGCCGACAGAACAGCGGTCGCTTCCAGACCAAGACCCGCCATGACGCCTATACCCGCCGTGGCCCAGATGTTTGCCGCTGTCGTGAGCCCCTCGATCTGGTGCCTTGTCGAGCGTACCATGATCGCCCCTGCCCCTATGAACCCAATACCCTGCACGATGCCTTGCAGGACGCGTGACAGGTCCCCGATTTCCATCTCGCGTTGCAAAGGCCCCAGAACGAACAGCGCCGAGCCCACCGCAACCAGCATGTGTGTACGAACGCCTGCACTTCGACCCTTCAGTTCTCGCTCATATCCAAGAACTCCTCCGAGTACGGCTGCAAGCAACAGGCGCACAGTGATCCGCGATAACGTCGATAGATCCGGGACGTCTGCAAATTCACTACGAACAGTAAGCCATATCTCTTCGCCCATGGCCGTCTCTTCCCAGGCTGATATGTTCATGACACTTGCGTAACGACCACGATGAGGCATGCCAAGTAAGCATTATGGGCATGTGAAACCTAGGGAGGAGACCTCTCGAGCCGTTTAGGATTATGGACTTTAAAGCTTTATCTCCGCTCTGACTTCCAAGTCGGCGTACGCTCTCCAGATTGCCTGATACGAATGGTCCGTTGGCTGCATTCCACGACAAGTTGGACCGCTGCAGTCTCATAAGACGCGGCACGTCAGTCGTGGAGACTAACTTATATTGCCCTCTTGAAGCTGGAACGAGCCGTGGACGGCAAGGTTGTCGATCATCACGGAGGAATGTGATGACGTCTGACCACAACCAGGACCAGGACGAAGCCGAGCAGACCGTCCCGCTCATGGAAGAGCAACTGACGGTCACGAAGCGGAAGAAGGTGACCGACCGGGTCAGGGTCTCGACAGTCACCGAGACGGTGGACAGCGTTGTTCCCGTCAATTTCTCTGACGTCGAGATAGATGTGGTCCGGGTCCCTATCGAGCGAGATATCGACGTTGTCCCTGATATCGTGACCGAAGGGGATCTGACGATCATTCCCGTGGTCGAGGAGCGGATCGTCATCACGCGACAGCTCGTGCTGCGTGAAGAGATCCATGTCCGCCGCACTGAACACCGGGAAACCTCCGACATTCCGGTCACCATCCGGCGTCAGCGCGCCGTGATCGACAATCTCGGCCCTCAGACTGAGGGTCAAATCATCAGCAAAGAGGAAACTCACGATGACCTATGACAATGACGCCGGTACCTCCAGCGGAAGTATGTCCGTCTCCGCCATGTTCGATACGAATGCCGATGCCCAGAACGCCGTATCGCGGCTTGAAGCGCTCGGGATATCGCGCACGCAGATCAGAACAGTCGAGGGTGCGACCCAGTCTACTGAGCAGAGAACCTCGACGACCGAAGACAAGGGATTCTGGGATAGCCTCGGCGATTTCTTCTTTCCCGACGAAGACCGCTACACCTATGCTGAGGGGCTGTCGCGCGGTGGGGTTCTTGTTACCGTGACGGGCCTGACGGCCGCACACTACGATCAGGTTCTCGACATCCTAGACGACGAGGGCACTGTCGATTTGGCGGAGCGCGAGGAGAGCTGGCGGTCAGAAGGCTGGGGTGGCTATGAGGTCAGTCCCCATGCGACCGGAGCCAGAACCGTCGGGTCAGCCGTCGGGGCGGACGGGAACTATGCCGATACGTCCGCTCAGGTTGATGACAAGAGCATACCGATCGTCGAGGAGCGGCTGCGCGTCGGCAAGCGAGACACCAGTCATGGTCGCGTTCGCGTTCGGGCCTACACTGTCGAGGAACCTGTGAGTGAAACGGTAAACTTGCGTGAGGATCGCGTCGCGTTGGAACGGCTCCTGGTTGATCGGGCCGTCACTGATGCCGACACCGCTTTCCAGGACCGGACAGTCGAAGCCGAGGAGTATGTCGAGGAGGCGGTCGTCTCAAAAGAGGCGCGTATCGTCGAGGAAGTAAGCCTGCGCAAAACCAGCGATACGCGTCAGGAAACGGTGACCGACAGCGTCCGTCATACGGAAGTCGAGATCGACGACGAACGGTCCGACACCCCCCGCTCGACCCGCTGAGCCAGATATCATCGTCTAACCTGTTTGGGTCGCATTCTAAAAAGGGTGCGGCCTAGATATTAATATGGCCTATCAATGGATTTGAGGAGTGCTTCAAACGAATATTCCTGAGAAGCGTAATACTATCCTGCGCAGACGGCATAAAGTTAAGTTTTCTGCGCTGCAACTGATGATGAATCTGGAACAGGCACCTTGGTCCTGGCATGAATAGCAAGTAGATTATTTTGCGGTAATAAACTCGGATCTCAGGTGTCGCGTTGCCCTTAAATGCGGCACACGGCGCGTTGCGCAGCGCTTGTTGTCCTTAAATATGACATTCAGACGCCATCTCGGCGGAGTTCTTTCCTGTTATGCATTGCAATCCGGTCAACTGCTGCAAGAAGACGGGGTTCTTCTTCAAACGCACGAAGCAAGGCAATTCTTGCGGAGCCATCGAGGCCGGTGCTGAACAGTGCCGCCTTGACCAGTGGACGAGACTGAGCTGCGGCGATGGCGGCAAGGCAGAAGAGTCTTACGTCAGGACTGGGACTTTGGAGGGCAAAAGCCGTATCCGCGCGAACGGACTTGAGCGCTTGGCATAGGTGGCCGCCCGCATGGCACGTCGAAGTTTTTTGGTGCAGTTGGACGCTACCGCGCTTTTGATCAGCCCTGCCCCGCTTCGGGCACGACGCACCAGCT
The DNA here is from genome assembly GCF_000787695.1 of Paracoccus sp. PAMC 22219. Lineage (GTDB taxonomy): Bacteria > Pseudomonadota > Alphaproteobacteria > Rhodobacterales > Rhodobacteraceae > Paracoccus. The sequence goes on along the minus strand of NZ_BBPH01000033.1, from coordinate 3,263 downwards.
TTTCGGATATTCGGCTGCGATCAGGCTTGATGAGGATCGAAAGGAGCCGAGTGCCGCAGATCTGGCAGTCGAATGCCCATAACTTCCGCCATTGTTTGAGCGCTATGCCACGCCGAGAGCAGTCGGGACACGACTGGAACGCGACCTGTGCCGTCATGAGGGCTTCGGTTTGAGTCATTGTCCCAAAGGTAAGGGATTGAACAGTTTCAGCGGCAACGCGGGCCGCAATCGATATCTTTTCTGCAGTGGTCGCATCCACCTCGACGTCAAAATCCATCATGGCGACCTGTCGCGTCTCGATTCCGATATGCGCCAAAAGTTCGTCGACCTCACAATGATTGGTGACGGCCAGTCGCGTTAGCCACCCAGAAAGCAATTCATCTGCAAGAGGCGTGACAGTTTTAGGCAGCGGTCGCTGCTTCAAGCTCTGGCCTTCTCTAGCCGCCGTTGGGTATTTGCATGGCGCGACCAAACCGGTGTCCATTTAGCGACGGCGTCGTCGGTGACGCATTCCTGGCCGGTAACGATCGCTTCGATGGATAGGTCCTTGACCAGAGAAAAGATGCGCGAGGTCACCCCGCCGGTCAGCGCCAGTATCTGTTTGAGCGATTTAACCTTCAGATTGGACTTCTTAGCGAGCGGCATGGCCGCGATTAGGGTCTGGATCATGTCCGAGAACTCGGCATCGTCGCGCCAGTTTGGCAGGTGGTGTTCGTCCAGGCGTCGCGCGAGTTGGACATCGCCGCGAATGGCATCGACCGCTTCGCTGACTCCAAAACAAACCAGTGATGCCTCGAGTTCATTGCTGAGATAACGCAGAACATTCAGAAAGCGGCGTTGTTCGCGATGGGTTCCCGCAAGGAGGTTGTGGACCTCGTCGATCATGATCATCCGAAGCCCGAGGTCGCGAAGAAGGCCAACGACGCGAACCTCAAGCGAGGCGACACTTTGAGCCCGCAAGCTTAGCGCCGATGACGGAGCGCCGACGGCAGCGAGGATGTGCATATAGAACCGCCGCTCGTCCGGCGCTGGTGGTGCTTGCAAAAGAAGCAGCGCAGTGCGCGTGATACCTGATTCCGGATCGTATTCCGGCGCGTACCTGCGCGACAGATTGCGGGCGATCATCGTCTTGCCGATGCCAGAGGCCCCATGAACGAGAAGGCCCGGCATTCGAGTCTGCGGTGGCATCTCGATGAGGCCTTGCAGCCGGTCCAGCACTTGTTCCGCCCGCGGAAAGCCGATCCACATGTCCGATTGAATGAGGGCGATACGGTCGTCTTCTATTGTTTCTGCCCTCAATTCACCAGCGCTCCACTTTGAACATGGGGCGCGATGTATCACCCGTGTCGACCGGTCGCAGCCCCTCTGACGCCCGATCATCGGCAGCCGGACCCTTCATCGAAGAATTCCTTTCACGAGATCGGCGCTCTGTCTTGGTCAGAGCGCGGCTTTCACTCTCGATCTGGCGTTGCTGCCGGATCAATTCGGCGAGGACCAATTCATTGGTGCCCACTTTCCCCATGGCTCGTGCCTTTTGCATGGCCTCGCGGTATTCCCAGAGCGACACCGGCGGGATTTCCAGGTTGCGGTACCGTGCCTCGACACACCTGCCGCCGTCCAATTCGATCCAGACGGACGAGAGGTCGCGGGGATCGTAGCGGACGACTACCTTTCCGGCCCGGCGACCGACATAGCCCGCGAGGGTGTCGGACCAGTAGCGCAGGTCGAACAGATGGATGCCGTCACGACGCACCTGCCGCTGCTCACTTGGCAAGAAACTTACCCGAAACGCCTCCATGTCGAAGGGGATGTCGCCGGACATTTCCCCGGCGAGCGCGTCCCACTTGGCAACGGGCGTGCAATTAAGGCTCGAATGAATGCTGTTGTTGTAACGGCAGATTTCCAACGCAAACCACCGATCAAATTCTCGCAAGGTCATCGCCGCCATGGCTTCCGCGTCATAGCCGCCCTTGGCCGCGACCGACGACTGAGTTGTTCCCGGCAGGAGATGGACCGCGCCCATCATGGTCCCGATCAGCCGCTCAACATGCCCACCAAAATGAGGGCTTCCCGGCGGGCGATAGACCAAATTGATCCCCCATTCCGCACATGCCGATTGAAAGGCACGGGATCGAAAGTCGCGGCCATTGTCGACATGAATGCTGTCCGGCTTGCCCTGCGCAGGCCACGGGACATTACACTCGAGGTCAGCCAGAAACTCTGCTTTGGGGGCGACGGCCCGCGTGAGGCACAAGGCCACAGAAAGGCGAGACGGCGCTTCAAAGCTGACGTGGTATCCCGTCACCATGCGCGTGGCGATGTCGATCGCCAAGGTCACCCAAGGCCGGCCGATGGACTTGCGCTCGAAACTGTCGACAAGGATGATGTCCGCTTGTGTGTGATCGATTTGCACAACCTCCAGCGGTCGTTCTGATCTGTTCCTTCCCGTCACCGGCGCAAACTTCTGGCGCGCTGCTGTTGCGCCCTTGCGCGCTTTCATGACTTCTCGGGCGTCCATTGCATCAAGCCGTCGCTGAATGGTACGGCGCGTCGGGGGCTGAAGCCTACGCTCAAGGCAGGCACTGCGGATTTCTGTCACAACTCGCGCCAGGCTGGGGCGTTCTCGCCGAAGGTAATGCCGAGTCAAATGGTCCTCGATGATCCCTTCGACATCACCGGGCACCATGACCGACCCTATGGGTCGGCCGCGTTTGCGGGGAGCAAGAGCACTTGTCCGGCCACCTTCTTCCGCAAGCCGTCGGATCCAGCGCCAAACTGTAGTCTTACTGACGCCAAGCTCCCAGACTGCATCACGTATACCGCTTTGCAAGCTCCCGGTACGATTGAGATATGCCTGTACAAGCGGTCGAAGGACCGATGCCCGGCGCAGCGCCTCAGCACCAGCATCGTCACAGTATTCGTTATTACCTTCCATCGCCGCCAACCGTCCAACCCCGAGCACCCTGTGTCAGCTTTAGCGGCAAGAATGCCGGATTTAAAGGCAAGATACCGTATTTAATGGCAAAGCCGAGCCGTTGATTTTGTTAACTTTCGTATGCCGCATTTAAGGGCTACGCGACAGCTGAGCGTCTAAAAGAAACGCATCAGCTTGTTGCTAGCGACGACCATGGACACACCTCCAGATCTCTTTTCGGACAGAGATCTGCCCGCGTAGCGGAGCGGGAGCCCAAAAGGCGAGGCACATCGCTGCAACGTCAAATCGCCGCGCGCCACATCCGATACCGCCCCTGCCCGGTCAGCAT
>NZ_BBPH01000034.1 GCF_000787695.1 Paracoccus sp. PAMC 22219 | reverse complement strand
GCCCTGCGCGAGACGGTTCGGGCCGTCTCGCTGGACCGTCAGCCCCTGCCGCAGCTTTCCGCGGGGGCGTGGCAGCTCAAGGAGCGCGGCATTGAGGTGGCGGCTGTCCAGGTCTGGCGGGAGATCAAGGAACAGGCCGTCGAGGTGGCCCGCGTCGCCCAGGAGCTGGCCGAGAAGGGCCGCGCCTGGATGGAGCGCGTCACGGAACGGGCTGTGGAACAGGTGCGTGAGGCGGTGGAACGGGTCACGCCTGCCGATGCCTGGGGAGAGTTCTTCGCCGCCGCAGCCCCCGGTGCGTCAGCCGCCGCAGAGGGGCTGGCACGGGATCTCGAGGTCGAGCGCCGGCAGGAGACACAGCGTGAGACTGCCGAGCGGGAGGCGCGGGAACGAGTGCAGGAGCAGGAGCGTCGTGCTCACGAGCGCGACGATGGCCCCGATCACGGGTGGTAGGCCTTCGTCTGTCTCTGCGATCTAGGAAACAGCGAGCAATCTAGCCTCGCGCGGCAATAGCGCACTCAACCTGCGCATCGCTCCATAGATGTTACCACTATCGGCGTTCGCGCCTGCCTCAGTAAGCAGTCTACGGCTGTCTGGATCGATGAAGACGTGGATCAACTGCTCGATCTCGGTAAGGAGCTGATCCCGTCCTTTTTCTGCGTCAATGTCGCCGGTGATAATCAGCTGCGCCGTGTAGCAGGCACGCGTGACAGGCGTACAGACGCTATCCGGGTGAATTGCGTCGCGCAGGCGAAGAACGTTCGCGTTGGGCGTCTTGATCGCGATCTTGTTGCTGCGGTTGCCGTTCTCGATCACCGCGCCGTTGATCAGCACGCGCTCATTGGGCGCCAGCCTGAGGACAAGGCCGCTCATACCACGCCCTCGCCCCGCAGGCCGCGCATGACGGTCATGTTGATGTCGATCAGCGGATCGGTCTGGGCGCTGCCCGCCATGACGGCCTGACCGTGGCGGATGGTAAAACCTGCCAACGAGATCAGGCCGGCCTTGACCTGGTCGGGCAGCCCGTTGCCCGGCTCGGCAAGGTCGGTCGCCAAGATCGTCCACAATTCGGAATTCTTGTGCACCGCCTGGATGGTTTCGGTGTTGTCGGCCTTGCGCGGGGCCTGCCGCAACATGCGCGTGACGCGCGAGAAGATGTCGTATTCGGCATCGCGCGGAGAGCGGATGGCGGATGTTGCGTAGCCATGTTCGGTCAGTGGCATTGTCGCATTCAAGATCGTGCATCCCATTCTGGAGTGTGATCAGGGGCTGAGGAGTACTCATGGGGAAGCGGGCGCCCTTTGGGCGCCCGCCGGTCTTATCAGCGGAATAGCGACATGACTGCCGACGGACCCTGGTTGGCGATCGACAGCGCCTGGATACCCAGCTGCTGCTGGGTCTGCAGGGCCTGGAGGCGAGCCGAAGACTCCTCCATGTCGGCGTCGACCAGCGAGCCGATGCCGGTCTTCAGCGAGTCCGACAGCTTGCCCACAAAGCTGGACTGGTCGGAAATCCGCTTGCCGGCCGAACCCAGGTCGGCGGCACCCTGTACCGAGATATCGATCAGGGCTTCGATCTCACCGATAGCAGTCAAGGCGGTCGCTTGACTGGAAACAGCGGTGATGACCGCTGCTTCGATATCCGTTTCGAAGTCGACACCGGCCACTGCAATGCTGCTTGCCGTGGTAGCGGCGGCACCGTTGGTACGATCCAGCGAGCTCAGAACGGTGAAAGCCGTTCCGCCAGAGCCGTTGACGTCGGTGGCCAGCAGGTTGATGCCGTTCATCTGCGACGCACCGATGACCGAGGCGATCTGCTCGAACTTGGCCGTCATGTCCGTCTGGATCTTGGCGAAGTCGGCCGAGTCGTTGCTGGCACCGATAGCCAGGTTCTTCATCTCGGTCAGCAGCTTGGTCACCTCTTCGGCACCGCTGCGGGCGGTGCTGACGACGGCATCGGCGACGTTCAGGTTCGACTGGATCGTCTTGAAGCCCGACTGGTCGGTTTCCATGACTTTCGAGATCGCCCAGACCGCGGCGTTGTCCTTGGCGTTCGCCACGGTCTTGCCGGTCGCGATGTCGGACTGGGTTTTACCCAGCTGCGAGTTGATGCTTTTCAGGGTCTGCAGCGCGACCATGGCGCTGTTGTTGGTCAGAATGCTGGACATGTTGTCCTCCGTTCAAGATGCTTTTGCACCGGGTTGTAAACTTGGCCTTCTGACCGTCCGGGCCATCGCCCTACGCCGTTTCCGGCATGTCACCGTTCTAACTGCCGGTGATTTACAACTAGTGAACACCGCACTTTTCCTCAAACAAACTTTTTGGCGCATTTTAACTAAAGAAATACATTAATGAAGCTTATATAAATTTTTTATTTACAATAAAAATATAAAGGCCGAGATTATTTTTTGCGCCCAGGCTGAAATCCATATGGAGAACCTTTAGGGGTGTTTATTTGATTGTAATGTTTTTTAGATTTCATCGGTTCCGCTTCAGACGCTTGATTTCGTCCAGGCTCATCGTGTAAAAATCAAAATCAGACATGGGCATCCTTGCTTTTACAGGTCGTCCGTTCCCTATAATCACGGGGCGTAAAAATAAAGAGAATAGGCAGACAGTAGCGGCCGATATTTTCCTGCCTCTCTTTGCTGCGGGGCATAATGGGCAATTATCATGCCTAAAATACGGCCCTGAGCCGCTAGCAAATAAAAGCTAGGAAAAATACCTGGATCCCACAGAGAGATTGAAAGTTAGAGCTTTGGGCGGGCCAAAACTTGACAATGCCTGTTCATGTCCCCTGTGAGATCAAGGAAGAAGCCAGATGGTCCGTTCAGAACTGCTGGAGAAGCTCCTCCAAGCGTATCCGCATCTGCCCCGGCACGTGATGCAACCGGCTCTCGATACGATCCTGAACGAGATCACCGATCGTCTTGCGCATGGTCACAGGGTTGAGTTGCGGAAGTTCGGAAACTTCACCTGCAAAATCCGAGAGGCCCGCATGGGTCGTAATCCCAAGACCGGGGAGGCTTTACACTTCAAGAGCACGCAGGTCCTGCGGTTCATGGCCGGAGGTCATATTCTGGAACGGCTCAACCGACCCCCAACCCCTGGCTGATCCCCACCCCCTGCCCGGCGCGGCGCATAACACCGCTTCTCAGCTGCAGCGCAGGCTCAGGGTTGAGTAGAGGATTTTTTAGAGGTGCCGGTCCACGTCTTGGCGATTGTGCAGGATGCGGATCACGTCGAGCGTATCCGCGCCTTCCCGGACATACACCATGTGCGAGCCAGCCCGCGCCTTTCGGGTTTCGGGGCGCAGATCGACCGGGCGGCTGGCCATCTCTCCAGTAGCCAGAGCCAGACAGATCCCATGTAGCTCCTCAAGATAGCGATCGGCTTGGTCCATGTCCCAATGCTGGGCGGTGTAGTTCCAGATCCCGGCCAGATCAGCACGGGCGGCCGGGGTGAAGCGGAGGAGCTTGATCACCCCGCGCGTCCGGCGCGTAGTTCAGCCTTGAAGGCGGCTATGTCGAGCGGTTCCGGAGTTCCTGAAGCCTCGCCTTCATCAAGGGCCGCCTGCAGAGTCCGGACGCGGTCCTCATGCTCTTCTAAAAGCCGTAACCCGGCACGGACAACGTCGCTAGCCGAGCTGTAGCGGCCCGTCTCGACTTGAGCACTAATGAAGCCGGTAAAATGCTCGCCGAGGGAGACAGAGGTGTTGCGGGGCATAGGCACTCCTGACTGTGATGGGATGTACCAATATGTAATACATTCGCGCCGAATTGCCAAGATTCACAGCTGATGAACCTTCCCATACTGCCATCAGTCACACGAAGCAGGTTTTTTTGTGTGTCCAATCAGCGTCCTGTAGCCTGTCCTTGATGTGTCCCGTCAAGAAGGAAACTGGTTTTTCTATTGCGTGGTCCCGTCCTGTGGTGGTTCTGTGTAGGACATGCCTCGGACAATATATCCAAGGCGGGACGGACATAGCGGGACAGCCAGTATGACAATGCTTTCACTTCGAGAGGCCGCGCAACTTTGTGGTCGGGGAAAGTCTACAATCCAGACAGCTATCAAGGAAGGAAAGCTTTCCGCTGGTCGGAATGAGAAGGGTGGATATCAGATCGATCCCTCTGAGTTGCACCGTGTTTTCCCCTTCTCTCTGTCCAGCGATGGGACATGGGACAGAGCTGATCGGACAGAAGCGGACATAAATCCAGCTCCTGATTCAAACCGTCCCGTAGTGTCCGGAGCCGTCCGAAATGCAGTGGACGGGACAGGACATGACGTGTCCGAGGCCGAGTTGCGGGTGAAACACCTTGAAGAGCTTTTAGGGGCCGAAAGGGCCGGACGTGAGGATTTGAAACAGGCGCTGCAGGCGCGTGTCGACGACCTCCAGACAACGGTCTTGGATCTCCGAAAGCGCTTGGACCAAGCCGAAGAAGAGAAGATGCGGCTTTTGCCGTCACCTGATGATGGTGAGCGAGAAACAAGGTCGCGCCCACGGGGGCTGTGGGCACGCCTGACAGGTGGTTGATGTCAATCCAGTCGTTTGCCAGTCTGCGGATCATAAGATCTCTGACGGGCTGGAAGATCCGGCTCCATCCCTTCCAAGATGGGTTGTGAGACCGGGGGCAGACCTTCGCCTGATGGCAGCTGCATCTCTCCTGGAAGCAGATCCGGAATGCGTCGCAATGCAGCCTGTTGGCCAAGGCTGTCGCGATCCGGTTGTTCCTCTTCAGAAACGACGACCGCTGCCGAGAACAGGCTATAGCGAATGCCATCACGCTTCCCTGTCCAGGCCACGCGATCATTGACGATGTAAGCGTTCACCGTCGCAGCATTTCCAAGTTGCCGGACCTCAATCCAGTTATCTGCTTTCAAGACTGATAGGGCTGTCCTGACCGCGCGCTCAGAGCGCCCAATTATCTTGGCAAGCGCAACCTGGGAGATCACGACAGCATTGTGGTCCCCAAGCCGAGCTGTCAGCGCATGCATTATCTGAGCGCCGACCGGAGATTTGGCGATGAGGTTCATCCAAGCTTCATGGGCGGACCGTTCGGTCTGAACCCAAGTTCCTTGCAAACGACGTTCGGGAAGCTGTTCCAATTTCAGGCGCTTTCATTCCAAAATCAGGAATCAAGCTGCCGCACTGGTATGCAAATGACAACTTGAAATTTACATCTCATTCCATTTTTTGGAATTGTGGTGCCGGTCCACCGGAACGGTGGTGCCGGTAGAACAAAAGAAGACCGGAACGGTGGTGCCGGTCCACCGGAACGGTGGTGCCGGTCCGAATAAAAAAAATTCATTATAAACAGTGTTTTATTTTTTCCCCTTCTAATGATCTACAGGGAACAACCGGGACGGGCCGCGCCGGGCGAAGCAGCCCACAGGGAGCAAGCGCCGACCGGCGCGGACTGGCCCGGTTTTTACCTGTCAGCGAGCTTTCAACTTTGGCTTACGGTCGTGGGGTGCGGGACGCATCGGCGGGAGCGCGCGGGAATGGGGATGATCAGGCAAGAAGGGGAAAGGGTTATCCCCAGGGAGCAGCATATCCCTGCCTCTGCGGAAGGTCTGAATCTCGACCTCGGCACTGATGGCAACGGAAGGATTTGCTGGTAAGGCTGCGCCTGGCGCGAGCATGCCACTCTAACCCTAGCGACGCTCTGGCGGATAGCTGCAGAACTTCCCGAGAATAAGCAGCAACCCCCGGAATAGGTCACAGAAGCTCGTCTCGACTCAGGCAATTGTCTGCCTCAATACGGAACCTCTCTGCGCTGCCGGGGGTTGGAAGCCCGTTCAAAAGTTTCAGAGTTCCAGAGTGCTGCTTCACGAGTGCTGCGTCACCACTCACGGTGTTCCAGTTTGCCCCGCCTTTTGGCGGGGCTTTTTACTGTCGGCCCGCGCCCCGACCTCCGGATCAAACCCCGAACGTTCCGGCATCATGTACAACCTAAACGTGTGGAACATCGGATATGAGGTGTTATGCGCCGGAAAGCGCAGGGGGGCGGGGATCAGCCGGGGGTTGTGGGGTAGAGGGCAGTCAGGCGTCCGAGCAGGCCACTGTTAGATTTTTGGCAGGCCGGGTGGCCTATCTTGCATCAATGTCGGATTGGCCAAGAAAACCAATATGCTACCGATTTTTGGCACTTATGAGCGCATGGGGCTGGCAGTTCTTTGAAAGGCATGGCACAATCTTTGCGTTAGTGATGGAAAACTTGACAATCTGGGGTTGAAAATGATCCGGACGATTACTGTTGGAAGCTACATTTCCGTTCAGGGAATTTTTGAATGCGATCTGGGCAACGGAAAAATCACTGTACGTGTCGGAGAACGATCCTATATCGGAAAGCCAATCGATAGCTGAGATTTTTAAAAAAAATAAAGCGCTATTTTTTCGTAAGCAAGTAACATGAAGAAGTGCTTCTCTCTATCAGATAACGTCGCCGCGTTCACATGAGGCTTCAAAATGGTTATTGTACTTCTGTGTTCCGGTATCATTGCCGGCACATTTGCGGGAATAGCGTTTTGGATAGCTGGTTATGGAATCGGAATGATTGCCCTGGCCTATTGGGCAACAGGATCAACCGCCGTCATTGTTACAGTCCTGACGCAAGTTTTGTTCAGTCCATTTATTTTCAGGCGTAGCAGATTGCATGCTTCAGAAGGAGATGAGTATGTTTCGAGAAAAGCCGCCTCGTGAACCCGTCCCAGAATATCCGGACTTTCCCCTTTGGAAAATTGACTGAATTTTTGCACCGGGCTTTCACGGTCGCATGAAACAAACCAATGAAGTTGTTTCAGGTTAAGTTTAAGGTCGCAAACCAGCGGGGGTTATGAGCTAGCTGCTGTTTATAGACCTGCAGCCTCTCGCAACGCGCGGTTCATCCGGGTCTGCCAGCCCGGCCCGCTGGCCTTGAACCGGGCCACCACGTCCTGATCGAGGCGCAGCGAGACGGCAACCTTGGGGTTTTCGACCTTGGGCCGTCCGCCCATGTTCCGGCGCATGGCGTCGGACAGGGCCGGGAACGCCTCGGTGAAGGGCCGGGCCTGGGCGAGTTGCGCCGCTGTGGCCTCCGGGGCATCCGGATCGCTGGCGATCATCCGCTGAATCTGGTCTTCGGTCAGATAGTTTTTGTTCATAGCAGACTCCGTTCCCTGGCGCTGGCCGGGCGCATCGAGATTACCGACACCCCTTGGGTGCCAAGGGTCGCGAAGACCACCGCCACGGTGCCATCCGCGAGACGCCCGATCGCCATGTGCCGGCCCGCCTTTGCAGGGACCACGACCGAGGCCAGAAAAAACGCCTCGTCCAGATCGGCAAAATCCAAGCCGTGCTTGGCAAGGTTGGTTTGCCGCTTCGGCGCGTCCCAGGTGATCATCAACATACGTTTATGTATATACGCAAACCTGCTGCGCAATCAAGGTGCAGAGTGGGTCATCCGAACCGTTCGGCAGCTCGAAAACGGTCCTGAAAGGACGTTCCAACACACAGCGCGGATGCCAAAATGCAATTTCGGTTAACATCGGCCATATCCTGCAACTGCAACGACCCTCTCGCGACCTTCGATCAGTTCACCGGGACATAGGGATCGACCCAGAAGGCGCAGAAGCGGCGACCAGTGGTTCCGGTGACCAGCTCGCCCCCTGCCGATGTGCAGAAGACCCCCGGACGCTTTCCAAACTCCCGCGCGTCGCCGCGTCCTTGGATCAAGAGCAGCGCCACGATGCCCAGAACGCCCCCCAGAGCCAGCAAGCCCCCAAAGACGGCCAGACCCCCTCCGAAGTTGTAGAGGGCCTCCTTGCGGCCTCTGGCGCTCTCCAGGCGCATGTGATTGGCCGCAGCCTGGATCTCATGCTCTAGCCCCCTTACGGCCTTTCCTGCGGCTTCCTGAGCGGCTGTGACGCTGTCCCGGTGCATACGACGGGACATCTCGGCCGCCGTGCTGCCGATCTGCCGGTTCTGCTCCAGGGCGTCCGCGGTGATCTTCTGCACCGAGGCCATGAGCTTTGCCGCCTCGGCCTTGGTGGTTGCGGTGGCGGTGAGGTTGCCGACGTCCTGGCGCAGCAGCCGCACCTGGTCAGTCAAATCGGCAATCAGCTCGGCGGGGGATTTGGCGGCGGCGCTCATGCGGTGCCTGCCTTCGCGTCCAGCTCGGCCAGCAGTCCGGCGATCTCTTTCTGATCGACGTCGCGGGTGGCGTTCTTGCGCAGGGTGGCCGCCATCCACTTGGCGATCTTCGGGTCCTTCAAAGCTTCTGTGGTCACGATGGCACCGACGA
>NZ_BBPH01000035.1 GCF_000787695.1 Paracoccus sp. PAMC 22219 | reverse complement strand
TTTTTGAATCCGAACGGCCTCACTGCCTAGATGGAATAGACGGCTTGGCCGGCCACACAGAAAACTTCACGCTTTTTTCGCTGCACTACTGCAAGATGCGGCCATATTGGTCCCTGCCCTTTGAAAAGTAGGCGACTGGACTGCCACTTATCATGTCTGACAAGGTCAATGCCGCCTGCTGACCGCAGCGCCAGGCGCGGTCTTAGCATGAATACAGGTATGCAAGGGCTCAGGTGCATCAACCGAACCCAGTTTGACGCGTTCGCCCTTAATCTCGATAAAGACACCGGCGATCACGCTTGCCTGGCCTGAAATGCTGTCAGCATACATCGGCCTTGCGAAAGCGCAGCACAGGGCGAAAGATGTAAAAAAGCTTACGCCGAAACATATCACACCCTGGAAAGGTCTGGCATTGCTCCACAGCCGCAACCGGTTATCATTCATAGCCATTGCAACGGCGGCGCGAGAACTGCGGTTCACTCTGAAAATGCTCAGCCTGCCCACCGGCTCGTCTTGCTCGGGTTGGAACCGCCGCCTAGGCATGTTTGCCTCCCGATGCGCGGCGTCATCTTTCCCTTCAAGCATAAGAGAAAGAGGTAGATTGGGTTTCAGTCCGCTTGGCGGACTCGCGTAAATCTATGGCTTTGCCCATCACTGCCAGAGCCTTCGCAAGATCTGAGTCCTCGATCTTAAAAGCTGCCAAGCCACCAAGGTCGAGAGTTTCGACATGCTCTGCTTCCATCGCGGCGCGGTCTTTGCGTGCCGCTTGGTCATCATCTGGCGCAGCTGGCCTGCCAGCCCACCGCCCGAGAAGCGCAAGGGCGCGCTTCGGTGCAGACAGGCGATAAGCATTGCTGACCTGCCGCACCTGCGGCCCGCGGCCTCATTCGGGACCGGCTCAAAGCGGCGCAGCCAATCCAGAAAGCCATGATCACGTAGTGATTTCAGCGCCCTCACAACCGCGTCACGCGACCGGCACAGCTTGTCAGTGATGTAATCAAGGGACGGGTCCAGTCGGCCCGACTTGAAGTTCACGAGATTGGCGAAGAGCGCCAGGACCTCCAAAGCGATGCCGCCAAGGGGGCCGTTCCTCTTGCCAGGTTCCTTCTTTGCCCGGTCATAGTATCGGGCGGCCATCAAGACCTTCTGTACGTCCTGGCGTGACGTCCCGCGCCAGAATGATCCCTCGCACGATCCCCTACGTCGCGAATTGCGGTGGATGGGTTTGCGATCGGCCGCAATGCCATCGGCACGCGCGCCATCAATAACGCCATTGATGCGTTTAAAAAAACTGCCGCGTTCTGCGGCCTCTCCGGTATTCATCTGCTGCTCCTCGATCAAGAAGCGCGGTGTCCGCAGGCAAGCCGTATCCGTTCGCACAGATGCGCCGTTTGCTCTTGATTTTCGGGAGTGGGAGGATAACTATAGCAAACAGAAATGAGTGCTAGTTCAGGTCGGCAAAACCTGAGTTATCGACACCAAGCCCCTCGTGCGGACCCCCGCGCGGGGGGTTTTCTTTTGGGCTGGTATTTTTTATCTGATTTTGCGCGCTCCTCCCGTTGTATGGGCTTTAGCTTGCTGCACAACGGAGAGGCGCATGCACAGCGACCGATAAAATGCAGATACTCCACCAAGTACCAGCATCAGTAAGTCTCCCAAATGACTTCGGAAATCTGACCGCTGTAATCCATGGTCCTCATCGCAATGCCGCGCCTCGTTCCGGCTTGTTCTCCACCGTGATACCCAACCCGGTCACGAACCCACAAAGGCGCGTCCTCCAGGCGGATACTGATCCAACGAAACTCACCGGCCTCGTCGTAGAAACCCCGCTGCGTCGAATCTGATATCTCGATGCCCTCACTGTTCCGCTGACCACGATAGTTGACGTGGTAGACCTCGATCCCGTCACGATACCCCTTGATCTCGTCTGTCAGACCATCGCTGCCCATGTTGGGCAGCGGCGGGAGGCCGCTGGCACGCAGCGGGCAGTTCCAGAGCTGCAAGGGCGGCTCAACGGGCCACGGCGTAACGCGACGGATCATTTCGATCCTGGCTGCTGTGCATTCCGCTGATGCAGGGAAGCCGCCAGCCAGACAGAGAAGAATTGCGCAATCGATCGGGTAGGATTGCGCAGCGACACGCATCGGTGTCACAACGCCCGCCGACACGGCGATCATCACTCCCAACGTGACTTGGCCTAGACGACGCATAACCACTCCCTCAAAGCAACAATCCTATACGATGTCTGTCATCAGTATAAGATCATATAGAGCCTTTGAGAACGCTTTGGCAACGCCTAGAGGTCATTCTTCACCCTGTCAGAAACCGGATCGTGCGAAGACCTGCCGGTAGGATGTAAGGTGGCAGCGAAAACGAATAGTGCCCGCAGTTCAGCTGTAGGGTGTCCACCCTCGCCCCGGCCTGGTTCAACTTGGTGATCAAGGGTTCTGCCAGATGGGGCAGCACCACAGTGTCTCTGGTCGCAACGACAATCAGAAGCTCCAGACCGGGCCGTGCTAACTGCTCTGTATAGTTTTCGAGATTCAGCGGACCCCACACTCTGTTAAGTTGCGTGGTGTCGATCTGGCCCTCCAGGCTGGCGCGAATGTGCTTCGTCGCATCTCCGGTCCAAACCATATCGGCCAGACTACCTGCGGTTAGAAAAAGCCCTGCCTTCCTAACAGCTCGGTCTGTAGCGGCAACAAGGCCAGCGATCCAAGACCCAAGGCTTATGCCCAAGACCGAAATATGCTCATAGCCCTCACGTTCCAAGATGCGTATCAGCTTCCGTCCATCCGATACGGCTTGTTGAACCGACTGTAGTGTCCGGCCCAAGTTAGAGCTGATCATATAATCCGCATATGACGATTCCGACCGGGACCGTTCAAAGTGATACGGCATAGCGATCTGGACTACCGTAATTCCCCGCCTCGATAGGAATGCAGCGATCTGCTTATATCTCGTTCTCGCATTCCAATGATGAAAAATAATAAGGGCGCGTTTTTTGGTTATGCTGTCAGTTACTTTGACTTGAATACGGTCGTTCTGCGCAACGCCCGTTGTAATATCAGACTGATACTCGATCCAGCCATCTTTCCATGTATAGCTAAAATCAGACTCCGCGGGTTCTTCAAAAAATGAAGCATCAGCGACAGCTCGCTCAGCCAAAATCATGAAATCAGCAATGCCAATATTTTCATTTTCCGGTGTAGGAAACGCAAGATGCGCGTCCAGACTGAACACAGTCTGGCACTTTAAGGCGTTTCCACGCTGCGCCCGTTTATCATCCCAACGATCCAGCCAACTATGATACATCAACGCGCCTTTCCACATTGCAAGACCGCGATCCAAGCCATGGATCAAAGAGGCCAAAGGCTGCGAGAAGTATGGAAAGACCTAGAACGATTGAAAAGCCATCGAACATCCCGATAGCCGTATAGGCTATCACCAAAGAAAGGATGCAACCTGCCATTTTTACAGGGGCACTTCCAAACTGCCGTAAAAGCCCCACTTGGGAAAGTACATAAGAGAACGTAAACACTGTCACCATGACAATAAGCAGACTTGTAAATTGATTAGGGGTACTGAAGTCTTTGCGGCTAAAAATAGTGTTGTTCCCAACCGTGACAGCCAGAAAGTCATTTGCGAGCCAGCTTATGATGTTACCACTGTCTGTAACCAAGTAAACAGACTGAAGCTTCATGCAGATTGCAATCAAGATACCTGAAATAACGCACCTAAAAACTCCCCTAGAAAGTTTTGCGCTCACCCCTAGAATAGCATCTGACAGGTTGTCATCATCAACCCTCTCTGATTGGCGTTTAATGTCTCTATAGTCATATGCCAACGTGTAAAGGAGAATGAGTCCCACAAAGAAAAGATAGAAGCAGAGAGACATATACAGGTAAGCAATTCCGGTAAAGAATGCCTGGGCCATTATGGACGTCAGCTCAGGGCGTATGATGCCAATTGACCCCCAATCAATCGCATAATCGCGACTACCATCAAGAAGGGGCAACAAGCGAACACTGACCCACTGGAAAAGACCCGCAAATCCTATACAGACGAGAAACACTGACCAGTAGGTAAGCGGCGAAGCCTCGACCTTTTTCAACCATCCATTACTGCCCTCTGTACTACCGCTTGCTGCAACAAGCAGGTCTCGTCCCTCATTTTTCCAGAAGGCTATGACCTCATGGCAAAAGCCGAGAAAGAGAGGCAGGAAGACTGAGGTGCCCCCCGAAATCTGGACACTGACGTAAGCTCTGTTTTTGCTGTCTGCTGATCTTCATCACGAGGGAGATCGACGATGTCGAAACGAAAGCAGCACGCCCCTGAGTTCAAGG
>NZ_BBPH01000036.1 GCF_000787695.1 Paracoccus sp. PAMC 22219 | reverse complement strand
CCGACCACCTTTCGGGGTTCGTTGAAGGACGGGTTCTTGGCCACGCCATGCGCGATGAAGTTGACCGCGTCGTAACGGGTCATGTCCATCTCCTGCAGGAAGAAGGCCGCGTTCGATTCGCGCTCGGCAAAGATCGCGACCAGCACGTTCGCGCCGGTGACCTCCTGCCGGCCCGAGCTTTGCACGTGGATCGCCGCGCGCTGGATGACGCGCTGGAACGCGGCCGTGGGCACGGCTTCGGATCCTTCGACGTCGGTGATCAGGGTCGACAGGTCATCCTCGATGAAATCGACCAGCGTCTTGCGCAGATCCTCGAGGTCCACGTTGCATGCGCGCATGACCTTGACCGCATCGGGTTCCTCGGTCAGCGCCAGCAACAGGTGTTCCAGCGTCGCAAGCTCGTGTCGATGTTCGTTCGCCAGCGCAAGCGCCTGGTGAATGGCCTGTTCCAGGGAGGTCGAGAAACTTGGCACGGTCGTCTCCTGTCAGTCGGCTGGCGGTATGGGCTGCTCGTGGCCCACCTGCCCAGACTGTCACGGTAAGGTTAAGATTTGGTGGATTTCGTTTGGCTTCAAGTGGTTTTTCAGACAGGTGCCACGATTTTCCCACGCTTGAGGCAGATGTGATGTCACAAAGCCCGCATTTCAAGCGCAGGGACCACACGGCCCCGTGCGCGGATGCCGCAGGCCTCAGAAATCGTCCTTCATCCGGCGCAGGCGGGCAAAGACCTGCGCGTCGTCCGCATCCCCCATCCCAAGCGCCGCGGACAGCGCGGCCGGGCGCAGGAACGGGTTCGTCGCGCGTTCCACATCCAGCGTGGCGGGGGCGCAGGGAATGCGCGCCTCGGCGATGGCCGACAGGCGGTCCTGCAGCGCCGCGTTGTCGGGATCGACCGACAGGGCGAATGCGCCGTTGCCCGTGCAATAGTCGTGTCCCGAACAGATCAGCGTGTCGCCGGGCAGGGCGTTCAGCCGCGACAGGCTGTCCCACATCATCGCAGGGTCGCCCTCGAACAGGCGGCCGCAACCAAGGGCCATCAGGCTGTCGGCGGTGAAGGCCATGGCGCTGCCCGGAAAATGGAACGCCACGTGGCCGACCGTGTGGCCCGACACGTCGATCACGTGGACGGGCTCGCCCAAAATCTCCAACGGCTCTCCGGGGGCGACGCTGACGTCCAGCGGCGGCAGGCGATGCGCGTCGGCGGCCGCCCCGATGACCCGCGCGCCGGTGGCCGCGACGATCTCCGGCACGGCCTGGATGTGGTCGTCGTGGTGATGGGTCAGCAGGATCGCGTCCAGACCCCAGCCCCGCGCGTCCAGTTCGGTCAGGATCGGCATGGCCTCTGGCGCGTCGATCAGCACAGTGCCCGCGTCGGAATGCAGCAGATAGGCATAGTTGTCCTTGAGACAGCGCAGCGTGACCAGTTCCAGCGGCATTGGCAAATCCTTGACCATGTGTTCACCTGAGCCTGTCAAAACCGGGACCTGCGCGCAATGCACCATGACATCGACCAGCTGCGGCGGTTTTACTATCAGCGGGCGTTGGGGCGCGTGGTCCAGCGGATCCTGCGCGATCGGCTGACCGCGCGGTGGGATCCGGCGCGCACCAGCGGCATGACGGTGGCGGGGTTCGGCTTCGCGGCGCCGATGCTGCGACCCTATCTGCCGACCGCGCGGCGGGTGACCGCGCTGATGCCGGGGCCGCAGGGGGTGATGGGCTGGCCCGCGGGCATGCCCAACCACGCCGTGCTGTGCGACGAGACCGCCTGGCCCATCCAGACCGGCAGCCTGGACCGGCTGGTGATGCTGCACGGGCTGGAGACCAGCGAACACCCCCGCGAATTGCTGACCGAAGCCTGGCGCTGTCTGGGGCCGGGGGGGCGGATGATGCTGATGGTGCCGAACCGGGCGGGGCTGTGGGCCGCGTCCGACCGCACGCCCTTCGGCTTTGGACGGTCCTACACCACCGGCCAGATCGAGGCGCAGATGCGCCGCGCCGGGTTCCAGCCCGACTGGCACGGCAGCGCCGTCTATATCCCGCCGTCCGACCGGCGATTCTGGCTGCGCAGCGCCCAGTTCTGGGAACGCACCGGCGCGCGCATCAGCCGGGTGCTGATCGCCGGCGTCATCATGGTCGAGCTGTCCAAGCACGCCCGCGCGCCGATCGGCCCCGGGGTGCGAATCCACGTGCCCAGCCCGCTGGAGATCCTGGACGGGGTGGCCCGCCCGCGGCCCCAGACCGCGCCCACGGCCCGCGAAACCGACTGAAACCGACCCCCGATGCGACATCCTGCCACAGGGCGCCACGGGGTGCCGGGGCGGGGTGTTAGCGCTGCCCCCGGCGGGTTTCCCCGATCCTGCACCCTTTGTCGCAAAGGCCCGCGTTTCAGGGCCCTGAACGGTTGCCGGGCGTCAAATCACCTGCTAGAGACGCCCCAGATTTGCGCGCGACCTTCCATCAGCCGCGCGACCGCGACCCGCACCCCGCGACAGACCAGGCACCAGCCCGGCCCGCCAGCGGGGTTTGCGCAAACCGTAAAGGATGACCGTGGCCAACTCTGTTTCCATGTCCCAGAGCATCGCCGGACGCTATGCGCAGGCCGTCTTCGAGATCGCGAAGGAAAGCGGGGGCGTGGATGCCCTGGCGACCCAGACCGACGATCTGAACACGGCCCTGCACGACAGCGCCGACCTGCGCGAGCTGATCTCCAGCCCGAAATACTCCCGCGAGGACCAGTCGCGCGCCATCGAGGCGCTGGCCGGGACCATGGGGCTGGACGCGGTGCTGACCAACACGTTGCGCCTGATGGCCAAGAATCGCCGCCTGTTCGTGCTGCCGCAGCTGACCGCCCGCCTGGCGCAGCTGATCGCGACCGAGCGCGGCGAGATCACCGCCGACGTCACCAGCGCCATCGCGCTGACGGATGCGCAGATGGACCGCCTGAAACAGACCCTGGCCGAGAAATCGGGCAAGACGGTCAAGCTGAACACGCGCGTCGATGAGACCCTCATCGGCGGCATGATTGTCAAGTTGGGCTCGCAGATGATCGACAGTTCGGTCCGCTCGAAGCTCGCTTCCCTGCAGAATGTCATGAAAGAGGTCGGATAATGGGAATCCAGGCTGCCGAAATTTCGGCGATCCTCAAGGAGCAGATCAAGAACTTCGGCCAGGACGCCGAAGTTGCCGAAGTTGGTCAGGTCCTGTCCGTCGGTGACGGCATCGCGCGCGTCTATGGTCTGGACAAGGTCCAGGCCGGCGAGATGGTCGAGTTCCCCGGCGGGATCCGCGGCATGGTGCTGAACCTCGAGACCGACAACGTCGGCGTCGTGATCTTCGGCAACGACCGTTCCATCAAGGAAGGCGACACCGTCAAGCGCACGCGCTCGATCGTGGACGTTCCGGTGGGCAAGGCCCTGCTGGGCCGCGTCGTGGACGGCCTGGGCAACCCGATCGACGGCAAGGGCCCGATCGAGACGACCGAGCGCCGCATCGCCGACATGAAGGCCCCCGGCATCATGCCGCGCAAATCGGTGCACGAGCCGATGGCGACCGGCCTGAAATCCGTGGACGCCATGATCCCCGTCGGCCGCGGCCAGCGCGAACTGATCATCGGTGACCGCCAGACCGGCAAGACCGCGATCGCGCTGGACACGATCCTGAACCAGATGAGCTATAACGGCCGTGAGGCCGAGGGCATGAAGACCCTGCACTGCATCTATGTCGCAGTGGGTCAGAAGCGTTCGACCGTCGCCCAGCTGGTCAAGAAGCTGGAAGAGACCGGCGCCATGGCCTACACCACCGTCGTGGCCGCGACCGCGTCCGACCCGGCGCCGATGCAGTTCCTGGCGCCCTTCTCGGGCACCGCGATCGGCGAGTATTTCCGCGACAACGGCATGGACGCGCTGATCATCTATGACGATCTGTCCAAGCAGGCCGTGGCCTATCGCCAGATGTCGCTGCTGCTGCGCCGTCCGCCCGGACGCGAAGCCTATCCGGGCGACGTGTTCTATCTGCACTCGCGCCTGCTGGAGCGTTCGGCCAAGATGAACGAGGCCAACGGTTCGGGTTCGCTGACCGCGCTGCCGATCATCGAGACGCAGGCGGGCGACCTGTCGGCCTATATCCCGACCAACGTGATCTCGATCACCGACGGCCAGATCTTCCTGGAAACCGAACTGTTCTTCCAGGGCGTCCGCCCGGCCGTGAACACCGGTCTGTCGGTGTCGCGCGTGGGTTCGGCTGCCCAGACCAAGGCGATGAAATCCGTCGCCGGTCCGGTCAAGCTGGAGCTGGCGCAGTACCGCGAGATGGCAGCCTTCGCCCAGTTCGGTTCGGACCTGGATGCCGCGACTCAGCGCCTGCTGAACCGGGGTGCCCGCCTGACCGAGCTGATGAAGCAGCCCCAGTACCGCCCGCTGACCAACGCCGAGATCGTGATCGTGATCTATGCCGGTACCAAGGGCTATATCGACAGCGTGCCCGTGCGCGAGGTCGTGGCCTGGGAAGACGGTCTGCTTCAGTTCCTGCGCAGCCAGAAGTCCGATCTGCTGGACGACATGACCCGCAACGATCGCAAGATCGGCGGAGAGCTGGAAGCCTCGATCAAGGCGGCGCTGGACGAATACAACCGCACCCGCGCCTGAGAGGGGGAATAGATGCCCAGTCTCAAGGATCTCAAGAACCGGATCGGAAGCGTCAAGAACACGCGGAAGATCACCAAGGCGATGCAGATGGTCGCCGCCGCCAAACTGCGCCGTGCGCAGGAGGCGGCGGAGGCCGCGCGCCCCTATGCCGACCGCATGGCGGCCGTCATGGCCGGCCTGACCGCGAATGCGGCAGGCCAGTCCGGCGCGCCCCGCCTGCTGGCGGGCACCGGAGAGGACAAGCGTCACCTGCTGGTCGTGATGACCGCGGAGCGCGGCCTGGCCGGTGGCTTCAACAGCTCGATCGTGCGTCTGGCCCGCCAGCACGCCGAAAAGCTGCGCGGCGAGGGCAAGCAGGTCGCGATCCTGACCGTCGGCAAGAAGGGCCGCGAGCAGCTGAAGCGCGATTATGGCAGCCTGTTCGTGCACCATGTCGACCTCTCCGAGGTCAAGCGCATGGGCTATGACACGGCCCGCGCGATCACCGACGAGGTGCTGACCCGCTTCGACACGGGCGATTTCGACGTGGCGACGATCTTCTACAACCGGTTCGAATCGGTGATCAGCCAGATCCCGACCGCGCGCCAGATCATCCCCGCCGAGGTTCCCGAAGGCGCGTCCGCGACCAATTCGCTGTACGACTATGAGCCGGGCGAGGAGGATCTGCTAGCGGATCTGCTGCCCCGTTCGGTGGCCACGCAGATCTTTGCCGCCCTGCTGGAGAATGCGGCGTCCGAACAGGGCGCGCGGATGAGTGCGATGGACAACGCCACGCGCAACGCGGGCGACATGATCGACCGACTGACGACGCAGTACAACCGCTCGCGTCAGGCAGCGATCACCACCGAACTTATCGAAATCATTGCGGGCGCCGAGGCGCTTTGACCGTAAATCAGAGGTGACGACATGGCTGATGCCAAGGGTAAAATCACGCAGGTCATCGGGGCCGTCGTGGACGTGCAGTTCGAAGGCGAACTGCCGGCAATTCTGAACGCGCTGACCACGCAGAACAACGGCAAGACGCTGGTGCTGGAAGTGGCCCAGCATCTGGGCGAGAACACCGTCCGCACCATCGCCATGGACGCGACCGAAGGTCTGGTCCGCGGCGAGTCGGTGACCGACACCGGCGGCCCGATCATGGTGCCGGTCGGCGACGTGACGCTTGGCCGGATCCTGAACGTCATCGGCGAGCCGGTGGACGAAGGCGCGCCGCTGGCGGCATCCGAGACCCGCGCGATCCACCAGCCCGCTCCGGACTTCGCCGCGCAGGCGACCAGCTCGGAGATCTTGGTGACCGGCATCAAGGTCATCGACCTGCTGGCCCCGTACTCCAAGGGCGGCAAGATCGGCCTGTTCGGCGGTGCCGGTGTGGGCAAGACGGTTCTGATCATGGAACTGATCAACAACATCGCCAAGGTGCACTCGGGCTACTCGGTGTTCGCCGGCGTGGGCGAGCGTACCCGCGAGGGGAACGACCTGTATCACGAGATGGTCGAATCGGGCGTCATCGTCCCCGACAATCTGGTCGATTCGAAAGTGGCGCTGGTCTATGGCCAGATGAACGAGCCGCCGGGCGCCGCATGCGCGTCGCGCTGACCGGTCTGACGCTGGCCGAACAGTTCCGCGACGCTTCGGGCACGGACGTTCTGTTCTTCGTGGACAACATCTTCCGCTTTACCCAGGCAGGGTCCGAAGTGTCGGCGCTGCTGGGCCGCATCCCGTCCGCCGTGGGTTACCAGCCGACGCTGGCCACCGACATGGGCGTCATGCAGGAGCGCATCACCTCCACCAAGAACGGCTCGATCACCTCGATCCAGGCCGTCTACGTCCCGGCCGATGACTTGACCGACCCGGCTCCCGCCACGACCTTTGCCCACCTGGACGCCACGACCAACCTGTCGCGCGCCATCTCGGAACTGGGCATCTACCCGGCCGTGGACCCGCTGGACAGCTCGTCGCGTCTGATGGATCCGCAGATCCTGGGCGAAGAGCACTATCAGGTCGCCCGCGACGTGCAGGGCATCCTGCAGAAGTACAAGTCGCTGCAGGACATCATCGCGATTCTGGGCATGGACGAACTGTCCGAAGAGGACAAGCTGACCGTGACCCGCGCGCGCAAGATCCAGCGCTTCCTGTCGCAGCCCTTCGACGTGGCCAAGGTCTTCACCGGTTCGGACGGCGTCCAGGTTCCGCTGGAAAAGACCATCGCCTCGTTCAAGGCGGTCGTCGCGGGTGAATACGATCACCTGCCGGAATCGGCCTTCTACATGGTCGGTGACATCGAAGACGTGAAAGCCAAGGCACAGCGTCTGGCCGCAGAAGCGGCGTAAGGGGGCATCATGGCCTATACCATGCAGTTCGACCTCGTGTCGCCGGAACGGAGCCTCGCCTCCGTTCCCGTGCGCGAGGTGCGCCTGCCGGGCAGCGATGGCGATCTGACCGCCATGCCCGGCCATGCGCCCACGATCGTGACCCTGCGTCCGGGCATGGTGATCCTGGTCGCGCCGACGGCACCACCAGCGAATTCGCCGTCACCGGCGGATTTGCCGAGATCAACCAGGACAGCGTCAGCCTGCTGGCCGAGCGCGGTCACCCGCGCGAGGAGATCACGCAGGACATCTACAATGACATGATGAAGGACGCCCACCGCGCCCATCGCAGCGCCAAGGATCGGCGCGAACATGTCGGCGAAGAGGTCGTGACCGCCGCCGTCAAGCTGCTGGGCGACATGCAGGCGCTTGGCACGCATATCGGGCTGGACCCCAACCAGTCGACCGTTCCGGACTGATCCGTCCGACCGATCGACGATGTTCCAGAAAGCTCCGGCACCGCCGGGGCTTTTTTTTCATTGCCGCCGCCGCTAGCATCGCCGCGCGGGTGACGGGAAGGTCCGGATGATACGATTTGCAAGCCACGAGATCGGGATTGCGCGTGGCGCGGTCACGATGGTGTCCGATTTCGACACGCAGGGACCGATGTGGACCGAAACGGGCGACCGGTCGCACCGCCAACGGGTCGAATTCGGCGACCGCTTCGTGGCCCCGCCGGTCGTGCATCTGAGCATCGGGATGTGGGACCTGGACAGCGACCGCAACCAGCGCGGCGATCTGGAGGTCGAGAACGTGACCCTGACCGGCTTTGACATCCTGTTCCGGACCTGGGGCGACACCCGCATCGCGCGGATGCGGGTGCAGTGGATGGCCATCGGGGCGGTGCCCGACGAACAGGACTTCATCCTCTAGGCGCGCTCCAGATTCACCGCGATCAGCCCCGCGACCTGGTCCGGGTGCGTCAGCGGGGCCATGTGACCGGCACCGGGGATCGTGGCGCGGCCCACGTCGGGCAGGCGCTCGGCCAGCGCGTCGATGATGCCGCCGATCACCGCAGGGCTGTCGGCCCCCTGGATCAGCAGCACCGGCGCGTCGATCTGTTCCAGCCCGCCCTCGCGCAGGATGCGGGCGCTGTCATGGCGCAGCGCGTCGCCCGTCCCGGCGACCAGCCTGATCTGGCGCACCATCTGGGCGCGGGCCTCGGGGGCAGGCGGTCGGGGTCCTGCGCGCCCCAGACCGACAGGAACGCGGCCATCGCCTGTTCGTCATGCCCTTGGTCCAGCAGCTCGCCCATGCGCGCGTCCAGCGCGTCCTGGGCGGGGTCGGGGCGGGCAGCGAACAGCACCGGCTCGATCAGGGTCAGGCTGCGGACGGCCTCCGGGGCGGCGACCGCGATACGCAGCGCCACGGTCGCGCCGAAGCTGTGGCCGATCAGGTCCAGCGGCCGGTTGATCATCGCCGCCGCCAGCCGCGTGACCGCGGTGTGATAATCCGGGCCGTCGGGCTGGGGCTGCCAGTCGTCGCTGCGCCCGTGGCCCGGCATGTCGAAGGCGCGCAGATCGACCCGCCCATCCAGCAGCCGCGCGATCGGGCCCCAGCCCGACCCGCTGCCCATCATGCAATGCAGCGCCAAGGCCGGTCGATCCCCATCGCCCGGCCAGTGCCGCAGGTGCAGTCCGCTCATAGCGTGGCCAGGTGGCGGTCCAGAAAGTCCAGCCGGTCCTGGCCCCAGAACCGCTGATCGGTCTCGCGCACGACATAGAAGGGTGCCCCGAACGCCCCCGCGGCCACCGCCTGTTCCAGGTTGCGGCCATAGGTTTCGGCCCCCACGAACAGCCCGGTATCGGCCAGCGCCGGGTCGAACCCGTTGGCGCCCAGGATGTCGCGGATCACCGCATCGTCGCTGATGTCGCGATCCTCGGCCCAGACCGCGCGCAGGAAGCCCTGCACGAGCGCGCCGACATCACCGCCTGCCGCCTGCGCCGCGATGATCGCATAGGACGACGGCGCCATGTTGACCGGCCAGTGCGCCGGCTTGAAATTCAGGGGCATCCCCAGGTGTTCGGCCCACCGCGGCAGCTCCTGCGCGCGGTATTCCATGCGGCTGGCATGGCGTTGCGCGGGGCGCACCCCACCGGTGCGGTCGAACAGCTGCAGCAGGTCCAGCGGCTTGTAGGTGATCTGCGCACCGTGCCGGGCGGCGATCTGTTCCAGTCTTTCGCCGGCAAGATAGCACCAGGGGCTTATCGTCCCCAGATAATAGTCGATGTTGGCCATGGCCTTGTCCTTTCCGGGTTTGCCCGCAGGCTAGCCCGGTGCTAAGGCAACCGCAATCTGACGCAACCGCCAAAGGCCCGCCCCATGCCCGTCATGACCGAACCCAAGCTGATTTCCGGAAACGCCAACCGACCCCTGGCCCAGTCCATCGCGCGGCGCATGTCCATGCATCGCGGGATGAGCGTCAACCTGCTGGACGCCCGCGTCGAGCGGTTCAACGATGCCGAGATCTTCGTCGAGGTCTATGAGAACGTCCGCGGCGAGGACATGTACATCATCCAGCCGACCTCGAACCCGGCCAACGACAACCTGATGGAGCTGCTGATCATGACCGACGCGCTGCGCCGGTCGTCGGCCGCGCGCATCACCGCGGTGATCCCCTATTTCGGCTATGCGCGCCAGGATCGCCGCGCCAAGGCCCGCACGCCCATCAGCGCCAAGCTGGTCGCGAACCTGCTGACCGAGGCAGGCATCGACCGCGTCCTGACGCTGGACCTGCATGCGGCCCAGATCCAGGGCTTTTTCGACGTGCCGGTGGACAACCTGTACGCGGCCCCGGTCTTTGCGCTGGACGTGCAGCATCACTTCAAGGGGCGGATGGGCGACCTGATGGTCGTATCGCCGGATGTCGGTGGCGTGGCCCGCGCCCGCGAATTGGCGACGCGGATCGGCGCGCCCCTGGCCATCGTGGACAAGCGCCGCGAAAAGGCCGGAGAGATCGCCGAAATGACGATCATCGGTGATGTCGCGGGCAAGGCCTGCATCATCGTCGACGACATCTGCGACACGGCCGGAACGCTGGTCAAGGCCGCGCAGACCCTGACCGACAACGGCGCGACCGAGGTTCACGCCTATATCACACACGGCGTCCTGTCCGGCCCGGCGGTGGAACGGGTGACGAATTCGGTGATGAAATCGCTGGTCATCACCGATTCGATCCAGCCCACCGACGCGGTGAAGAACGCCCCCAACATCCGCATCGTGCCGACCGCGCCGATGTTCACGCAGGCGATCCTGAACATCTGGAACGGCACGTCCGTCAGCAGCCTGTTCGAGACGGACACCCTGCTGCCGATCTACGAAGGGCTGTATTCGCCGACCTGACCGGACCCCTTTGGCGGCGTCCAAGGGCCGGCCCCGTCGCGGGGCCGGCCCTTTGTCATGCGATCACAATGCGCGCCACCCGATGTCGCGGCGGCAAAAGCCCTGCGGCCAGTCGATG
Organism: Paracoccus sp. PAMC 22219; assembly: GCF_000787695.1. Classification (GTDB taxonomy): domain Bacteria; phylum Pseudomonadota; class Alphaproteobacteria; order Rhodobacterales; family Rhodobacteraceae; genus Paracoccus. The sequence goes on along the minus strand of NZ_BBPH01000036.1, from coordinate 24,487 downwards.
GCGTCGACCAGCGCATAGGCGCGCTGATGTGCATCCGTCAGGGTGGCACCGCGCCCGGTGCAGGCCAGCACCCGGCCACCGGTGGCCACGACCGCGCCGTCACGGTCCGCCGTGCCCGCGTGGAAGGTCATCTGAAAGCTGGTCTCGGGCAGGGCCTGCAGGCCGCCGATCACGGTCCCCTTGGCATAGGCGCCGGGATAACCCTCGGCCGCCATGACCACGGTCAGGGCGTGATCGTCGGCCCAGATGACTGGCGTATCGGCCAGCCGCCCTTCGGCGCAGGCCAGCAGCAGGTCCAGCACCTGCCCGCCAAGTCGCATCATCAGCACCTGGCATTCGGGGTCGCCGAAACGCACGTTGTATTCCACCAGCCGCGCCTGGCCGTCCGCGATCATCAGCCCCGCGTACAGCACCCCCTGGAACGGCGTGCCGCGCCGGGCCATTTCCGCGATGGTGGGGCGCACGATGCGGTCCATCACCTGGTCCTGGATCGCCTGCGTCAGCACCGGGGCGGGGCTATAGGCGCCCATGCCGCCGGTGTTGGGGCCGGTATCGCCGTCGCCCACGCGCTTGTGGTCCTGGGCCGTGCCGATGGCCAGGCAGTCGGTGCCGTCGGACAGGATGAAGAAGCTGGCCTCCTCTCCGTCCATGAACTCCTCGATGACGACGGACATGTCGCCGAAGGCGCCGTCGAAGATGTCGTCGATGGCGGCATGGGCCTGTTCCACCGTCTCGGCCACGGTGACGCCCTTGCCGGCGGCCAGCCCGTCGGCCTTGACCACGATCGGCGCGCCTTGGGCGGTCACGTAATCGCGGGCGGCGGCGGCGTCGGTGAAGCGGGCCCAAGCCGCGGTAGGGGCGGCGCAGGCGTCGCAGATTTCCTTGGTGAAGGTCTTAGACGCCTCCAGCTGGGCCGCGGCCTGGCTGGGGCCAAAGACCAGGAAACCCGCGTCGCGTAGCGCGTCGGAGACACCCGCGGCCAGCGGCGCCTCGGGGCCGATGATGACGAAATCGATGGCGTTCTCTTGGGCGAACTCTAGGACGGCGGCGCGCGACAGCACGTCCAGGTCGGCACATTCGGCGACGCCTGCGATGCCCGCATTGCCCGGCGCCACGATCAGGCGGTCGCATTTCGGATTCTGCCGGATCGCCCAAGCCAGCGCGTGTTCGCGCCCGCCGCCGCCCAGGATCAGGATATTCATCTGCCGCCCTTTCGCTTGACCTTGCGGCGTTCTAGTCTGGCCGGGACAAGGGAACAAGACGCATGGACCTGCTGGACGACGACATGGACGATGCCCCGGAACCGGGCAGCAACGCGCATGAATTCACCGTTTCCGAACTGTCCGGCGCGGTCAAACGCAGCATCGAGGACCAGTTCGGCCGTGTCCGCGTGCGGGCCGAGGTCGGCCGCGTGTCCCGCCCCGGATCGGGGCATCTGTATTTCGACCTCAAGGACGACCGCGCCGTGCTGGCCGCCGTTACCTGGAAAGGCCAGGCCGCCCGCCTGATCCAGCGCCCCGAGGAGGGGATGGAGGTCATCGCCACCGGTCGCCTGACGACCTTTCCGGGCCAGTCGAAATACCAGATGATCGTCGATCAGATCGAACCGGCAGGCGCCGGCGCGCTGATGGCGATGCTGGAAAAGCGTCGCAAGGCGCTGGCCGCCGAGGGGCTGTTCGATCAGGACCGCAAGCGCGCCCTGCCGTTTCTGCCGCGGGTGATCGGGGTAGTGACCTCGCCCTCGGGCGCGGTGATCCGCGACATCCTGCACCGGCTGCGCGACCGGTTTCCGACCCACGTGATCATCTGGCCGGTGGCCGTGCAGGGCGATGGCTGCGCAACGCAGGTGACGGCGGCGATCCAGGGCTTCAACGCGCTGACGCCGGGGGGGGCGATCCCGCGGCCGGACCTGATCATCGTGGCCCGCGGCGGCGGGTCCTTGGAGGATCTGTGGGGCTTCAACGAGGAATCGGTCGTCCGCGCGGCGGCCGCCAGCGACATCCCCCTGATCTCGGCCGTGGGGCACGAGACGGACACGACGCTGATCGATTTCGCCTCGGACATGCGGGCACCGACGCCGACGGCCGCGGCCGAGATGGCCGTGCCGGTCCGCGCCGACTTGGCCGTGCGGCTGGCCGAGACCGGTGCGCGGATGGCGCGCAGCAACGCGCAGGCGATCCAGCGGCCGCGTCAGCGCCTGCGCGATCTGGCCCGCGCCCTGGGCCGCCCCGCTGCCCTGACCGAAGGCGCGCGGCAGCGGCTGGACCTCTGGGGCGGGCGGCTGGAACCGGCGCTGCGGCAACTGGCCCGCGCGCGCAGGCAGCAGCTGGCCGCGCGCCCGATGCCCGCGGCGATGCTGCGCCAGTTCACGCAGGGCAAGCGGGCCGGGTTGGACCGCGCGCTGATGCGGCTGGACGGTGCCCGCACCCGGCGGCTTGACCGTCCGCGCGACCGGCTGGCGCAGCTGCGTGACCGGCTGGACAATTCGCTGGTGCGGGTCGTGGCGACCACGCGGCGCGCCACGGTGCAGCAGGGCGCCCGGCTGGCCGATCTTGATCAGCGGTTGGTTGCGGCGATGGCCCGCGTCTGCCGTCAGCGGCAGGATGCGCTGGTGCGGCTGGACCGGATGCGGCTGTCGTTGGGCCATGAGCAGACGCTGCGGCGCGGGTTCGTGATCGTGCGCGGTCCCGATGGCGGGGTCGTGACCACGCCCGAGGCCGCCGCCCAGACCCCGCGGATGGAGCTGCAATTCGCGGGCGACCGCCGCGTGGCCGTGCGCCCCGACGCGCGCCCGACAAGCCTAAGACCGAGAATCCCAAGCGCCGCAAGTCCGCGCCGCCCGAACAGAAGACGCTGATCTGAAGTCAGGCAGGGCGGGGCCGCATCACCAGCCAGATCAGTGCGCCGCCCGCCAGCACCAGAAACGGCAGCATCGCCAGATTGACCGCGTTCCAGCCCGCGACGATCGACCCGCCCGAACAGTTCATCAGCCCTCCCGACGACAGCGACGCCAGGAACACCCCGCCGAAGACCACGAAATCGTTCATGCCCTGCACGCGTCCGCGTTCCTCGGGCGCGTGGGCGCGGGTCAGCATAGTCGTGGCGCCGATGTAGCCAAAGTTCCAGCCGATCCCCAGCAGGACCAGCGCAACGTAGAACTGTTCCAGCGCGACGCCGGACAGCGCCACCGCCCCGGCAGCGGCCAGAATCGCCAGCCCCAGCCCGACGATCCGCTCCGGCCCGAACCGCGCGATCAGGTGGCCGGTGAAAAAGCTGGGCGCGAACATGGCCAGCACATGCGCGCTGACGATGTTGGCCGCATCCGCGGTGTCATATCCGCATCCGACCACCGCCAGCGGGGTCGATGTCATCACCAGGTTCATCAGGGCATAGGACACCATCCCGCACACCATCGCGACGGCGATGGCAGGGGTACGCAGGATCTGCCCCATCGGGCGACCCGTACGGGCGCCAGCGACGGGGGCGGGGGGCGTGGGGATGTCCAGGAACGAAAACAGCAGCGGCCCCGCCAGGTTCAGACCGATCACCGCCAGATAGGTGGCCAGGAACGGCACCGCCGTCAGGTCGCTGGTCATCCGCACCAGCGCAGGGCCGATGATGGCGGCGGCCAGGCCGCCGGCCATGACCAGGCTGATGGCCTTGGGGGCGTAATCCTCGGGCGCGGTGTCGGTGGCCGCAAAGCGATAAAAGCCCTGCGCCGACATGTAGATGCCGGTCAGGGTCGACCCGACCATGAACAGCCCGAACGAGCCCAGCCACAGCCCGGCCGCCGCGACGGCCGCGCCCAAGCCCCCCGCCGCCACCGCCAGCAGGAACCCCGCCTGCCGCCCGCGCGCCTGCATGAAGCGTGCCAACGGCCGCGCCGACAGGGTCGAACCCAAGATGATCATCGACAGCGGCAGCGTCACCAGGCAGGGATGCGGCGACAGGATCTGGCCCGCCAGCCCGCCCACGATGAAGATGATCGACATCTGCGCGCCCAGGATCGCCTGTGCCAGAACGAGGACCGCGACATTCCTGCGGGCGCGCGCCAGATCCATGGTCAGCCGCGCAGGGCCGCGGCGGTGCGGGCGCGATCCTCGATCGCCTGCCAGTTGCCGGCGGCCATGTCGGCATCGGTCACGATCCAGCTGCCGCCGACGCAGATCACGTTGGGCAGGGACAGATAGCTGCCCGCGTTCTGGGGCGTGACACCGCCCGTGGGGCAGAAGCTGATGCGGGGCAGGGGGCCGGCCAGCGATTTCAGCGCGGGCGCGCCGCCCACGGCCTCGGCCGGGAAGAACTTGAGCATGTCAAAGCCCGCATCCGCGGCGCGCATCACCTCGGACGCCGTGACGGCGCCGGGCAGCAGCGGCAGGGCCAGCTCCTCGCACGCCGCGATCAGGCGGTCGGTCAGGCCGGGCGAGACCGCAAAGCTGGCGCCCGCGTCCTTGGCGCGTTTGGCGTCGTCCGGGGTCAGCACGGTGCCTGCGCCGACATGGCCGCCTGACACGCGGCTCATGGCGCGGATCGCGTCCAGCGCGGCGTCGGACCGCAGCGTGACCTCCAGCACCGGCAGGCCGCCCGCGACCAGCGCACGGGCCAGCCCCTCGGCATGGGCCGCGTCCTTGATGACGATGACCGGGATCACCGGCGCCAGCTGGCACAGGGCTTTCGTCTGCCGGGACTGATCTTGGGGGGTCATGGCGGGCCTATCGCTTATGAATGGAACTGCTGCGAACCTGAACCCAAGCCCCGCGCGATGCAAGGGTGCCGCCATGCCGATGTTACCGCTATCTGCAGGAATGCCACAGCGAATCCGCTTGCCTTTCGCCCGCGCAGGGGCTATCGCGCGCCTACTTCACAGGCAGGGGAGGGCCTTGCGGGACATATCCGCAAAGGTCCACCGGTTGGGGCATTCGCCCTGAGACCCCCTGCCAAGGCGCAAACCGGAAAGGAACTCCTCATGGCGCTTCCCGAATTCTCGCTGCGTCAGCTTCTTGAAGCTGGCGTTCACTATGGTCACCAGACCCAACGCTGGAACCCCCGCATGGGCGAGTTCATCTATGGTGACCGCAACGGCATCCACATCCTGGACCTGACGCAGACGCTGCCGATGCTGGACGCGGCCCTGCAGGTCGTGCGCGACACGGTTGCCAAGGGCGGCCGCGTGCTGTTCGTCGGCACCAAGCGCCAGGCACAGCGTTCCATCGCGGAAGCTGCTGAAAAGTCGGCACAGTTCTACATGAACCACCGTTGGCTGGGCGGCACGCTGACCAACTGGAAAACCGTCAGCCAGTCGATCAACCGCCTGAAGGCGATCGACGAGACGATGGCCGGCGGTGCCGAGGGCCTGACCAAGAAAGAGCGCCTGCAGCTGGAGCGCGAGCAGACCAAACTGCAAGCCTCGCTGGGCGGCATCCGCGACATGGGCGGCCTTCCCGACCTGCTGTTCGTCATCGACGTCAACAAGGAAGACCTGGCCATCCTGGAAGCCAAGAAGCTGGGCATCCCGGTCGTGGCCGTGGTCGACACCAACTGCTCGCCCGACGGAATCGACTACATCATCCCGGGCAACGACGACGCGGCCCGCGCCATCGCGCTGTATTGCGACCTGGTCAGCCGTGCGGCCCTGGACGGCATGACCGCCCACATGGGTGCGTCGGGCGTCGACCTGGGTTCGCTGGCCGATGCGCCGGAAGAGCTGATGGACGAGCCGGCCACCGAAGAGGCCGCAGCCGAGGCCTGATCCGCCCCGGAACCACCCATTCATCGGATTGTCGTCAGGCGGGGATATGCCCCGCCTGACGCGTTGAACAGATAGGAGACGGATATGGCAATCACCGCAGCGATGGTGAAGGAACTGCGCGAGACCACCGGCGCAGGCATGATGGACGCCAAGAAGGCCCTGACCGAAACCGACGGCAACATGGAAGCGGCCATCGACTGGCTGCGCACCAAGGGCCTGGCGAAAGCCGCCAAGAAGGCCGACCGCGTTGCCGCCGAAGGTCTGGTTGGCGTGCAGGTTTCGGGTGGCCGCGGCGTTGCCGTCGAGGTCAACTCGGAAACCGATTTCGTCGCCAAGAACGCCGATTTCCAGCAGCTGGTCCGTGACATCACCGGCGTCGCGCTGAACGGCGCGGACGAGATCGAGGCGCTCAAGGCGGCCGATCTGGGCGGCAAGCCCGTGGGCGACGTCGTGACCGGCGCCATCGCCCGCATCGGCGAGAACCTGACCCTGCGCCGCGTGCAGGTCCTGGAAGGCGAGACCGTCGTGTCCTACGTGCACAACGCCGCCGCTGATGGCTTGGGCAAGATCGGCGTGCTGGTCGCGCTGTCGGGTCCGGCGGACAAGGCACAGACCGTGGGTAAGCAGTTCGCGATGCACATCGCGGCGACGAACCCGGTGTCGCTGTCCGAGGCCACCATGGACCCCACCGCGCTGGAGCGCGAGCTGCAGGTCCAGACCGCCAAGGCGCTGGAAGAGAACGCCTCGTCGGCCAAGCCGAAGCCCGAGAACGTGATCCAGAACAACATCATCCCGGGCCGGATGAAGAAGTTCGTGGCCGAGAACACGCTGCTGGGCCAGGCGTTCGTGATGAACCCCGACCTGACGGTCGAGCAGGCGGCGGCCGAGGCCGGCGTCCAGATCACGGGCTATGCCCGCGTGATGGTCGGCGAAGGCATCGAGAAGAAGGAAGAGGATTTCGCAGCCGAGGTCGCCAAGACCCTCAGCGGCGCCTGATCTTCCGACGATGGACTGACACGGATGCCGGCCCCCAGGGGTCGGCATTTCGCGTTCCGGGGGTCTGGTGACGAGGTCCGGCCAAGGCAACCCGGCCGGACGCCGCCTGTTCCTGACACTTGCGTGTCACCACTCACGGAACGGGACGATGTGACGCAGTTTCGGGGTCGGGCGAAACGGTGGAAAACCCTACCCCCGTCCGCCAAGCTTCAGCGAGGCCGACGCTGGCTGGAACAGCTGGTGGGTTACATGGGCCTTGAGGACGGCTTGGGGCGTCGTCTCGACCCCCAGGGCCTCGCGGGCCAGGCGCATGTGCTTTTCGACGGTGGCCGGGGTGATCCCCAGGATCATCGCGATTTCGGCCACGGTCTTGCCGGCGGACCGCCAGCCCAGCACCTCGCGCTGGCGCGCCGTCAGGGTCACCTTGGGCAGGTTGCGCTGCATGGTGGCGATGCGCATGTGCATGACCCAGGCCAGCACCCGCACCTCGCGGCCCGACCGGGTCCAGCATGCGTGCAGGTCCTGCGCGTCGGCGCCGCGACGCGGCATCACCACCACCGCCCCCACGCTGTGCAGGACCTTGTCGCGCAGGCTGATGATCCGTGCGTGCCCCAGCCCGTGATCCGCCGCCAGGCCGAACGACCGCGACGGGCCGAAGCGGTCCTGCAGGTCGTGGGAGGCAATATCGCCGTCATTGTCGCGTACCCATTCGACCCAGGTGTCCTGATCCAGGTCGCGCAGCTGTTGGGCCTGGTCGATCAGTTCAGCCGGCAGGTTGCTGAACACGACGGGGTTGTCGCGCAGAAGCGACCTTGGCACCGTCAGCATGAAGCGCGCGGCATAAAGGGCATGGTCGAATCCCAGATCGCCGACCGCTTCCAGAAATACGGCGCGGATGTCGGCGATGGTGGGTGCGTCCAGAAGTCGTTCGATGAAACCTGATAACATCTATGTCTAAAACTCAATTCGTTCTTAAAGTCCCATAGGACTGCGCAGCGCGGTGAATGCCAAGGGCTAATGTCGCGAAAATTTGCAGCGGCCAAGTGATCCGAAAGTTGCGCATTCCGGGCGCGGGCCGGGGATGCTGGACGCTTGGGGCCTGGTATGCGAAGGGTGCGGGATAGCCCGTTCCCTTCTCAACGCACAGATCGCCTGCCATGCCCTTCATCATCGCCATCGACGGACCGGCCGCATCGGGCAAGGGCACGATTGCCCGCGCGCTGGCCGACCGGTTCGGATTTCACCACCTGGACACGGGCCTGCTGTACCGGGCGACCGGGGCCAAGGGCGGCGACCCGATCGCCGCAGCGCAGTCGTTGAACGCGGACGATCTGGCCCGTCCCGACCTGCGCAGCGCCGAGGCGGGGCAGGCCGCCAGCCGCATCGCCGCCATCCCCGAGGTGCGCGCCGCGCTGGTCGCGTTCCAGCACCGCTTTGCCGCGCAGGACCCGGGCGCGTGCTGGACGGGCGCGACATCGGCACGGTCATTTGCCCCGACGCGGCGGTCAAGCTGTACGTGGTGGCATCCGACGAAGTGCGGGCGGCGCGGCGCGCGGCCGAACTGGGTGCGGACCCGGCCGAGATGCTGGCGCAACTGCGCGAACGCGACCTGCGCGACAGCCAGCGTGCCGCGGCGCCGCTGCGGCCAGCCGAGGATGCGGTGGTGCTGGATACCAGCGCGCTGAGCATTCAGGACGCCGTGGCGCGTGCCGTGGCCGAGGTGCTGCGCGTCCGGGGCGGGTAGAGGGGCTGCCGCCCCCTCTTGGCGGTGCCCGCCAATTCACCCCTGCGGGTATTGGGGCAACAGAGAGGTCAGGGGGCGATGATCTCGAATTTCGCGACATCGACCATGCCGCGATCGGTAATCTTAAGCGCAGGAATGACCGGCAGGGCCAGGAAGGCCAGCTGCAGGAACGGCTCCTCCAGCGGGGTGCCCAGGGTGCGGGCGGCGGCGCGCAGGGCGATCAGCGTATCGCGCACCGTCTCGAACGGGTCAAGGCTCATCAGGCCCGCGACGGGCAGGGGCAGTTCGGCCAGGATCCGGCCGTCGCAGGCGACGACAAAGCCGCCCTCCAGGTCGGTCAGCCGGTTGGCGGCCAGCGCCATGTCGGCGTAATCCACGCCGACGACGGCGATGTTGTGGTGGTCGTGGCACAGGGTCGAGGCGATGGCCCCGCGCGCAAGCCGAACCCCTGCACGAAGCCCGTGGCGATGTTGCCGTTCTTGCCGTGCCGTTCGATGACCGCGATGCGCGACAGGTCGCGCGACGGGTCGGGGCGTTTGTCGCCGTCTTGGGGCGGGATGTCGTAGGTCAGGTGTTCGGTGATGATCTTGCCTTCCAGGATGCCGATCACCGGGGTTTCCGTGCGGTTGCCGGTGCAGCGAAAGTCCTGCGGCGTCACCTTTGGCGCCTTGACCGAGGCGCGGCCGACCGGGGCCACCGTCCCGCGCGCGGCGAAGGCCGCGTCATCGACCACCCGCCCGCCGGTCAGGACCAGTTGCGCATTACACCCCTCCAGGCTGTCGATGGCCACGATATCGGCGCGCAGGCCCGGCGCGATCAGCCCGCGATCCTTCAGCCCGAAGGCCTCGGCCGCCGACAGCGACGCTGCGCGATAGGCCGCCAGCGGCGAGGTGCCAAGCGCGATCAGGCGGCGGATCATGTAGTCCAGGTGCCCGTGTTCGCCGATGTCCAGCGGGTTGCGGTCGTCGGTGCACAGACAGAGATAGGGGCTGGTCGTATCGGTCAGGATCGGTTGCAGCGCGTCCAGATCCTTGCTGACCGACCCTTCGCGGATCAGCACGCGCATGCCCTTGCGCAGTTTCTCCAGTGCCTCATCCGCGGTCGTGGCTTCGTGTTCGGTGCGGATGCCGGCGGCGATATAGGCGTTCAGGTCCTGGCCCGACAGCTGCGGGCAGTGGCCGTCGATATGGCCGCCCGCGAACAGGCGCAGCTTGGCCATCGCGCCCGGATCGCGGTGGATGATGCCGGGATAGTTCATGAACTCGGCCAGCCCGATGGCCGAGGGGTGGCCCATGACCTGCGCCAGGTCGTCCGCCTCGATGCGGGCGCCCGATGTCTCCATCTCGGTCGACGGCACGCAGGAGGAGAGCTGCACGCGCAGGTCCATCAGCAGGTGTTCGGACGCGGCCTGGAAATACCGGATGCCGTCCAGGCCGATGACATTGGCGATTTCATGCGGGTCGCAGATGGCGGTGGTCACGCCGCGCGGCGTCACGCAGCGGTCGAATTCGAAGGGCGTGACCAGGCTGCTTTCCACATGCAGATGCGTGTCGATGAATCCCGGCACCAGGACCAGGCCCGTGACATCGATCACCCGGTCCGCGTGGTAATCGCCAATGCCCGCGATCCGGTCGCCGCAGATGGCCACGTCGCCCGCCATCATCGTGCCCGTCATCAGGTCGAACACCCGGCCGCCGCGCAGGATCAGGTCGGCGGGTTCGTCCCCGCGGGCCACGGCAATGCGGCGTTCCAGATCGTCCATCGGTGTCTCCTGTTCGTTTGCGGCACAAGACCCCAAAGGCGGCAGGAAATCCAGTGGTCGCCTCAGGGGTTCCAGCGCAGGAAGTTCGCGATCAGGCGCAGGCCGACCGCCTGCGATTTCTCGGGGTGGAACTGGGTGCCGATGATGTTGTCGCGCCCGACCACTGCCGTCACCGGGCCGCCGTAATCGACATGGGCCAGCAGATGCGCGGGGTCGGTCACCTGGAACTGCCAGCTGTGCACGAAATAGGCGTGATCGCCAGTCGCGATACCCTCCAGCACCGGGTGGGGGTGGTCGATGACCAGATCGTTCCAGCCATATGCGGCACCTTCAGGCCGGGGGCGGCGATGGCGCGGATCTCTCCGCCGATCCAGTTCAGGCCGGGGGTTTCGCGGTATTCATGGCCGGTGGTGGCCAGCATCTGCATGCCGACGCAGATGCCCATGAAGGGCACGCCGCGGGTGATCACCGCGTCCTGGATCGCCTCGGCCATGCCGTCGACCTCGCCCAAGGCCGTGCGGCAGGCTGGGAACGCCCCGTCGCCGGGCAGCACGATGCGGTCGGCGCGGGCGGCAACCTCGGGGTCCGAGGTCACGACCACCTCGCGCCCGCGTCGCGGCCCATCAGCTGGAACGCCTTTTCGGCCGAATGCAGGTTGCCGCTGTCGTAATCGATCAGCGCGACCCGCATCACAAGGCGCCCTTGGTCGAGGGCAGCACGCCTGCCATGCGCGGGTCAGGCTCGACCGCTTCGCGGAGCGCGCGGGCGACGGATTTGAACGCGGCCTCGGCAATGTGGTGGCTGTTCAGCCCGTGGATGCGGTCCACGTGCAGGGTGATGCCGCCATGCGTCGACAGCGCCTGAAAGAATTCGCGCACCAGTTCGGTGTCGAAGGTGCCGATCTTCTGCGACGGGAAATCGACGTTCCAGACCAGATAGGGCCGCGCCGACAGGTCCAGCGCGCAGCGCACCAGCGAATCGTCCATCGCCAGCAGGAAGCTGCCGTAACGGCGGATGCCCTTCTTGTCGCCAAGCGCCGCGACCAGGGCTTGGCCGATGGCGATGCCCGTATCCTCGACCGTGTGGTGGTCGTCGATATGCAGATCGCCGTCGGCGCGGATGGTCATGTCGATCAGCGAATGCCGCGACAGCTGGTCCAGCATGTGATCGAAGAACCCCACGCCGGTCTGGTTGTCATAGACCCCGGTGCCGTCGAGGTTCAGCGTCACCTCGATCGAGGTTTCCGAGGTCTTGCGGGTGATGGTGGCCTGGCGCATGGGATGTCCTTCCTGTCACCGCGCCTTATAGGCGCGGCGCGCGGATCAGCCAAGATGCACTTGGCCCGCCGGATAACGCACCCGCGGCACCATCCGCGTGGCCAGAAAGAACCCCAGGGTCAGCGGCCCGACCCGGCCCAGGAACATCACCACCATGATGACCGCGCGACCGAATTCGGACAGTTCCGGCGTATAGGCGCGCGACAGGCCGACCGTGCCGAAGGCCGACGACACCTCGAACGCGATGTCGACGAAATCGCCGCCCTCGCTGATCAGCAGCAGAAAGATCGCGGTGACGATGACGGCCGAGGCCATCGCCATCAGCGCCATCGCCTTGAGCACGTCGCCAAGCGGGATGGAGCGGCCGAACCCCGTCACCTCGGTCCGGCGGCGCAGAAAGGCCCAGGTCGCCAGCAGCATCACGAAGACGGTCGTGACCTTCAGCCCGCCCCCGGTCGACGTGGGGCCTGCGCCGATGATCATCAGGATCATGTACATGAACGAGGTCGACTCCTCCAACCCCGCGATGTCGGTCGAATTGAACCCGGCGGTGCGGGTGGTCACGCCCTGGAACCACGCGACGGTCAGGCGGGCGGTGATGCTGTCGTATTGCGCCAGCGTGCGGGGGTTGTTCCATTCCAGGATCGCGGTCATCGCGACCCCGCCCACGATCAGGATCGCGGTGCCGACCATCATCATCCGCGTGTGCAGCGACCAGCCGCGCCAGAACGCGCGCTGGTACAGGTCGGCGATGACGACGTAGCCGATGCCCCCCGCGATGAACAGGACCGGGATCACGACGTTGACCACCGGGTCCAGCGCGTATCCCGTCAGCCCCGGCGAGAACGTGGAAAAGCCCGCGTTGTTGAACGCCGAGACGGAGTGGAAGATCGCATGCCACAGCCCCGGCCCCAGCCCGTGATGGGGCATGAAGGACAGACAAAGCAGCATCGCGCCCGCGACCTCGGCCATGACCACGATGCGCAGGATCGTCCAGACCAGCCGCGTCAGCTTGACATAGGAGGTCTGGTTCAGGTCCTCGCGCAGATAGGTGCCTTGGGTGATGCCCAGGGGACGGCCCAGGGCCGACCAGATCAGCACCGCAAAGGTCATCAGGCCCAGCCCGCCCATCTGGATCAGCACCGCGATGACCAGCTGTCCCCAGAACGCAAAGACCAGTTCCGTGTCGACCACGTTCAGCCCCGTCACCGTCACCGCCGAGGTCGATGTGAACAGCGCGTCCGACAGCGTGATCGGCGTGTGCGTCATCGGCGGCAGCATCAGCAGCAGCCCGCCCACCACGATCAGCGTCAGGTACCCCACCGCCAGCACCGCGGGCGGCGGCGTGCGCGCCAGCCAGCGCCGCAGGGCCGTGGGGCGGGGCCGTTTCACAGCCGGTCGCCGAAACTGGTCAGGTCGACCCGCTTGCCCAGCAGCAGTATGCGGTCGTTGGCCTGCAGGACCGGGTCCTCTCCGCGAATGTCGCGATATTCGGTGCCGCGCATCATGCCCAGAATCTCGATCCCCGGACCGGGGTTCAACTGGGACAGGGTGCGGCCGGACAGCCGGTGCGGGATCATCAGGTTCACCACCGAATAGCCGTTGCCCAGGCTGACATAATCCTGGACCGCCGGGTTGTTCAGCATCTGCGCGGTGTGGCGGCCCATCTCCAGCCCCGGCATGACCACGCGGTCGGCACCGATCTTGGACAGGATGCGGTGATGGGTGCGGTTGTCGGCCTTGGCCCAGACCGTGCCCACGCCCACCAGCCGCAGGTTCATCGCGGCGATCACGTTGCTTTCCAGGTTGTTGCCGATCGACACCAGCCCCACGTCATAGCGGTCGACGCCCGCTTCGCGCAGCGCGCCTTCGTCCGTGGCGTCCAGGATCAGCGATGCGGGCAGCTGTTCGGCCAGGGCGGCCACGCGCCGCGGGTCCTTGTCGATGCCCATCACTTGGTTGCCGAACCGCGCCAGTTCCGCGGCCACCACGCTGCCAAAGGCGCCCAGCCCGATCACGACAAAGCTGCGATGCACTTTTCCCATGGGGTCCTCGCCAAGGCGCAAAACGCGAATGCTTGGGCGCGGTCGCGGCCAAAGTCAACGGTCGGGCCGACGGCGGGGCCGGGAACCGAATGCCCGGCGGTGGCCTTTCTGACCGAAATGTGAGAAGGAGTGAGCCGCCGCGGCGGATTTCCGCCAAGGGTCCAAGGACCTGCCACCCGATCGAGACCAAATCTGAAAGGGACAGATGTCACAGACACCACCGAAAGGTCCGGGAACGCCCCGCGACCGGACGCGCGAACAGGACGCGCTAAGCGGACGTTACCCGCCCCTGACGCCCAAGGCCCCGCCGCCCAAGGCCGAGCCCACCCCCGATGACGGCATCGAGCCGCTGCCCGAGCCCGAGGCCCGACAGAGATCATCGAGACCGACTATACGATCGGTCAGGACAATATCGAACACCAGGGCAAGGTGCCCTTTGACATCCACAACCCGGTCTTCGGCATCTCTGCCGCCGCGGTGGTGATGTTCACCGCCGTCACGCTGTTGTTTCCCGGCCAGCTGGAACCGCTGTTCGGCGGGCTGCGCGACGGGCTGACGGCAAATCTTGACTGGTTCTTCATGCTGGCCGGCAACGTCTTCGTGCTGTTGTGCCTGGCGCTGATCGTGTCGCCGCTTGGCCGGATCCGTCTTGGCGGACCCGATGCCACGCCCGATTTCAGCCTGACCGGCTGGTTCGCGATGCTGTTTGCGGCGGGCATGGGCATCGGCCTGATGTTCTATGGCGTCAGCGAACCGCTGGGCCATTTCGAGGCCGCGCTGGGCGGTGCCGTCACCGAGGGCGGCGTGCGCACCGACTGGGCCCCCCTGGGCGGCGCCGTGGACGACCCCGAGGCCGCGCGCCGCATCGGCATGGCCGCGACGATCTTCCACTGGGGTCTGCACCCCTGGGCGATCTATGCGGTCGTGGCGCTGGCGCTGGGGCTGTTCGCCTATAACAAGGGACTGCCGCTGACGCTGCGGTCGGTGTTCTATCCGATCTTCGGCGAACGCATCTGGGGCTGGCCGGGCCACATCATCGACATCCTGGCCGTGCTGGCCACGATCTTTGGCCTTGCGACCTCGCTGGGACTGGGCGCGGAACAGGCGATGGCCGGTCTGGCCTATCTGTTCGGGTTCCAGAACAACGGCCTGAACAAGATCCTGCTGATCGTGGGCATCACCTGCGTCGCCGGGGCGTCCGTCGTCCTTGGCGTGGAAAAGGGCGTCAAGCGCCTGTCCGAGCTGAACATGATCCTGGCCATCGTGCTGCTGGTCTTTGTCATCGCCGTCGGACCGACGCTGGCCATCCTGGGCGGCTTCTTCAGCAACCTGGGCGCCTATGGGGCGGAACTGATCCCGCTGTCGAACCCCTTCGGCCGCACGGACGACAACTTCCGCCACGGCTGGACCGCGTTCTATTGGGCGTGGTGGATCAGCTGGTCGCCCTTCGTGGGCATGTTCATCGCCCGCGTCAGCCGCGGCCGCACCGTGCGGCAGTTCCTGATCGCGGTGCTGATCGTGCCGTCGCTGATCTCGATCCTGTGGATGACGGCGCTTGGCGGCACCGCCATCGACATGACCATCGGCGGGTTCACCGGCATCCTGGACGCCCCGCTGGAGCTGGAGCTGTTCACCATGCTGGGTCAGCTGCCGCTGGCCTCCATCACCTCGCTGGTGGGGATCGTGCTGGTGATCGTGTTCTTCATCACCTCGTCCGACAGCGGATCGCTGGTGATCGACACGATCGCGGCGGGCGGCAAGATCAACGCACCCGTCCCGCAGCGCATCTTCTGGGTCGCCATCGAGGGGGCGGTCGCGATCGCCCTGCTGCTGGGCGGCGGTCTGGTCGCGCTGCAGGCCATGGCCGTGTCGACGGGCTTTCCCTTCGCCATCGTGCTGCTGGGCGCATGCTATGCCCTGGTCAAGGGCCTGATGGCCGAGCATCGAGAGCTGCGCTGAGCCAAAATCACCAAAGGAACGGGCGGGTTTTCCCGCCCGTTCTTGTCTTACCGGGCCCGCAATGCGAAAACGTCTGACAGACACCACCAAAGGACCCGCGCCATGAGCGACATCACTGCCAGCGAACGCAGGCTGCGCGCCGCGCTTGACCGGATGGACAAGATGCTTGACGCGGCCCCGCGTCCTGCCGCCGCCGCCCCGGTCGCCGATGACGGCGCCCTGGCCGGGCTGCAGGCCCGCCTGGACGCCGCGACCGAACAGGCCGCGGGCCTGTCCGCCGCCAACGAGGAACTGATCGGTGCCAACCGCGACCTGCTGGAAGCGCAGGAAACCGGCGGCATCGGCGCCGACGAACAGATGGCCGCCCTGCAGGCCGAACTGTCCGCCCTGCGCGCCGCCCGCGCCGCCGAGATGGCGCAGATGAGCGAGATCATGGCAGAGCTGGAACGCCTGCTGGCCGACGAACCGCCGATCCTGGACGGCACCGTGCCGGACGAGGCCGGGGGAGATGCGGGCGGTCTGCCCGAGGATCTGCCGCCCAACCACGAGGAGCGCTGACATGGCCGAGGTCGAATTCACCATCGGACACAAGGAATACCGCGTCGGCGCCGCCGATGGCGAAGAGCGCCTGCTGCAGCGCGCCGCCGCCATCCTGGACGGAGAGGCGCGCCAGATCCTGGAACAGGCCGGGCGCGTCCCCGAGCCGCGGCTGCTGCTGCTGGCGGGGCTGATGCTGGCCGACCGCTTTGCCACGCTGGAGGATCGCGCCGAAAAGGCCGAACGCCATATCAACCGGCTGCAGCAGAACCCGCCCCGCGTCGAGGTTCCCGTGATCCCCGCCGACCTGCGCGAGGCAATGGCCGAACTGGCCGCCCGCGCCGAATCGCTGGCCGACCGGCTGGAGGAACAGCGGCAGGATTAACCTGCCGTTAACCTTGGCGGGCGATGATGGGGGCATGATCCGCGTGACCGCCCCCCTTGTCCTGATGCTGGCCCTGTCGGGCTGCACCACCCCGTCGCCGGGTTTTCTGGCAGCCACCCGTCAGGACGTGACCGTCGACGGGATGCGCTTTGCCGTCTATCCCCGCGGGACCGAGGCGCAGGTGATCAGGCTTGATCGTCTGCGCCGCGCCGATCGCGGGCGCGTGCCGGACCTGATGATGCAGGCCGCGGCCCAGGCCACCGGATGCCGGCCCATCGTCAACAGCCTGACCCCGAAGGGCGGCCCCCATTCGGCGGTGGCGCTGGTCGATCTGCGCTGCTAGCGGCCGTCGCCCAGAAAGCTGACCAGCGTTTCGGCCACGGCTTCGGGCGCGTCGGCATGCAGCCAGTGACCCGCATCCTTCAGCGTGACGACCCGCGCCTGCGGGAAATGCGCGCGCAGGGCGGCCTCTCCGGCATCGTCGACGAAATCGGATTGCGCGCCGCGCAGGGCCATGACCTTGCCGGGAAAGCTGCCCTGCGGCAGGTCGGCGGGCCAGCCCACGATCTGCGGCATGGCCGCGCGCAGGGCCGGCAGGTTCAGCTTCCACGCGGGCGGCGCGGCCTTCAGATCCAGGTTCTGGAGCAGGAACGCGCGTACGCCGGCTTGGGGCACCTGCGCGGACATCGCGGCATCGGCTTGGCTGCGGCGGGTGATCGCGGACAGGTCCAGCGCCTCCATTGCGTCGATATAGCGGGTCTGGTCGTGGTCATAGGTCAGGGGCGCGATGTCCATGACCACCAGCCGCCGCACCAGATCCGGCTGGGTCAGGGCCAGCACCATCGCCGCCTTGCCGCCCATCGAATGGCCGACCAGGTCGACCTGCCCGCCCAGATCGGCGATCAGTTGGGCCAGATCGCCCGCCAGCGCCGGATAATCGGCATCCATGTCCTGCGGGCTGTCGCCATGGTTGCGCAGATCAACGGTGACCACGCGGCGCGTCTGCGCCAGCCTGCGGGCCTGCGCGCCCAGGTTGCGGCCCTGGCCGTACAGTCCGTGCACCAGCAGGACGGGAAGGGCACCCTCGGGGCCCGCGACGGTGTGATTCAGCTTCATCTGTGCAGCTTACGGCGTCTGGCGCGCGGCTGCCATCCCGTCTATCCTGCCCTGATGATGCGCAAGGGCCACAGCTTCGAAGACATCCCCGTCATGGCCGACGAGATCGCGGTCCTGATCGCGTCCCGGTTCGGCGGCGCGCGGCGCGGTGAACGCCCGCCGTTGCATGCGATGCTGCGCCGTCGTGGGGGTGCGCTGCCCGCTGGCCTGCGCCGCCGTGCCGCCCGCCTGGCCGAGGCCGACCGCCTGTCCGCCCAGCCCAAGGTCGCGCGACAGCTGCCCGCCGACCGCCTGGCGCGCGATCACGCGGCGCTGGCCGCGCATCTGCGCCCCTTGGGCGAGATCACCCGCTGGCAGGGCAGGGCGGTCAGCTTTGGCGCATCGGTCGCGTTCGGGGTGCTGGTGGTGGCCGCGCTGGCGATCTGGATCGCGGTGCAGCGGGGACTGCTGTGATGCCTTGCACATGATGCAAGGCTGACCTGTCCGCGTGGGGCTTGCCAAACCGGGCCCAAGCTGATGTGAGGGCTAACACCCCCCGTCCCAGGAATGCCCCATGACCTCCACCCCTGATTTCCGCGCCGCCATCTTGGCGCTGGCGCTTGGCGCCTTTGCCATCGGCACGTCGGAATTCGCGGCGATGGGGCTGCTGCCCTATTTCGCCGCCGACCTGGCCCTGACCGAACCGCAGGCGGGCCATGTCATCAGCGCCTATGCGCTTGGCGTCGTGGTCGGCGCGCCGGTGACGGCGATGCTGGGCGCGCGGCTGCCGCGCAGGCGCTATCTGGCGGCGTTGATGGCGTTCTATGGGTTGGTGAACCTGCTTGCGGCCTTTATGCCGGGGCTGGCATCGCTGGTCGGCGTGCGGTTCCTGGCCGGCCTGCCGCATGGCGGGTTCCTGGGCGTGGCCATGCTGTATGCCGCCGACGCGTTGCCCGCCGGGCAGCGGGCGCGGGGGGCGGCGCGGGTCCTGCTGGGCCTGACCATCGCCAACATCTTCGGCGTGCCGCTGGCGGGCTGGATGGGGCAAAGCATCGGCTGGCGGTGGGGGTTCGCGCTGCCCGGCGTGATCGCGCTGTTGTCGGCCTGGCTGATCCTGCGCGTGGCGCCGCGTGTGGGCGGCAATCCCAATGCCCGTCCGTGGGACGAGCTGGCCGCCCTGCGCAACCCGCGCGTCCTGTGGGTGCTGGCCGTGGGGGCCATCGGATTCGGCGGGCTGTTCGCGGTCTATGCCTTCCTGACGGCGGCGATCCTGGCCACGACCGATGCGCCGGGATATGTCATCCCGCTGACGCTGGCGGCCTTTGGCGTGGGGGGCACGCTTGGCACC
This sequence comes from Paracoccus sp. PAMC 22219, assembly GCF_000787695.1. Classification (GTDB taxonomy): domain Bacteria; phylum Pseudomonadota; class Alphaproteobacteria; order Rhodobacterales; family Rhodobacteraceae; genus Paracoccus. The sequence goes on along the minus strand of NZ_BBPH01000036.1, from coordinate 5,590 downwards.
TGGGGCGCCGGTCGCCTGACCGAGATTTTGGGCATCGACCGCGCGGCATTCGCCAGCCTGGCCGCGATGGCCGCGACCCAAGGGTTCGCGGCCCTGGTCGTGGGCAGCTGGCCGCTGATGGTGCTGTCGTCCTTCCTGATCGCCGCCGGGGCGGGGCTGGTCATTCCGCTGCAGACGCGGCTGATGGACGTGGCGGGGTCGGCGCAGAACATGGCGGCGGCAATGAACCACGCGGCCTTCAACGCGGCCAACGCGTTGGGGCCGTTCCTGGCCGGGCTGGCGCTGGCGGCGGGGTGGGGCTGGCGGGCGCGGGGCTGGTGGGCGTGGCGCTTACGGCTGCGGGGGCCGTCGTGCTGGCGTTCGCTGTTCGACAGGACCGGAAAGCCCGGCTGAAAGCACCGGGGGCGGCAGCGACCGCAGGATGACCTGCCGCGAGGTCGACGCGAATTCGCGCCGCCACGTGACCCACAGCACGATCGCCGTTCCCAGCATCAGCGTCCAGGCGCCTGTCAGCCAGCCAAGCGCCGCCAGCGCGAAATAGACGCTGCGCAGCCCGGCATTGAAGCTGCGGGCGGCGGTGATGTTCAGATCGGCGGCCTGCATGGCGCGGTCCATCGCGTCGGGGTGGTCGGGCCGGTTTGGCACCGCCGCCATCATCACCGCGCAATAACCGAACAGCCGGTGCGCCCACACGAATTTCAGGAACGCGTTCACCACGAAGAACATCGGCACCAGCAGGCGCAGCTCCCACCCGGTGTCGGAGGTGGGGTTCAGCTCCAGCCCGCTGGCGACGCTGCGCAGGCGTTCGCCATTGCCGATCAGCGCCAGCAGGCCGCCCGTGGCGATCATGCAGGCGCTGGCAAAGAACGCCGTGCCCTCGCGCAGGCTGGCCAGGATGTTGCCGTCGAAGATGCGCGGTTCGCGGTCGACGAAATGGCGCATCCATTCGCGCCGGTACCGCGTCATCAGCACCGATACCGACGGCCGCCCCGCAGGCGGGCGTTCCGTGAACCAGCCGATTCCCAGCCAGGAGATGAACAGGAACGCCAGCGCGACCATGTCGCGCAGGGCCATCGGATAGGCGGCAAACTGGTCAAGCAGGTTCATGACGCGACATTAGGGCCGGACGGTGCGCCTTGAAACCCCCAGCGACGCGGCATACCGTCATGACGACAGGCAGGGAGGAGAACCGGCCATGATGCAGATGCCCCCACCCGACGCGACCGTTCTGGCGCGCAGGCAGGCGATCACCGACGCGTTGCGGACTGCGCTGCCCGGCGCGGTCATCGACGACCCGGCGGAAACGCGGGCCTATGAATGCGACGCGCTGTCGGCCTATCGCTGCGCGCCGCTGGCCGTCGTGCTGCCCCGCAGCACCGAGGAGGTGTCGCGCCTGCTGCGCCTGTGCCACGACCTGCGCGTGCCGGTCGTGCCGCGCGGCGCGGGGACCAGCCTTGCGGGCGGGTCCATGCCCACGGCGGACGCGGTCGTCATCGGCCTGTCGCGCATGACCGACGTGCTGGAGATTGCGCCCGGCGACCGGCTGATCCGGGTCCAGGCGGGGCGCACGAACCTGTCGGTGTCCGGTGCGGTGGACGGCCTGGGGTTCTTTTATGCGCCCGACCCGTCCAGCCAGCTGGCCTGCGCCATCGGCGGCAACATCGCGATGAATTCCGGCGGCGCGCATTGCCTGAAATACGGCGTCACCACCAACAACCTGCTGGGAGTCACGGTCGTGCTGATGGACGGTTCGGTCGTGCATCTGGGCGGCCCGATGGGCGAGGGGCCGGGGCTGGACCTGCTGGGCGTCGTGTGCGGGTCCGAGGGCCAGCTGGGCATCGTGACCGAGGCGACGTTGCGCATCCTGCCGAAACCGGCGGGCGCGCGCCCCGCACTGATCGGGTTCGACGCCGCCGAAACGGCGGGCGCCTGCGTGGCCGCGATCATCCGCGCGGGCATCATCCCCGTCGCGATCGAGTTCATGGACAGCCCCTGCATCAAGGCGACCGAGGAGTTTTCCGGCGCCGGATACCCCGATTGCGAGGCCCTGCTGATCGTCGAGGTCGAGGGCACACCCGCCGAGATCGACGAACAGCTGACCCTGATCCGCGACATCGCCATGACCTTTGACCCGGTCGAGTTCCGCGAAAGCCGGTCCGACGACGAATCCGCCCGCATCTGGAAGGGCCGGAAATCGGCCTTTGGCGCGATGGGCAGCATGGGCGACTATATCTGCCTGGACGGCACCATCCCGGTGACGGCCCTGCCCACCGTGCTTTCGGGCATCGGCGATCTGTCGCGGCAATACGGGCTGGCCGTGTCGAACGTCTTCCACGCGGGCGACGGCAACATGCATCCCCTGATCATCTATGACGCCAACAAGCCGGGCGACCTGGACCTGGCCGAGGCGCTTGGCGCCGACATCCTGCGCCTGTGCATCAAGGTCGGTGGTTGCCTGACCGGCGAACATGGCGTCGGCATCGAAAAGCGAGACCTGATGAGCGAACAGTTCGACCCCGCCGACCTTGAGGCGCAGATGCTGGTCAAGGACGCGTTCGATCCGCACTGGCTGCTGAACGCCGCCAAGGTGTTCCCGCTGGACGTCAGCGCGCCGCGCCGCGACCGCCGCCTGAACCGGCCCGCCGATGCGGCCTGAGACCGAGGGCCAGTTGGCCCAGATGATCCGCGACGCCCGTGGCCCGATCTCTGTGACCGGCGGCGCGACGCGCCTGTGGCCGGGCGAAGGGCAGGGGGACCGGATCGACACGTCCGCCCTGATTGGCGTGACCCTGTACGAGCCCGAGGCGCTGACCTTGGTCGTGCGCGCCGGCACCACGCTGGAGGAGGTGCGCCAGACCCTGGCCGCCGAGGGCCAGATGCTGGGGTTCGAACCCTCGGCCGCGGCCGGGTCGACCATTGGCGGCGTGGCCGCCACCAATGCCAGCGGCCCGCGCCGGGTCCAGGCCGGGGCCGCGCGCGACGCGATGATCGGCGTGCGGTTCGTCGACGGGCAGGGGCAGGTTGTCCGCAACGGTGGCCGGGTGATGAAGAACGTCACCGGCTATGACCTGGTCAAGCTGATGGCCGGCAGCCGCGGCACCTTGGGCGCGTTGACCGAGATCAGTTTCCGCACCGCCCCCCTGCCGCCCGTGACCGCCACCCTGGCCCTGCCGGACCTGGACGCGGCGGCGGCCATCCCGGCGCTGTCCAGCGCGCTTGGCGGTCCGTTTGACGTGTCGGGGGCGGGGTGGCTGCCCGGTCACGGCGCGCTGATCCGGGTGGAAGGGCTGGCCGCGTCCGTCAAGGCCCGCGCCGCAGACCTGACCGCGCGCCTGTCCGCGTTCGGCACGGTGCAGGAGGGTGACCCCGAGGCTTGGCGTCTTCTTAGTAATGATACCCCTGATCCCGACATGGACACCTGGCGCATCACCTGCCGGCCAAGCGAGGCGCCGGCGTTGCTGGAACGCCTGCCCGAACCCCTGTCGCTGGACTGGGGCGGCGCGCTGATCCATGTGCGCCTGCCGCGCGGGCAGATGCCCGATCTGCCGACCTTTTCGGGCCATGCCCGCCGCATCTCCGGCGCGCCGGGCATCCTGCCCGCCCCCGACGCCCTGACCGACCGGCTGGAGCGTGACCTGCGGGCGCGCTTTGACCCGCGCGGCCTGTTTGGAAGTCTTGCCTGATGCAGACCCATTTTTCGCCCGAACAGCTGTCCGACCCGCTGACCGCGCGGTCCAACAAGATCCTGCGGACCTGCGTGCATTGCGGCTTTTGCACGGCGACCTGCCCGACCTATCAGGTGCTGGGGGACGAGCTGGACAGCCCCCGCGGCCGCATCTACCTGATCAAGGAGATGCTGGAATCGGGCCGCCCTGCGGATGAAAAGACCGTCAAGCACATCGACCGCTGCCTGGGCTGCCTGTCCTGCATGACGACCTGTCCGTCGGGCGTCCATTACGGCCACCTGCTGGAACATGCGCGCGAGCATATCGAGGACACCTATCGCCGCCCGTTCATGGATCGCGCCCTGCGGTGGGTGCTGAAATTCGTGCTGCCGCATCCGGGCCGGTTCCGGCTGGCGCTGATGGGCGCCAAGATCGCGCGGCCCTTCAAGGGGCTGATGCCGGATCGCCGCCTGCGCGCGATGCTGGACATGGCGCCGAAATCCCTGCCGCCGGCCAGCCGCAACGATGTCGGCCAGACCTTCCCGGCGCAGGGCACGCGGCGGGCGCGGGTCGCGTTGATGATCGGCTGTGCGCAGCGGACGCTGAACACCGACATCAACGACGCCACCATCCGCCTGCTGCAGCGCGCCGGGGTCGAGGTGGTCATTCCGCAGGACTTTGGCTGCTGCGGCGCACTGACCCTGCACATGGGGCAGGAGGCCGACGGCAAGGCCCGCGCCCGCGACAGCATCAGCCGCCTGCTGGCGGCCGAGGAGGGCGGTGCGCTGGACGCGGTGATCATCAACACCTCGGGCTGCGGGACGACGATCAAGGATTACGGGCACCTGTTCAAGGGCGACCCGATGGAGGCCGAGGCCCGCCGCGTGGCCGGCCTTGCCCGCGACGTGACTGAATTTCTGGTCGGGCTGGGTTTGCCGGATCGCGTGGGCGATGGGGGCCGCGGGATGCGCGTCGCCTATCATTCGGCCTGTTCGCTGCAACACGGCCAGCAGATCAAGTCTGCGCCAAAGGACCTGCTGTCCGGCATGGGGTTCACGGTGCTGGAACCCGCGAACCCGCATCTGTGCTGTGGATCGGCCGGCACTTACAACCTTTTGCAGCCGGAACTGTCGTCGGAACTCAAGGCCCGCAAGGTCGAGACGCTGGAGGCGGTCGCGCCAGAGGTGATCGCCGCTGGAAATATCGGCTGCATGATGCAGATCGGCGGCGGAACCGCGGTTCCGGTGGTGCATACGGTCGAGCTGCTGGACTGGGCCACGGGTGGGCCGAAACCCGCAGCCCTGGGGGCTTGAAACCCGGTTCGGGCGATCTAGATTCAGGGGACCGGCGGCCATGATGGCGTCGGTTTCCTGCCCGCCCGGTTTCGGGGGGCAACCCTGACATCGCTTTGAACAGGATGTGACACATGCGTAATTTCGACCTGACCCCGCTGTACCGGGCCTCTGTCGGCTTTGATCGTCTGGCCGACGTCATGGACCGCGCCATGACCGCCGACGTGGCCAGCACCACCTATCCCCCCTACAACATCGAGAAGACCGGCGAGGATGCCTATCGCATCTCGATCGCCGTGGCCGGTTTTGCCGCCGACGACCTGACCGTCGAGGTCCGCGACGGCGCCGTGATCGTCTCGGCCCGCAAGGCCGACGAGGACGAAGGCCGGACCTTCCTGCATCGCGGCATCGCGACGCGTGCGTTCGAACGCAAGTTCACGCTGGCCGACCATGTCCGCGTCGACGGTGCCAGCCATCTGGACGGCATGCTGCATATCGACCTGGTCCGCGAGATCCCCGAGGCACTGAAGCCGCGCCGGATCGAGATCGCCAAGTCCGCAGCCCGGGTGAGCAAGCTGGACGCCTGATTGCGTCCCGCGGAGGCCGGGGGGCCAGCCCCCCGGACCCCCCGTC
>NZ_BBPH01000037.1 GCF_000787695.1 Paracoccus sp. PAMC 22219 | reverse complement strand
CTTGCCGCAGCCCGACGGGCCGACCAGCACCAGGAAGTCGCCCTCGTCGATGCTGATGTTGATGTCGTGCAGAATATGGGTGTCGCCATAGGCTTTCTGCAGGTGGTCGATTTCCAGAATGGGCATGGCTTATCCCTTGACGCTGCCGGCGGTCAGGCCGCGGATGAAGTATTTGCCGGCGACGACATAGACCAGCAGCGTGGGCAGGGCGGCGATGATCGCCGCGGCCATGTCCACGTTGTAGGCTTTGACGCCGGTGGTGGAGTTGACGATGTTGTTCAGCGCGACGGTCACGGGCTGCGACCCGGCCCCGCTGAAGCTGACGCCGAACAGGAAGTCGTTCCAGATCTGCGTGAACTGCCAGATCACCGAAACGGTGATGATCGGCAGAGAGATCGGCAGGAAGATCGACCAGAAGATGCGGAAGAACCCTGCCCCGTCGACCTTGGCCGCGCGCACCAGTTCCTGCGGAATGGTGACATAGTAGTTGCGGAAGAACAGCGTGGTGAAGCCCAGGCCATAGATGACGTGGACGAAGATCAGCCCCGGAATGGTGCCGGCCAGCCCCATCAGGCCCAGCATCTGCGCCATCGGCAGTAGCACCACCTGGAACGGGATGAAGCAGCCGAACAGGATCGCGGCAAAGAACAGGTTCGCGCCGCGAAAGCGCCACTGGGCGAAGACATAGCCGTTCAGCGCCCCGATGATGGTCGAGATCATCACCGCGGGGACGGCCATCAGCACCGAGTTCCAGAAGAACGGGCGCAGACCCTCGCACTGGGTGCCGGCGCAGGCGGTCGACCAGGCCTCGGCCCAGGGGGCGAAGGTGATCTCGCGCGGCAGGGCCAGCAGGCTGCCTGTGCGGATTTCCTCGAGGGATTTCAGCGATGTCGTCAGCATGACGAACAGCGGCATCAGATAGAACAGGGCGAACAGGATCAGGATCCCGTACAGGCCCCACCGCAACACGGTCTTACTTGTCATGGCGCGGCCTCAATTCGCTGTAGAGATAGGGAACCACGATGGCAAAGATGACCATCATCATGATCATGGCGCTGGACGCCGCCTGCCCCAGATCGCCGCGAGAGAACGCCATGGCGTACATGTAGGTCGCGGGCAGGTCGGTGGCATAGCCGGGGCCGCCGCCGGTCAGCGCGATGACCAGGTCGAACGCCTTGATGGCCAGGTGCGCCAGCACGATGAAGGCCGACAGAAAGATCGGCGCCATCGTCGGGATGATGATCGCGGAATAGATGCGGTGCGTGGGAATGCCGTCGACCTGGGCCGCGCGGATGATTTCCGTGTCCACCGACCGCAGGCCGGCCAGGAACAGCGCCATCACAAAGCCCGAGGCCTGCCAGACGGCGGCCAGCACGACGGTATAGATCGCCATTTCGGGCTTGATCAGCCAGTCGAAGGTGAAATTCTCGAACCCCCAACCGCGGATCGCCTGCTGGATGCCCAGGCCCGGGTTCAGGATCCATTTCCAGGCGGTGCCGGTCACGATCAGCGACAGCGCCATGGGATACAGATAGATGGTGCGCAGCACGCCCTCGGCCCGGATCTTCTGGTCCAGGAAGATGGCCAGCGTCAGCCCGATCACCATCGAGATCACGATGAACAGGCCACCGAAGATGAACAGGTTGTTCATCGCCACGTCCCACCGGGGGGCGTCGAACAGCCGCTGATATTGCGTCACACCGTCCAGTTCATAGCGCGGCATCAGCCGCGAGCGCGTAAAGCTGATCCAGGCCGTCCAGGCGATGAAGCCATAGACAAAGACCAGGATCGCCACGAAGGACGGCGCCAAGACGACCTTGGGCACGTTGCGTTCAAGCCATTCCATTTCCGGTAAACCCCCAAAGAAAAACCCCGCGCCCGGACAGGGGCGCGGGGTCGTCAGGCCGTGATCACATCGAGTTTGCGACCGCGTCGGCCAGTTGCTGCACGGCGTCATCCGACGACATGTCGCTGTTGAAATGCGCGGTCACCACGTCGGTGATCGCACCGGCCGGTGCGCCGCGCAGCGCCATCCCATGCGCATAGCTGGGCAGCAGAGAGCCGTTTTCCGCATCCGCGGTCATGTCGGCGTTCGACTGTTTCGCGCAATCGTCGAAATCGTCCAGAGCCACGTCGGTGCGGGCCGGGACCGACCCCTTGTTCAGGTTGAACGTCTTCTGGAAGTCCGGGCCCATGATCAGGCTGGCCAGAAGGGCCTGGCCCTGCTGCTTGTCCTCGCCTTCCAGCTCGAAGAAGGCAAAGCTGTCGACGTTGTACAGAAAGCCCTCGCCCGGGGTAGGCGCGCAGACGAAATCGACGCCCGGCTGCTTGCCCGCGGCCAGGAATTCGCCCTTGGCCCAGTCGCCCATGATCTGGAAGGCGGCCTCGTTGTTCATGACCATGGCCGTGGCCAGGTTCCAGTCACGACCCGAGAAGTTGTCGTCGACATAGCCGCGGATGGTCCGCATCTGGTCGAAGACCTGCTTCATCGTGTCCGAGGTCAGCGCCTCGGTGTCCAGGTCGACCAGCGCCTGCTGGTAGAATTCCGGTCCGCCAAGGCCCAGCACGACCGTCTCGAAGATGGTCGCGTCCTGCCAGTTCTGGCCGCCATGGGCCAGCGGCGTGATGCCCGCGGCCTGCAGCTTTTCGGCTGCGGCGTTGAACTCTTCCCAGGTGGTCGGCATCTCGATGCCGTTCTCGTCCAGGATCTGCTTGTTGCCCCAGATCCAGTTCACGCGGTGAACGTTCACGGGTGCGGCGCACCACTGGTCCTCGCACTTCATGTGGGCGGCGATCTGCGCGGGCAGGACGGCGTCCCAGCCGTTCTCCTCGGCAACAGTGCCGATGTCGGCCAGACCGGTCTCCTCGTACCATTCCTGGATCGCGGGGCCCTTCAGCTGAACGGCGGTCGGCGCGTTGCGGCCAGAACGCGGGCGCGCAGCGCGGTCATCGCGGCGTCACCGCCGCCGCCGGCCACGGGCATGTCGGTCCAGGTGCCGCCCTCGGCCGCGAACTGTTCCTGCAGGACGGCGACCGATTTCGCCTCGCCGCCGGACGTCCACCAGTGCAGCACCTCGGCGGTGGGTTCGGCCATCGCCGGCGCAGCCAGCATCACGGCGGTCGAAGCCGCCAGAACGGATTTGATGTTCATGGATCCTCCCAGATCTATCCCGCGCGGATTCGGTGATCCGCGTGTGGTTCGATCATGCCGCAAGCCCAGCCATGTCCGCAACGCAGCGCAGCCATGCGTTCAGCAGATTTCGCAGCGTTATGTTACAAACTGTTACGTAACCCATTCCTGCGATGCTAGATCACGGGACGGAGGACCTTTGATGAGCCTGCACCGCCTTTTGCTGGTCGAGGATGATGCCGACATGGCCGCCATGCTGGCCGCCTATCTGCAGCGTCACGGCTTTCACGTGTCGCGCGCCGACAGCCGCGCGACCGCGCTGGCCGCGCTGCGCGGCGGCCGAGTGGACCTGATCCTGCTGGACGTGTCCCTGGGCGATGACGACGGCGTCACCATCTGCGCCGAGATCCGCGAAGCGCAGGACGTACCAATCATCATGGTCAGCGCCCTGTCCGCCGACCATCAGCGCATGGCCGGATACGAGGTCGGCGCCGACGATTACATCGCCAAACCCTTCAACCCCGACCTGCTGCTGGCGCGCATCCGGGCGGTGCTGCGCCGCGCGGGCCGCGCGCCCAGCCTGTCGCACCGCAAGCGCGACAGCGTGCTGCGCTTTGCGGGCTGGCGCTATGACGCGCGGCGCGACGAGGTGACGGCCCCCGGTGGCTGGCAGGTCAGCCTGTCCTCGCGGGAAACCGCGCTGCTGCGGGTGTTCCTGGCCAACCCGCTGATCCCCCTGACCCGCGACGAGATCGCCGCCGCGCTGGACGATGACGACGCGGCCGAGGGGCGCGCCATCGACGTGCTGGTCGGCCGCCTCCGGCAAAAGACCGATCCGGCACTGATCCGCACCGAACGCGGCCTGGGCTATGTGCTGTCGTCCGAGGTTGCGCGTGACGCTGACTGACCGCCTGTCGCTGCGGGTGGTGGCCAGCCTGTGGGTCGTGCTGGCGATGCTGGCGGGCGGCGGTGCCGTCTGGCTGTGGACCGCCAGCGATGCGGCGTGGGACGGGCATCTGAACCGCGCCTATATCGCCGGGCTGGCGCTGGCCGACAGTCTGGACGCGGGCAGCGCCCTGCCCGATGGCCTGTCCCAGACCCAACTGCGCGCGGCGCCCGACCTGCCGCCCGGCTGGCGGCAGACGGTGATCACCCTGACCGGCGGCGGCAGGCCCGACCTGTCCCAAGGGGCGCGGCTGTCGGTGCGCATCCAGTCGCCCGACCTGACCTATCCCGCGGCCGAGGTGCAATCCGTCGGAGGCGGCAGCCAGGCCGCGGGCCTCGCCTCGATCACCCGCACGCTGGCGCGGTTCTGCAGCGAGCCGCGGCTGTTCGTGCAACAGGAATCCGGTCCCTGGATCCGCGTCGATGGCGCACCGGTCTGGGGGTGCCAGGCCGCGCCACCCGACCGGCGCCTGCTGGCCGGGGCGTTGGGCCTGGGCGCGATGGCGATGCTGCTGGGCTGGGTCGCCGGGGTGGCGGGGGCGTTCACCGCCTTTGCCGCCGCGCTGCGCGACCACCGCGCCCGCACCGCCGC
>NZ_BBPH01000038.1 GCF_000787695.1 Paracoccus sp. PAMC 22219 | reverse complement strand
GTAGACCACTGCCGGCGGTCGGCCGCCAAGGGCCTTGTGCGGCGGCGGTGGTTGTAGAATTCCATCCAGTTGCGGACACCGGTGCGTGCCTGCGATCCGGTCTCCCAAGCATATAGGTAGACGCACTCGTATTTCAGGGTGCGCCACAAGCGCTCGATGAAGATGTTGTCTAGATAGCGGCCTTTGCCATCCATCGAGATGCGGACGCCCGACCGTCGCAGGCGGTCTGTCCAGGCAAACGACGTGAACTGGGACCCTTGATCGCTGTTCATGATGTCCGGCGGTCCGAACCGATAGATGGCCTCGTTCAGCGCCTCGACGCAGAAGTCGACGTCCAGCGTGTTCGAGATCCGCCACGCCAAGACCATGCGGGTGTGCCAGTCCATGATCGCCACCAGGTAGAGGAACCCGCGACGCATCGGCAGATAGGTGATGTCCACACACCAAACCTGATTTGGCCGGTCCACACGCAGGCCGCGCAGCAGATAGGGATAGATCTTGTGCCCTTTTGCTGGCCTGCTGGTGTTGGGCTTCTGGTAGATCGGCATCAGCCCCATCAGGCGCATAAGCCGACGTATGCGCTTTTCGTTCACCTTGTGGCCCACGTTGCGCAGGTGCCAGGTCATCTGACGGACGCCAAAGAAAGGCGTGTCGAGGAACTGCACGTCGATCAACCGCATCAGCGCGAGGTTCTGGTCCGTTTCACCTTGCAGCGTATAGTAAAACGACGAACGAGGGACCTGTAGCAGAGCGCACTGCTGGCCGATCGACAGGTCCGGATGGTCGCGTTCGACCATGCCGCGCCTCATTTCCCGCCCCAAGGCTTCAGCTTTCTTTCCAAAAAAGAGTTGGCCACCGCCAGCTCTCCGATCTTGGCATGCAGATCCCGGACCTGATCCTCATCGATCACCGGCGCCTTGCGGCCACCGCGTTCAAAGACACCGGACGCGCCATCGAGCAACGCGCGTTTCCATTGATTGATCATCGTCGGATGCACGCCGAACCGGCTCGCCAGTTCCGACACGGTCTCCTCGCCTTTCAGCGCCTCAAGTGCCACCTTCGCCTTGAACTCAGGGGCGTGCTGCTTTCGTTTCGACATCGTCGATCTCCCTCGTGATGAAGATCAGCAGACAGCAAAAACAGAGCTTACGTCAGTGTCCAGATTTCGGGGGGCACCTCAG
>NZ_BBPH01000039.1 GCF_000787695.1 Paracoccus sp. PAMC 22219 | reverse complement strand
GCCTTTGCCCACGGATCGGGCTGCGGCATGGCTGACAGCGGTCCGGGCTGGATCGCGCTGCAACGCGTGCTGACCGGGCATGCCGGACACCCGAACGTCGGGGCCGCGCTGTTCGTGGGCCTGGGCTGCGAGGTGATGCAGATCGCCCGCATGAAGCAGGAGCTGGGCCAAGCTGCGCGCTTTCACGGGCTGACGATCCAGGACAATGGCGGCACGCGCGCGACCATCGACGCGATCAAGGCCCGCGTCCGCCAGATGCTGCCGCAGGTGAACGCCGTCACGCGCGCGCCTGCACCCGCTTCCGCGCTGCGGATCGGGCTGCAATGCGGCGGATCGGACGGGTTTTCGGGGATCACGGCCAACCCCGCGCTTGGGGTGGCCTGCGACATCCTTGCGGCGCAGGGCGCGTCGGTCGTCCTGTCCGAAACGCCAGAGATCCACGGCGCGGAACGCCTGCTGCTGGACCGTGCCGCGGACCCCGTGCTGGCCGACCGGCTGTTGGCCCGCCTGCGCTGGTGGGAGGCGTATGCTGCGATGAACGGCGCCTCGCTGGACAACAACCCCAGCCCCGGCAACAAGGCGGGCGGGCTGACCACGATCCTTGAGAAATCCCTGGGCGCGGTGGCCAAGGCGGGGGCCACGCCGCTGAACGCGGTGCTGGATTACGCCGAACCCATCACCGCACCGGGGCTGAACTTCATGGACACGCCGGGCTATGATCCGGTCTCGGCCACGGGCCAGATCGCCGGGGGGGCGCAGCTGATCGTGTTCACCACCGGGCGCGGATCGGCCTTTGGGTCGAAACCCGCGCCGACCATCAAGCTGGCCACGAATGACGCGCTGTTCGCCGCGATGCGCGACGACATGGACCTGAACTGCGGTGATGTGCTGTCCGGTGTCAGCCTGGAGGACAAGGGCCGCCAAATCGTCGACCTGATCCTGCGCACCGCGTCAGGTGAGGTCACCCGCAGCGAGGCTCTGGGTCTGGGCGACCACGAATTCCTGCCCTGGCAGATCGGCGCGGTGCTGTAGTCAGCGCCGCGCGTCCGCGACCGCTTGCCGGATCAGCGCACCGGGATGGCGGATGACCTGCCGCCCCAAGGCATGGCCCGCCCGGATGGCGCCCGCGCAATCGGTCCCCGTCAGCCGCGCCGCCAGATAGCCCGCGTTGAAGCTGTCGCCCGCGGCGGTGCTGTCCACGGGCGTGTCGACGCTCAGATCGTCGATGCAGCCGTGGCCGTCGCGCCCGCCGAACAGGATCGGGCCGCCGCCGTTCTTGACCACCACCTGCGCCGCGCCCAAGGCCAGATAGCGGTCCAGCGTGGCCTGCGGATCGGTATCGCCGAACAGCGCGGCCTCGTCGTCGAAGCTGGGCAGGACCAGGTCCGCCCGGCTTGCGGCATCCTGCGTGAGCGCGCGCATGGTGTCCGCGTCGGACCAAAGGCGCGGGCGCAGGTTGGTGTCGAAGACGACCGTGGTCCCCGCCTGCCGCGCCCGGTCCAGCGCCTGCAGCAGGCTGTCGCGCCCCTGCGGCGGCAGGATCGCCAGCGTGATCCCCGACAGATAGGCCATTGCGCAGCCCTGCAACGCCGTCTGCAGCAGGGCCGGATCGTCGGCCAGCCGCCGCGCCGCGGAACTGTCGCGCCAATAGGAAAAGCTGCGTTCCCCGTTGGTCAGGCTGATGGCATAGAGGCCGATCTCGGCATCGGGTAGGCGGGTGACGTGGGTGGTGTCCAACCCTTCGGCCTGCAGGAAGTCCACCATCTGCATCGAAAAATCGCCGGTGCCCACGCGCGTCAGGTAATCGACCTGCCACGCATCATCCAGCAGGCGGCGCAGGTACCAGGCGGTGTTCAGCGTGTCACCGGCAAACCCCATCCGCCACAGGTCGGGATCGGGGGCGCGCGACATCTCGACCATGGCCTCTCCGATGGACAGGATGCGGGCGGGGCGGGGGTCGGATTGCGGCATGCGGCGGGGCCTTTCAGTCGGTGAAATAGTCGGGATGCGCCGCAGCCATCTGCGGCAGTTCGGTCAGCATCTGGCGCAGATGCGTGCGGATGGCATCTTCGGCCGCGTCTGCGTCTCCGGCCTGCAGGGCGGTCAGGACGGCGCGATGCTGGGCGATGGTCTGGCTGCGGTCAAAGACGCGCATCGACAGGTGCCGCAGGCGGTTCATCTGTGCCTTGAGCCGCTCCAGGTCCTGCCAGACCGCTGCCTGATCCGCAGCCAGGGCCATGGCCCGGTGAAACCGGTCGTCGGATTCGATGAACCCCGGCACGTCGCCTGCGACGTCGCAGCGTTCCTGCACGGTCAGTTCGTCGGCCATCGCGGTCAGATCCGGGCGGGTCCCGGCCACATGGCGGGCAAAGTCGCTTTCGACCGCCTCGCGGATGAAGCGCGCCGACAGGACCGCCCGCATCGAGATCCGCCCGATATAAGTGCCGCGTTGGGGCAGCACCTCGGCCAGACCGTCGGCGGCAAGGCGGATGAACGCCTCACGGACGGGCTGGCGCGACAGATTGACCTGGGCCGCGATCTCGATCTCGGACAGGCGGGTGCCGGGCAGCAGATCGCCGCGCAGCACGCAGCGGTACAGCCAGTCATGGACCTGCTGGGCAGTCGTGGCAGCGCGGATCGGAATCATGTCGGGCCCTTTTTCGCCAAATTATACCATACTTCCATACCAGTAAAGCTCATCGGCAGGTCGCTAGGATTTTAGAAAGGTTTCGCTGCCAGAATGGCGCTGCGGTCGTCAAGATGACGTGAACCGCAACCCCATGACCCATCCTGCCAAAGGCAACCCCATGAAGATCGCAGCCCTTTTCCTTTTGCTTGCGCTGGCGGGTCCGGCGCTGGCCGACGACCCCCTGCTGACCGTCGAGGGCCCGGACGGTACCCGTACCTATGACCAGGCCGCGCTGCAGGCGCTTGGGCCGGTCAGCTTTGCCACCTCGACCATCTGGACAGAGGGGCAGCCGACCTTCACCGGTGTCCCGTTGCAGGCGATCCTGACCGATGCGGGCATCGATGCGGGTACGGTCTCGGCCGTGGCGATCAACGATTACGCGGTGCAGATCCCCGTGGACGAGGTGACGGCGGACTATCCCATCGTGGCCTTTCAGCAGGACGGGCAGGCGATGTCCGTGCGCGACAAGGGGCCGCTATGGGTCATCTATCCCTATGATTCCGATCCCGACCTGCAATCCGAGGTGATCTATTCCCGCAGCATCTGGCAGCTGGTCCGCATCGAGGCTGCGCGATGATCGACGCGGTGGGCACCGACCTGCACGTCCCGCGCATCGCGCGCGCGGTCAGGCTGATGCCCGCCTTTTTCGGCTGCGCGATCTTGGCTCTGGGTCTGGCGGTGTGGCTGTTGCAGGTCGACGCACGCCGGCAGATCGACGATATGGGGACCGCGGCCACCGACAACACCCAGTGGTTCCTGGCCCAGTCAGAGGTCGAGGTGCTGGCCCTGCAGCGTGCCTCCCTGCTGCTGGCCGCGCACGGTGCCGGCGCGGACCGGGCACAGGATCTGCGGCGACGGTTCGACATTTTCTATTCGCGCATCCAGACGCTGCAGCAGGGGCGGACCTATGACAGGCTGCGCGCCGAACCGGGAATGACCGAGGCGCTGGATTCGATCCAGTCTGCCTTGGATTCGGCGGTTCCGCTGATCGACGGCGACGATGCCGGGCTCATCGCGGGCCTGCCCCGGATCGTGCCCGCCATCGACGCGGCCGTTCCGATGGTCCGACAGGTGTCACTGGAAGGTGTGCGGCTGTTCGCCGAGAAATCGGCCCTGCGCCGCGAGGGCGTAGCCCGCGCGCTGACCACCCTGTCGCTGCTGGTCGTGCCGCTGTTCATGGTCCTGACCGGCAGCGTCGTGGTGCTGGCCGCGATGGTGCGCACGGCGGGCGACCGAAACCGCCGCATCGCTGCGGTCAGCAACCGCCTGCATTCGTTGTTCGAGGCGTCGATCGACGCGATCCTGGTCGCGCGGCCCGACGGGCGGATCCTGGGTTTCAACGCGGCCGCGCAGCGTATCTATGGCTATGACCGGGCCGAGGTGGTGGGCGCCGATGTCGTCGACCTGCTGACCCCGCATGACCGTCGCGCCAAGGTGCGCGAGGTTCTGGCCGGGGTCCAGGACGGCACCACGCGCGTCTCTGAAACGGGCCCCGACATCCTGCAATCGACCGCACGGCACAAATCGGGCCGCATCATCCCGGTCGAGCTGTCCATGTCCGTCTCTCGTGGCGAGGATGGGCCGCTGGTGGTCGCCTTCGTCCGCGACGTGTCCCGTCGCGCGGCCGAGGAGGCCGAGCTGATCGATGCGCGCGACCGTGCCGTGGCCGGAGAGCAGGCCAAGACCCGCATGATCGCCGTCATGAGCCATGAGATGCGGACCCCCCTGAACGGCATTCTGGGGCTGCTGGACCTGCTGGGTCTGACCGAACTGGACGACCGCCAACGCCAGTACCTCGCCGCGATGGAGCATTCGGGGCGCATGCTGCTGGGACATGTCAACGACGTGCTGGACACCTCCCGGGCGCGCAGCGGACAGCTGGTTCTGGCACAGTACCCGGTGGATCTGCGCGCGCTGGTCGATTCGGCGGTTCTGGGCATGCAGGAACAGGCGCACGCTGCCGGTAACCGGCTTGTGACGATGTATTCTGGCGATGATCACGGGCCGGTGCTGGGCGATGCGGCGCGGCTGGAACAGATCGTCGTCAACCTGGTCGGAAACGCCATCAAGTTCACCGAGAACGGACAGATCACCGTGACGGTGGACAGGGCAGGACCGCAGGGTTCGGTCGACCTGTGCGTCACTGATACCGGGATCGGCATTCCCGCCGGCGATCTGGACCGGATATTCGATGCCTTCGTGACGCTTGGTTCGACCTTCGACCGTAAGGTCGAGGGGACGGGGCTGGGGCTCAGCATCGTCAAGGGCCTGGTCGATGCCATGGGCGGTCAGATCGCGGTGTCCAGCGAACCGGGCAGGGGCACTGCGTTCCGGGTCACGCTGCCGCTGCAGGTCGCACCCGTGCTGGCCGACACGGCGCCACAGGTGGCGGTCGCCAGCGACAGTTGTCCCGCGCTCAGCATCCTGATGGTCGAGGACAACGCCATCAACCGGCTGGTCGCCCGCGAAATGCTGCGCCGTCAGGGCTGCGAGGTGACTGAGGCGGAGGACGGCCTTGCCGGCGTCGCTGCCGCAGGTCAGCGCCGGTTCGACCTGATCTTGATGGATATCAGCATGCCGCGCCTGAACGGGATCGAGGCGGCCCGCCGCATCCGCGCGGGCGGACCCAATCGGGACAGCCCCATCGTCGCCCTGACCGCCCACGCCATGCCCGAAGACCTGGAGAGCTTTCGCCAGGCGGGGATGGACCAGTCGCTGGTCAAGCCGCTCAGCCGTGCCGCGCTGACCGCGGTGCTGCAGTCGATGCGTCCGTCGGGACCCCTGTCGGAGGTTTGACCGAACCTGCCGACGCGGATGCATCTGTTGCAGAATCTCCGGGGTGGCCCATCAACCTTTCGGCGGGGGCTTGGGGGACTGGCCCGGTGGGGCTATTGTCTCTCAAAAGGCGAAAACAAGCACGAGGCAGCAGCATGTCCACGAATCGTCCCTTCGGTGACAGACGAACCTTCATCACGGGGCTTGCGGCGGCGGGCGTCCTGATCCCCGCCACGGCCTTTGGTCAGGAGAATTCCGGACCGCAGCGCAACCAGTCGTCGTTCCGGGCGCGGCACTGGCGCGATTTCTATCCCTCGATCGGCAAGGGGGTTCTGCTTGCCGACGTGACCTCGCGCGCGGTGCATTACTGGTCGGGCGACGAAAGCGTGCACTTCGTTTTTCCCTGCGCGATCCCTATGACGGACGAACTGACCCGCCGCGGCCAGACGGAGATCGTCCGCAAGGTCGCCAACCCGTCCTGGACGCCCACGCCCAGCATGCGTGAAAAGGACCCGACCCTGCCGCTGCGGGTTGAAGGCGGTGCGCCGGAGAACCCGTTGGGCAAGTTCGGGCTTTATCTGGGGTGGCCCGCCTATCTGGTTCACGGCACCCATGACACGCGCAAGATCGGGCGTCGGTCGTCGTCGGGCTGCTATGGCCTGTACAACGAACATGTCGAACGGCTGTATGCCGTCGCCCAGATCGGCACCCAAGTCACGGTGTTCTGATCGACGGGCGGGGCGCACCGCGCCCTGCCTTCAGCCGTGATGGATCGCGATGGTCTTGGTGCGTGTGAACCCGTACAGCGCCTCGAAACCCTTTTCACGACCGTGGCCCGATTTGCCGATGCCGCCAAAAGGCAGCTCGACCCCGCCCCCGGCACCATAATTGTTGATGAAGACTTGGCCGCAGTTCAGTCGGCCCGCCATGCGCAGCTGGCGTGCCCCGTCGCGGGTCCAGACGCCCGCGACCAGCCCGTAATCGGTGCCGTTGGCGATGCGCAGGGCCTCTGCCTCATCGGCAAAGGGCATCATGACCTGCACCGGGCCAAAGATCTCTTGCTGCGCCAGGGCGTGGTCGGGGGGAACATCGGCAAACAGCGTGGGCCGCACGAAATGGCCGCCCGGGGCCGCGTCGGAATGCAGGCGACCCTGGGCCGCCAAGGTCAGATCACGGGTTCCCAAGTCGATGAAATCCTGCACCAGACGCCGCTGGCGGGCCGACACCAGCGGACCCAGGTCGTGGCTGCCCGGCGCAGGTCCGACCACCAACCCCTCGAATATCTCGGCCATCCGACGGCGGACCTGGTCATAGACGCCCGCCTGCACCAGCACGCGCGATGCGGCCGAACAGGTCTGCCCGGCATTCTGCATGCAGGCCCCGACCAGAACCGGGATCGCCCGGTCCAGGTCGGCATCGTCAAAGACGATCTGGGGAGACTTGCCTCCCAGTTCTAGCGTCACGGGCACGGCATTGGCCGCCGCCGCGCGCTGGATGCCCGCCCCTGTCCCGACCGATCCGGTGAAGGACAGGTGATGCACGCCCGGATGCGCCGACAACGCGGCGCCCACCTCGGCCCCAAGCCGGTCACGACGTTCAGCGCGCCGGGCGGCAGGCCCGCCTGATGCGCGATCTGCGCAAAGACCAGGGCGGACAGGGACGCGTCCTCGGCCGGTTTCAGCACCACGGCATTGCCCGCGGCAAGGGCTGCGGCGACCGCGCGGCCCAGGATCTGCATGGGATAGTTCCACGGGATGATGATCCCGCAGACGCCATGCGGCTCGCGCAAGGTATAGGCTGTATAGCCCTGCTGATAGGGGATCGTGGTGCCCATCAGCTTGTCCGCGGCGCCGCCATAGAACTCCAGATACCGGGCCAGCGCCGCCGAATCCCGGCGCGACTGGTCCAGGGGCTTGCCCACGTCCAGCGTCTCGATCATCGCCAGATCCTCCGCCCGGTCCAGGACCAGGGCAGACATCCGCATCAGGATCCGCCCGCGATCCGTGGCGGTCAGCGCGCCCCAGGGCCCATCCAGCGCGGTGCGGGCGGCGGCGACGGCGGCATCGACATCGGCCTTGGTCCCGCGCCCGATCACCCCGATGGCCTGGCTGGTCGACGGATCCTCGACCGGCAGGGTGCCGCCATGGGGCTGCGTCCAGGTGCCGTCCACGAAGATCAGGCTGGTGTCGATGCGGGTCAGATCGTCGATGGTCATGCTGCGGTCCTGTGGTCGATGGAAAAATTGCGCCCGGTCACCTTGTGGCCCGGACTGCCAGCGCCCAAGCTGGCCCCCGGCAGGACAGGAGGAGACGATTGGCAAGATGACGGTCGGCATGGTGGGCGTGGGTCTGATGGGCCACGGCATCGCGCGCAACCTTGCGGCCAAGGGTTGGCCACTGCTGTTTCTGGATCATCCCGGCAACCAGCCGGTCACCGATCTGCTGGCGATTGGCGCGCGCCGGGTCGACCGTCTGGCCGCGCTGGCCGAGTGCCAGGCGATCATCCTGTGCCTGTCCGGCACGCCCCAGGTCGAAGAGGTGCTGTTGGCCGAGGCCGGCCTGCTGGCCGCGATCCGTCCCGGCACGGTGATCGTGGATTGTTCGACCGCGATCCCGGCATCGACCCTGCGGCTGGCGGGTCTGACGCGCGACGCGGGCGGGGCGTTCATGGACGCCGCTATGACCCGCACCCCGAAGGAGGCCGAGGAGGGCCGTCTGAACCTGCTGGTGGGCGCGGACGGCGATCTGTTCAACCGCATGCGCCAGCTGCTGGGTGCGTTCGCCGAAAACATCTTTCATGCCGGCGACGTCGGTGCGGGCCACACGCTGAAGCTGCTGCACAACTTTGTCTCGATCGGCTGCGCGACCCTGATCAGCGAGGCCGCTGCCTGTGCGCGGCAGGCGGGCATCCGTGATGCGACCTTTGTCGACGTGCTGGCCAAGGGCGGCGGGCATGGGGCGGCACTGGACCGGATCGCGCCCTTCCTGCTGGCGGGCGACACGTCGGGCATGCGCTTTTCGGTCGCGAATGCGGCCAAGGACCTGTCCTATTACCTGCAGCTGTCGCAGGACGTGGGTGCCGCGCATCACGCGGCGGGCGGCGTCGGCGCGGCCCTGGACGGGCTGTCCAAGGTCGGCTTTGCCGACAGCTATCTGTCCGAAGCCGCAGCCCTGTTTGCCGTGCAGGACAAGCCGCGCCACGACTAGGCCGTGACCGTGGGCCAAGGCGTGCGGCCGGGGCGATCCGTTCCCACGCCCGCGCGGCCTGCAGGACGCCCAAGTCGTCGAAACGGCGTCCCGCGATCTGCAGCCCGATGGGCACGCCGCTGCGGTCATGGCCGCAGGGCACGCTGATCGCCGGCTGCTCGCCGATGTTGAACGGCGCGGTAAAGCCGATGTGCTGCATTGCGCGCGTTACGTCATTGTCGGCCGGATAGGCCCAGTCCGCCGGAAAGCCCACATTCGGAGAGATGGGGGACAGGATCAGGTCCAGATCGGCCGTGGCCTGCGTGGTGCGGCGACGTATCTCGACCGTGGCGCCATAGCTGCGCCAGACGTCCTCACCGGACCGGCCCAGACCCGTTTCCGCCCATTCGCGCACTAGCGGCAGGATGGCGGCACGCTGTTCGGGGGCCAGCGCCAGCACGTCCAGACCCGCCCGCGTGCGCCAGAAATCGTCTAGGCCCTGCAGCAGGTCGGGGGTCATCCACGGGTCGATGGGCCGGACAATGGCACCGGCCTGTTCGAACAGCGCGGCCGCGGCGGACACGGCGTCGCGCACCTGCGGATCGACCGCCATCCCGCAGCCCGCATCCATCAGCAGACCCACGCGCAGGCCCACCATGTTGCGGTCCAGGTCCAGCCAGTCGATCGTCGCGGGCGGCAAGGACATGTGGTCGCGCGCGTCCGGCTGCGATAGCACCGCCATGGCCATCGCGGCGTCTTGCGCCGTCCGCGTCATCGGCCCCGCCGCGCGGCCCATGAAGGGCGGATCGATCGGCACGCGTCCCAGGCTGGGCTTCAGCCCCACCAGCCCGCACCACGCCGCAGGCAGGCGGATCGAGCCGCCGATATCGGTCCCCAGATGGATCGGCCCGTATCCCGCCGCCCCCGCGGCTCCGGCGCCGGCGCTGGACCCGCCGGGGTTCATGTCGGTGTTCCACGGATTGCGCGCCAGCCTGTGAAAGCTGGACAGGCCCGACGACAGCATCCCGAAATCGGGCATCGTCGTGCGGCCCAGAAAGACCGCGCCCGCCGCGCGCATGCGGGCGGCGGGGGGCGCGTCATCGGTCCGTGGGGTCATGTCGCTGACCGCGGTGCCCAAGGGCATGGGCACGCCGCGGGTCGCGATGTTCTCCTTGATGGTGATCGGCACGCCGTCCAGCGACACGCCGTTCACCGTCAGCGGATCGCCCCGCCGCCAGCGATCCTCGGACGCGCGCGCGGCCTCCAGCGCCAGGTCGTGATCGACCGTCCACATCGCGTTCAGCACCGGCTCGCAGGCGTCGATGCGGTCCAGGACGGCGCGGGTCACCTCGACCGGGGACAGGCTGCGATCGGCAAAGCCCGCGGTCATCGCGGCGGCGGTCAGGTCGTGGATTGCGGTCATGGGGTCCTCAGGTGATCTGGGTCAGCAGGCCCGCCGCCAGGCGCGCACGCTCGGACAGGCTGGAAACCAGGATATGTTCGTCCAGCGTGTGCAGGCCGCGGCCCCGCACGCCGATGCTGTCCAGCGTGGGCACGCCCATCGCGCCGGTGAAGTTCCCGTCGGACCCGCCGCCAGACCGGTCCGACGACAGGTCAAACCCGATCTGCGCCGACAGGTCGCGCGCCAGATCGTAGAGCGCCATCGTGCCCGGCTGCGGCTCCCAGACCGGTCGGGTGACGCCGCGGGTGACGGTGAAGTCGACGCCGTCCTGTTCACCCTGCAGGGCCAGAATGGCCGCCACGCCCCGGTCCAGGTCGGCTTGGGTCTTGGCCATGGACAGAACCTCGGCCCGGCATTCGGACGCGACGCAGTTGACCCATCGGCCCGCATGGATGACACCCACGGAAAAGGTGCAATCCTCGGTGGTCATCGCCTCGATCTGCAGGATGCGGCGGGCCATTGCGGCGATGGCGGACCGCCCGTCCTTCAGCGCCCAGCCCGCGTGGCTGGGGCGGCCATGCGTCAGCAGGTCGAACCGCGCGATGGCGTAGCGGCCGACCACCGCGCCCCCATCGGGCAGCGCGGGTTCCGGCAGCAGCACGGCGCGCTGCCCGCGGGCGGCATCCTCGATCAGGCTGCGGGTGGCGGGGGTGCCGACTTCCTCGTCGGGGGTGAACAGGAACGTGACCGGCAAAGGCGTGGTCAGGCCCGCGCGCGTGATCTGGCGCATCGCCTCAAGGAGGACATAGTTGCCGCCCTTCATGTCCATGATGCCCGGCCCCCAGGCCTTGCCGTCCTGCACCCGGAAGGGCAGCTTTTCCAGCGTGCCGATCGGGTGGACCGTGTCCATGTGCCCCGACACCAGGATGCCGGGCTCACCCTGATCCGCATGCGGAAAGGTCGCGCGGATCGAGGTGCCAAAGCCCTTGGTCCCCGGCACCGTTTCCACCGTGGCGCCGATGGCCGACAGGTCGCGCGCGGCCAGGTCCATCATCCGGCTGACGGCGGCGGCGTCCCAGGTGGGGCTTTCGCATTCGATCCACGGGCGCAGGCCCGCCAGCATCGCGTCGTCGTCAAAGGGCAGGTCAACCGCGCTCATGCGGCCACCGGCAGGCGGCGTTCGATCAGCCGGGCATAGATGGACGCGCCGACCGGCAGGATCGCCTCGTCCAGCACGAAGCCCGGATTGTGCAGCGGCACGGTGCCCGCGTGCCCCACGTTGCCATAGGCGCCGGGAACCTGCTGCAGCATGTCGGCGAAATCCTCGGACCCAGTGAAGGGGTGGGAATCGTCGCGGACGTTTTCGGCCCCCAGCACGTCGGCGGCGGCCTGGGTCCAGGCGTCCGACAGGTCGGCATCGTTCACCAGCACGTCGAAGATCTCGCGGAACGCGCAGGTGATCTGCAGATCGAAGCCTTGCGCGGCGCCGTCACAGATGGCGCGCATGCGGGCCTGCATCAGGTCGCGGACCTCTGGCTTGAAAAAGCGGATCGTGCCGGCCAGGGTCGCGGTCTCGGGGACCACGTTATAGGCGCTGCCCGCGTGGATCTGGGTCACCGACAGCACGGCCTGATCCAGCGGCGCGACGTTGCGGCCCAGGATCGTCTGGAACTGACCGACCAGACCGGATGCCGCGACCAGCGCATCGCGCGACTGTTGCGGCATCGCGGCATGGCTGCCCTTGCCCGTCACGGTGATGTCGAAGAACGACGCCCCCGCCATCGCCGGACCCTTGCACAGCGTGGCCTTGCCCGACTGGCCGGTGGGCTGGTTGTGCATGCCGTAGACTTCGTCCACCGGAAATCGCTGGAACAGCCCGTCGGCGATCATGGCGCGGGCGCCGCCCAGACCCTCCTCGGCGGGCTGAAAGATGAGGACGGCGGTGCCGTCGAAATTGCGCGTCTGGGCCAGATATTGCGCGGCGCCCAGCAGCATCGTCGTGTGCCCGTCATGGCCGCAGGCATGCATCTTGCCGGCTTGGGTCGAGGCATGGGCCAGTCCGGTCGATTCCTGGATCGGCAGCGCGTCCATGTCGGCGCGCAGGCCGATGCGGCGGTTGCCCTGACCGCGGCCATGCACGATGCCCACGACGCCAGTCTTGCCCACGCCTTCGTGAACCTCGTCCACGCCCCATTCGCGCAGTTTTGCCGCGACCACGGCGCTGGTGCGGACCTCCTCCATGCCGATCTCGGGATGGGCGTGCAGGTCGCGAAAGATGGCGGTCAGGTCCGGGACGGCGGCGTCGATCTCAGGCAGGTTCGGCATGGGTTACCTCTGGCATTGCGCGAAAGTTCTGAAAGTCCCAGGACCGGCCGGGGGCGGCCTCGATCAGGGCACGGGTATAGGGGTGGGCGGGCGCGGCCAGAACCTGACCCGCGGGGCCGTGTTCGACGACCGCGCCGCGCTGCATGACGATCACCTCGTCGCAGATCTGGGCCGCGACGCGCAGATCGTGGGTGATGAAGACGATGGCGATGCCCAGATCGCGCTGCAGCTGGTCCAAAAGGTCCAGCACCTGCGCCTGCACCGACACGTCCAGCGCTGACACCGCCTCGTCCGCGACCAGCACGTCGGGGCGCATCATCACCGCGCGGGCGATGGCGATCCGCTGCCGCTGCCCGCCGGAAAACTGGTGGGGATAGCGGGCCAGCGCATCGGCGGGCAGGCCCACGACGCCCATCAGGCGCGCGGCCTCGGCCATCGCGTCCGCGCGGGTGGTGCCATAATTCAGCGGCCCCTCCATCAGGCTTTCGCCGATGGTCCAGCGGGGGTTCAGCGACCGCATCGGGTCCTGGAACACCACCTGCAGCTTGCGCCGGTGCGCGCGCAGGGCGCCGCGCGAGAGGGTCGCAATGTCGGCATCGTCCAGCAGGATGCGCCCCGATGTGGGGTCGATCAGCCGCATGATGCAGCGCGCGACGGTGGATTTGCCCGACCCGCTCTCTCCCACGATGCCCAGGGTGCGACCCCGCGACAGCGAAAAAGTCACGTCCTTGGCCGCATGAGCCTGCGGCAGCTTCCGCAGGATGCCCCCGCCGCCATAGACCTTGTTCAGCCGCTCCACCCGCAGGACCGCGTCGTCGCCAGCGGGGCGGGCGTCGCGCGGCGACAGGCTGGGCACGGCCATGAGCAGCTTGCGGGTGTAGTCGGCCTGCGGCGCACGCAGCAGCGTCTCGACCGCGCCATGTTCGACGATCTCTCCGTGCTTCATCACATAGACGGTGTCGGCGATCTCGGCGACGACGCCCATGTCATGGGTGATGAACAGCACCGCCGTGCCGTGGTCGCGCTGCAATTCGTCGATCAGCGCCAGGATCTGTTTCTGCGTGGTCACATCCAGTGCGGTCGTGGGTTCGTCCGCGATCAGCAGCACGGGTTCCAACACCAGCGCCATCGCGATCATGATCCGCTGGCGCTGACCGCCCGACAACTGGTGGGGATAGGATTTGAAGATGCGTTCGACGTCGGGCAGATGCACCTGTTCCATGATCGCCACGGCGCGCCTGCGGCGTTCCGCGGCGCCCATGTCGGTGTGCAGCTCCATCACCTCCATGATCTGGTCGCCCACGCGGAGCACCGGGTTCAGCGCGGTCATGGGTTCCTGAAAGATCATCGCGACGCGGGCGGCGCGCAGTTCGCGCATCTGCGCCTGGCTCAGCGGCAGCAGGTCGCGGCCCTGCAACTGGATCGTGCCCCCCGCCACCTGCAGGGCCTGGGGCAGCAACCCCATGATCGCCAGCGAGGTGACTGATTTCCCCGACCCGGATTCGCCCACCAAGCAGACGGTTTCGCCTGCCCGGATGGTCACGTCGATCGATTTCAGGACGCCCGGATTGCCCGGCGTGTCGGGCAGGGTCACGGTCAGGTCGCGGGCCTGCAGGACCACGTCGGCGGTGTCGAAATTGCGTGTCTTGAACAGCATGGCCTTACCCCGCCCGTTTCTTCAGCCGCGGGTCCAGCATGTCGCGCGCCGCGTCGCCCAGGAGGTTGATCGACAGGATGCACAGCGACAGCGCGATGCCCGGATAGAGGATCAGTTCCGGCTTGATGCGGAAGAACAGCCGACCCTCGGCCATGATGTTGCCCCAGGTGGGCGTTTCCGTGCTGACGCCCGCGCCCAGAAAGGACAGGATCGCCTCGGTCAGGATCGCGCTGGCCAGGATATAGGTGCCTTGGACGATCAGCGGTGCGGTGGTGTTCGGCACCAGGTGCCGCACCAGGATCTTGCGCATGGGGGTGCCAAGCGCGATCGCGGCCTCGACATAGGGTTCCTCTCGCGCGGACAGGACCACGGCGCGGACCAGGCGGACGACGCGGGGAATCTCGGGGATGGTGATCGCGGCGATGACCGATCCGACCGACGGCCCGTTCAGCGCCACCAGCGCGATCGCCAGCAGGATCGACGGGATCGCCATCAGCGCGTCCATCATCCGCATGATGATCGCATCCGCGGTGCGGAAAAAGCCCGCGATCATCCCGATGATCAGCCCCAGGAGGACCGACACGACCGCCGTGGCGATGCCGATGATCAGGGACAGCTGTCCCCCGATCAGCACCCTGCTGAAGATGTCGCGACCGAAATTGTCGGTGCCAAGCGGGTACCCTTCGATCGGGCCCTGCAGGCGGGCCATGGGGTTCATGGTCAGCGGGTCGTGCGGCGCGATCCAGCCCGCCAGCAGCGTCAGGACGACGATGATCGCCAGCACCAGCGCCGCGATCTTGCTGCCCAGGCCGAGTTGCGGCAGGCGCAGCGCGCGCAGGACCGGCTGCATCGCCGAGGTCGGTTGCGGTACCTGTGCCATCAGTAACGGATCCTTGGGTCAAAGAGGCTGTAGCTGAGGTCGATCAGCAGGTTCACCAGCACGTACAGAAAGCTGGTCAGCAGGATCATCGCCTGGATGACCGGATAGTCCCGCGCCAGGATCGCATCGACGGTCAGGCGGCCCACGCCGGGGATGTTGAACACGGTTTCCGTCACCACCACGCCCCCGATCAGCAGGGCAAAGCCCGTGCCGATCACGGTCAGGATCGGCACGGCGGCGTTCTTCAGCGCGTGGCGGAACAGGACGGTGCGCTCCGGGGCACCCTTGGCGCGTGCGGTACGGATGTAATCCTCTCCCAGCACCTCCAGCATGTTGGCGCGGGTCATGCGGGCGATCAGCGCGATATAGATCGTCGACAACGTCAGTGCGGGCAGGAACGCGTTCGACAGAAACCCGCCCAGGCCCGCCGACAGCGGCGTATAGCCCTGAACCGGGAACCAGCCCAGCTGCAGCGAAAAGACCAGGATGAACAGATAGCCGATCACGAAGACCGGAACCGAAAACCCCAGGACCGAGAAGGTCATGACCGCGTAATCCGCGGCGCTGCGGTGCTTCCACGCGGCCAGCACGCCCATCGGCACGGCCAGGGCGACCGACATGATGATCGTCAGCACCGCGATGGACAGCGTCGGCGCGATGCGGTCCCCGACCATCGTGGCCACCGGCGTGTTCGAGATCAGCGACACGCCCAGATCACCGCGCAGCAACTGCCCGACCCAGGTCACGAACTGGATGTGCAACGGGTCGTTCAGGCCCATCGCCTCGCGGATGCGTTCAAGCTGGGCGGGGGTGGCCATGTCGCCCGCGATGATCGCGGCCGGATCGCCCGGCGTCAGGCGCAACAGCAGGAAGACGAAGACGGCGACCAGCAGCATCACCGGAATGACGGCCAGGATGCGCCGCAGGATATACCCCAGCATCAGGTTCCTCCGATCGGGCGGGAAGGGGGGCGGCAGCACCGCCCCCCATGCATTGTCAGGGGCAGGATCACTCGGACTTCTGCAGGCCCCAGAAGACCGGCACGGGAGAGTTGATCATCTCGGTGATCGTGGTGCGGCGGGCCTGCGGCAGGGTGTACTGTCCCAACGGGATCAGCAGGCCGTTCTCCAGCGCGTGGGCCTGGATCCTTTCGGCGACCGCGGTCTGGGCTGCGGCGTCGGGGGCGTCGATGAACTCCTCCTTCAGCGCCTCGATGGTCTCGTCCGTGGGCCAGCCGAACCAGGCATCGTTGCCCCGTCCGTTCAGCATCGGGTTCGAGATCGGGTTCGAGATTTCCGGCACCATCCAGTTGGTGATGAACACGTTCCAGCCGCCTTCGGCCGGGGTCGCCTGGCTGGCGCGGCGCGTGACCAGCGTCTGCCAGTCCATCGGCTGCAGCTCGACCTGGAACCCCGCCTCGCGCAGCATCTGCGAGATGACGACGGGTTGGGTGGCCAGCGCCACCATGTCGGTCGGCGCCATCAGCACGACGGGCGTGCCGTCATAGCCCGCCTGCTCCAGCAGGGCGCGCGCCTCCTCGGCGCCGCCGCCCTGGGTCAGGGTGTCGGTGCCGGTCGCGTTTTCCAGCGGCGTGCCGCAGCCCAGGATGGCACCGCAGACCGAATAGTATTCGGGGTTGCCGACCATCGCCGCCAGCACCGGTTCCTGGGTGATCGCCTTGATGGCGGCCTGACGGACCTGGACGTTGTCAAACGGCGGGTGAAGGAAGTTCATCCGCGTCATCGTCTGCATGCCGGTCGGCTCTCGCGTCTCGACGACGATGTTCGGATCGCCCTCCAGCAGCGGGATCAGGTCGACCTGCATCGCCTCGATATAGTCGATCTCTCCGCCCGACAGGGCGTTCACGGCGGTCTGGACGTCGGGCATGTTGACCCATTCGACGCGGTCCACGTTCACGACCTTGCCGCCCGCCATCCAGTCGGCGGGTTCATCGCGCGGCACGTATTCGTCGAACTTTTCATAGACGACCATCAGGCCAGGCTGAAATTCCGCCTCGACGAAGCGGAACGGACCCGATCCCACGTATTCGGTGATCGCCTCGTCGGCCGAGGTTTCGGCCACGCGGGCGGGCATGATGAACGGCGGCAGCGCCGACTGCTTGGACAGCACGTCCAGCATCGGCACGAAGGGTTCGGTCAGCGTCCAGGTGATCGTCTTGTCGTCGGTCGCCTCTAGGCTGGCGGTGCGGTCCATGATGACCTGCCCCCCCGCGTCCTTTTGTCCCCACCGGTTCAGCGAGGCCACGGCGTCGGCCGCCGTCACCGGCGCGCCGTCGTGGAAGGTCAGCCCGTCGCGCAGCGTGAACGTATAGGTCAGCTGATCGTCCGAAATGGTCCAGTCGGCCATCTGCGGCTGCGGCTGGAACTCCGAATCCTGCGCGATCAGCACGTCATAGATCATGTAGGCGTGGTTGCGCGTGATGTGGGCGGTGGTGATCACCGGGTCCAGCACGCGCAGGCCGGAATGCATCACGGCCTTGATCGTGGTCTCGGCCCAGGCTGCGCCTGTCAGCATGGTCGAGGCCAGAAGCGTGGCGGTCAATTTCTTGAGCATGGTGTCCTCTCTGTTGAACGGGGCCGCGGGGTGATCTTGGCGTCAGCCTTGCGCGGGGGGTGTGAAGGGGGCGCCGCCCGGCTCCAGTCGGATGCCGGGGGACAGGTGGCGGAAGGGCAGGCTGGCCGGGCTGACGGGCATCGGCCCGGGCGCGGCGCAGGTCAGGATCGCCGCGGCGATGGGGGTGAAATCGGCGCGGAAATGGTTCGAGCTTTTGACGACCAGGATGGCCTGATCTTCGGGCACGATGCCCAGGAACCGGAACATCTGCCGGTCGGCCATCTGCGCCTTTTCGGACGCAACCGCCACCCGCACGCCGCCGATGCGCAGGCAGGCCGAGGGACCAAGCGCCAGATGCGCGCCGCCGTAATAGGGGCCGGTGGCATGGCAGGACCCGTCCGACAGCGCGTCGACGGTGAACCGGCCTTGGAACGGCGCATCGCCCGGAATGCCGGACCGTCCGCCCACGGACAGGTCGATCGTCGCGCCAACCCCTGCGGCATGGGCCGCCGCCGCCGCCGCGGGGTCGGTTATCAGCCCGATGGCCGCGTCCTGGGCATCGGCCTGGACCAGTGCGCGCAGCATGCCGGTCGTGTCGGAATTGCCGCCCGCGCCGGGATTGTCCTGCGTGTCGACCAGAATCACTGGGCGGTCGGCGAAGCGGCGCATCGCCTCGGCCACGCCGTCGGCGGGGGCAAAGCAGTCGCCGCGGAACGCGGGCTCGGCGTCGCGCATCGCCTGCGCCAGGCGGTCAGCCATCGCGTCGGCTTGGGCCTGCGTGTCGGCATAGGCGATGACCGATGGGCGGCAATCCGCGAAATCGGCCGCAGGAAACCCCATGAACAGCGACGCGCAGCCCTGATCGTCGCAGTCCGCGACCATGTCGTACAACCCGCCAGCGGGCTGGGCATCGGTCGCCTGCCACGCGATGGGGATCAGGAAATCCAGCTGGCGGAACGCTTGGCATTCGGCGCGCCACCCATCAGCCGGTCCAGATGCTGGGCCGCGCGATGCCCGGTCAGGGCCATGTCGACATGCGGATAGGTGCGAAAGCCCACCATCAGGTCGGCACTGTCCATCATCTGCGCGCTGATGTTGCCATGCAGGTCCAGCGCCGCGACGACAGGAACATCGGGCCCCACCGCCTGCCGCACCCGGGCCAGCAGCGTGCCTTCCCCGTCAGGGGCGCCGTCGGCCACCATCGCGCCATGCAGGTCCAGAAAGACGCCGTCCAGCGGCCCCGCATCGCGCAGGCCCTGAACGATCTCCTCGGTCAGGGCGGCATAGCAATCGGCCGTCACTGGGGCGGAAGGCACGGCACCGGCCCAGACCAGCGGCACCATCTGCCAGCCCTGCTGTTCACCATGCGCGATGGCGCCGGCGATGGGAAGGTTCACGTCCCGCGCCCGGTTGATGATCTGCGCGCCCCGGCACAGCGGCAGATAGCCGCCGCCTTGTTCGAATGCCGCCATGTCCGCGGGACTGGGGGCAAAGGAATTGCTTTCGTGGACGAAGCCCGCAAGGGCGATACGTCGCGGTCGGGCAGGGGGCGTCGGGCTCAGCAATGTATTGTCATCCGATACAGCTGCATTGTATCACGAGTGTATTGACCGAAAATTGATCATGTCAACGTCGGAGATTGCATGCCGCGCAAGAATCACGCCCCGGACGTTCCGCAGGCAGAGGATGCCTTGTTCGTTCAATCGCTTGCCCGCGGAATGAGCGTTCTGGAGG
Organism: Paracoccus sp. PAMC 22219; assembly: GCF_000787695.1. Taxonomy (GTDB): domain Bacteria; phylum Pseudomonadota; class Alphaproteobacteria; order Rhodobacterales; family Rhodobacteraceae; genus Paracoccus. The sequence continues at coordinate 5,134 of NZ_BBPH01000039.1, read as the reverse complement.
CGTTTCGCGATGCCGACGGGGCGCTGTCGCTTGGCCAGATCGCCACGCGGACCGGGCTGACGCGCAGCGCGGCACAGCGGCTGGTGCACACCTTTCGCAAGCTGGGCTATCTGACCCTGGCCGAGGACGGCCGCGGATTTCGCCTGGATTTGCCGATTCTGGACCTCACGCATGACTATCTGCGGCTGAACCCGCTGGTCCGCCGCGCCAGTCCGATCCTGCTGGACCTGCGCCGCAACGTCCGCGAACGGGTCGACCTGTCGCTGTTCGACGGTCAGCGCATGGTCTATGCCGCCCGGATGCAGAGCAAGCGCGAGACGTTCTTTGCAACCTTGGTGGGCAACAGCGTGCCCACGACCTGTACGTCGGGCGGATGGGCCGTCATGGCGATGCTGCCCCCGACCGAGGTCGACCAGATCCTGGCCCAAGCCAGCCTGCAGCCGCTGACGCCCCGCACGTTGACCGATCCGCAGGCCATCCGCGACCAGATCGAACTGGCGCGACAGGCCGGACACGCGCTGGCGCTGGAGCAGATCCTGATGGGAGAAGTGGCGCTTGGCGTCGCGATCCCGGATGCGTCGGGTCGTCCGATCGCCGCGATCCACATCGCCGGATCGCTGTCGGAATGGGACCCCGAGGAATTCCGCCGCCGCAACGCGCCCTTGGCCGCCGAGGCAGTGCGCAGCATCATGTCAGCGTAAGCCGCCTGACATATGTTCGCCAAGTGCGGGTATTTTCACTGATTTCCTGAATATTGGCTGGGGCGGTAGGATTCGAACTGACTTTCGAAGTCAATTGAAATTTCACGCGCTTTTCCAAACACCGTGCAAGATTCCGCGCTTTGGGTGACAATATCTATATCCTACTGTGGTATCTGACGATCGCCAACACAAGGGCGTAAGTCTTGCGCTGTGTGAGAAGCCTTTCGGCTACTGCGATATTTCACGACAGCTCCTTCGGTCATAACCATGGATGCCTCGGTGCTTGGTGTTCCGTGATGGTTCACCGGCGCAATGATAGATCGTCGTGCGCCCGATGTTCAGGGTCGATGGGATCAAAGCGCCTCCCATCGTGTTGCCATATTTGATCGCCGATCCGGACGATCATCAGCGACCCGAGTTCGTCGGCAATGAAGCGAAGCCCCGTGAGGGGTTCTCCGAAAGCACCAGCCTGATGATGCGCCGTGCGGATCATGTCGGCCCGGGTCAGACGTCGGAAGGCCCGGGCATCGGGTGCCCGAGGAGATCGAGGACCCTGTTGTTCTGTGCCTCCAGTCGTCCAAGCCTCTCCAAGATGGACTGATCCCGAGACGACCGGTCGAGCACCTCCTGACGGCGAAGTGCGGCGATCAGATGGTTGGTCGCGGCCGTAAAGCTGGTCTCGATCCTCTGCACCGCGATGAGGTGATCCCGGATCACGTCCGAAATTGTCGGCTGATCGTGGTCCCGGAGCAGTTCTGCCAGAAGGTTGTTGAAGGTCTTCAACTGCGCGATGAGGTCGTGAATCTGCTCCACCGAGGCGGTGGTGCCCGTGTTGGGTGCGGTCGTATCGGTCATTGGTGTCCTTTAAGGTGTTGATCAGAATTGAAATTGTGGGTAGAGCAGCGGCAGCATGAACCTCTAGGCTCGCGGCAATCGCCGTAACCATGCGGTTCTTCCGGATGCGGGCCATGGTCCCTTCGAAGATAGGTTTCAGCCGTCCGACGAGGTGAATGAGCTGAGAATACCCGATGTGATCTGCAGGTCCCGGATCTCTCGGTCCTTCTCGGTTATGTGCTTCCGGAGGTGTCGGTTTTCCTCGGTCAGGACTGTTACCCTCTCTTCCAGACGGGTCAGCGCGACGTTTAACTGCTGAATGCTCTGCCGGTGCAATTTTAGTGCCGAAGCGAACCGGTCCATGCGGCGACGGAACGGGGAGAGCGCTGCCGTCGTGTAGGGGTATTCTTTCGTCATAAGAGTGTCCTTCATCGGGGTGGCACGCGGGCAATATTACCCGCGGGATATCGGCCAGATCCGCAATCGGGTCAGGCTTAGGATGGCCCTCCCTCTGCGCGCGTTCGTTCGCGTATCTGTTCCGGTATTCGATAAACCGCGTCTTGGCGGTCCGCAGTCGGATGTCTCGTTCGACCTTCATCGGACCATTCCGGTCACGGAGGTCACTGATGTCCTGGGCGGACCGAAACCCGTTGGTGAAGCAGAAGCCTCTCAGCCGTAAGGATTTAGCTCCGGCGATCTGTTTGATCGTTACGGCGGTCGGTGTCAGGTGATCGATCTTGAAGCCGGCCACAGCCAGATCAGGGACCAGCCGTTCAATGAGGTCGTCGCGATTATGCACCAAGCCATGTTCGGTGGCCGTGACCGCCTGCTCGATCAGGTGGAAGAGGGCATGTCCATCCAGGCGTTCGCGGAGGGCGCTGGCATGCTCCTTGTGTAACCAGTCGGGAAACCTAAAGAGCTGGGTGCGGAGCGGATCGTCTGGGTCGAAGAGCGAAAAACGGTCAATTAGTGCTTCTTGCAATGCGACACGAAAGGCGGTGTAGATCTCCCTCGGCGGGAAAGGGGTGAAGCTTTTGAGCCGTGCCCGGCCATCGATAACCGCGCGCGGCAAGAGAAAATTGATTTCAGTCCGCCCTGTATGCACGTGCGTGTTGACGAAGATGGGGGGACGACAATGTTCTGGAATGCCGGCGTAACTCGCATCCAGGATCGTCGCGATGATGTGACCGGCCTCCCTACGCCATCCGCCCGCGCTGAACGTGCGAGCATCGATTTCATCTGCGGCAAAACTTGCCGTCATGGACAAGTATTTCGGCGCGAAGGGGAGCGATCTCAAAAATCTTCCGATGGTCTGGGCATCGCCTAAAAGTGTCTCGGGCGCAGGATCTCGCATCACGTCATGGTCGCGCTGTTCGATAGTCTTTGTGACCGTGGTCGCGGCCAAGTAGCGTAATGCCTTAGCAGGACTACTTTTCTCACACGCCCCCGAGTATTTCGACGCGGTGATTATCATTATGACTCAATCAGACGTGTCACGATTGCATGGACTTTGAGAAGCAGCTCGAAATCATCATCTTGGACGGTGTCAATATGAGTAACCAAGTGCGTTATCTGGGTGAGCGCGTTAATCAAGGCCGCGAGAGCTACACTTTTTGCCGGGTGATTATCCGACGTCCTTCTTCTTTCATTATGGAGCCATACGAGATAGTCACCTGTCGGCCGACCATTGGCTTTTGCACCGTCCAGGATGGACGACCAATCCGCGTCCGTCATTCGCGGTGTCCGCTCTTTTTTTATTGGACCGTTGATACGCTTAGACGCCTTACTAAGGCCGATCCTATCCCTACCTGCTGTCATGGATTTCCTCCTAGTGGTGGTCGCATCAATGCAAACTATTTTGCCGACGCACGAGTCAAATGGATTTCGTGATTCTTTACGAAAAAAACTAAAATATGGCCGTTTTTGACGTCAGAGAGGGCGCTCAAGAATTTTTAAGTATTTTTAATTGTTTTTTTAACTCGAATAAATAATTGCGGGACTGTCAATAAAAATGGTTCTGAGTAAATCCAGCGAATCACGACCCCGATGATCAATGGCAACAGTGCTGCCCAAAAGCTCCCCGTCACGTTCGTAGTGTCTTCGATGAGAGGGTATCAGGGAATGCCCTGCGCTTTTGAACGGATGGCGATGCTCATGCTGTCCAAGCCAGTTTCCCCACGCTCCAAAGACATGGAGCCGTTTCGACCCGTAGGTATCGGCCGACCATCTGTGGCCAGAAGTGAAGTTGAATGTAAGGCCGGCATCTTGAGTTAAAGAGGCGCGCGATGTTGAATGATCACGGCTGTCCCAGCTCAATCATCAAAGGCGACCCGATGGTCTAAGCGTCCACGCCCGACGAGGCGCAGTGTTCTCTGGTCCGTTGATCCTTGCCTTGGGGCACGGCGACGCCGATCGTGCTTGGTCCGGTGTTCTTGATCATAGACTGCGCGTTGCCTTGCCTTGGTCGTCACGGTCTTGAGACGCATCTCTTTACAGACGGTCCACACGCCTAGCGCTGCGGGGCATGAACAAGCGGGCTTAGATGCTGATCAGCGGGCATTCAGCATCACCGCTCGCACCTTTGCCTGGGGTGCTTTGACAACGTTCGCGCTGGTCACCTGGTTGAAATCGGTGTCAGTCGGTCAAACCGGATCGGGGGCGCGATGGCCTTCGCGCTGCCGTCCTCCATGATGGCATTCATGCATCCAGTTATTGAAAAGATCGGCCTAAGCTCCAAGCCAATGGCAATTCCGATATGTCGGCAATGGCGGTCGGTGACGTCTCGCGGGCTTATCTAGCGTTTGTCAGCCCTGCTGTCCTGAATGAACCAGTTTGCCAATTGCCCGATCAACGCCAGCCGCACAGCGCCAGTCCAGAAGGCCAAAAAAGGTAAATCGCAGACTGGAAACCGGAAAAAGCCTGAACCGTGGCGCAGGTCAATATGCCCTGCTCCGATATGTTTCTGGAGGCGTCTTGTGAATTCGCGATGCTGTTCGAACGCAGCACCGCAACGGCCGTTTTGAAGAAAGCGGTAGCTTAGGTTTAGAACCCTGATAACTTCTTATGACCGGTTCTCAAGAGCAGGTTTGGTTGTTTTCCCTTAGTTTGGATTCACTGTGTGGAGAAATCTCCGAGCGCGTGCGGTTTAGCCGCACAGCAAGTCTCCACAGTTACGGGGGGGGGGCGTGAAAATGGTGCGAGTATCAAGTTGTATATGCATCTTTCCGGTTTTCAAAGCATGGTGTTGGCATTTTCGAATTTTTGCCGATAAATAAGAGGTTTTGTGGTGTCGGAGAGTGTTTTGTGCCTATTATCTTGAAGCGCACATTGTTTTGATGTTGTCCAGAGCTTGGTCAGGATGGAGCCAGTTATCCGTTTCCTTATGCTGCAGCGTTTATATTTTTGCTATCCTGTCCCAAGGCGCTTTTACATTGTTCCTCACGCGTCGCAGCGTGACACGCCACGATAGCTTCCCTCGCGTTCGGCGAGATCGAGACAGAGGCCGCGGGCCTCGATCTCCTCGCGCAGGCGCTTGCCCTGAAGGCAGGCGGCGGAGCGGTCCAGCGTGTCGAGGCTCGCGTCGAAGCAGGTCTCGACGG
>NZ_BBPH01000040.1 GCF_000787695.1 Paracoccus sp. PAMC 22219 | reverse complement strand
CCCCCGTGCGCAGTTCATGCGTCAGAGGTCACGGCAGACAAACGGTATTTACATCACCATGTCGTCGCGGTGCACCAAGGCGGCTCGGCCTGGATACCCAAGGATCGTCTCGATTTGTGCAGATTGGTGCCCGGCGATGGCCCGCGCCTCGGTTGCGGTATAGCGGATCAGTCCGGTCGCCAGGCGCTGGCCCGCGTGATCGGTGATCGCCACCGGATCGCCCCGTCCGAAATCACCCTGCACCTGCATCACACCCGCGGGCAACAGCGACTTGCCGCGGCCAAGGGCCAGCCGCGCGCCATCGTCCACGACCACGGTCCCCTTGGGCTTCATCGCGGCGATCCAGCGTTTGCGCGCCAGTTGCGGGTCCGCCTCGGGCAGGAACCACGTGGTCCGGGCGCCTGTGCAACGGCTGAGAGCGGGCGGAGGACCGACCCCTCGGCAATCGCCATCGCACATCCGCCCGCCACCGCGGTGCGCGCGGCCATCAGCTTGGTCTTCATGCCGCCCTTGGACAGGCCCGATACGGGATCGCCGCCCATCGCCTCGATCTGCGGCGTGATCGCCGCGATCACCGGCAGATGCTGGGCAGTGGGGTCGGTCTTGGGGTTGGCGGTGTACAACCCGTCCACATCGGACAACAACAGCAACTGGTCCGCGCCGCAGGTCACGGCGATCTGCGCCGCCAGGCGGTCGTTGTCGCCGAACCGGATCTCGTCCGTGGCGACGGTATCGTTTTCGTTCACGATGGGCACCACACCCAGGCCCAGCAGGGTCTGCATCGTCGCGCGGCTGTTCAGATAGCGGCGGCGATCGGCGCTGTCTTCCAGCGTCAGCAGAACCTGTGCGGTGATGACGCCATGGGGGGCCAAAGCTTCCTCATAGGCACGGGCCAGGCGGATCTGGCCCACGGCCGCGGCGGCCTGCGCCTGTTCCAGCGGAAGCGCGCCTGCGGGCAGGCCCAGCACGCGTCGCCCAAGCGCGATGGACCCCGAACTGACCAGCACCACGTCGCAACCACGCGCCCGCCACGCAGCCACGTCATCGCACAACCCGCGCAGCCAGTCGCCGCGCAGTCCCTCGGGCCCGACCAGCAGCGCCGAGCCGATCTTGACGACCAGCCTGCGGGCCGCGTCAAGCTGCGGCACGGTCACGGCTGCCATGTCCCGTCGGGCGTTTCGGGCGCGGCGGGCGCGCGCGACGGCTCGATCTGGGTCCACAGCGCGCGCAGCACGTCGGTCACGCCGGTCCGGGCCACACCCGACATCAGCATGACCGGATGGCCCAGTTCCGCCTCAAGCGCAGCGCGGCGTTCGGCGATTTCCTCGTCGTCCAGCGCGTCGATCTTGTTCAGCGCAGTCACGCGGGGCTTGTCCATCAGCACCGGCGAATAGGCCGCCAGTTCCGTCAGGATGGTGCGCGCATCCTCGGCCACTGTCTCGGACGTGCCGTCGACCAGATGCAGCAGCACGTTCGAGCGTTCGACATGGCCCAGGAACTGATCGCCCAGGCCGCGGCCCTCGGATGCGCCTTCGATCAGCCCCGGAATGTCGGCCATCACGAATTCATAGGTATCGACGCCCACGACGCCCAGATTGGGATGCAGCGTGGTGAAGGGATAGTCCGCGATCTTGGGGCGCGCGTTGGACACCGCCGCCAGGAAGGTCGACTTGCCCGCATTGGGCAGGCCCACAAGGCCCGCATCCGCGATCAGCTTCAGCCGCAGCCAGATGGTGCGCTCTACGCCTTCCAGCCCCGGATTGGCGGTGCGCGGGCTGCGGTTGGTCGAGGATTTGAAATGCAGGTTGCCCCAACCCCCGTTGCCGCCCTTGGCCAGCAGCACGCGCTGCCCGACCTCGGTCATGTCGGCGATCACGGTCTCCTCGTCCTCGTCCAGGATCTCGGTGCCGACGGGTACGCGCAGCTCGACGTCGTCGGCGGATTTGCCGGTCATCTGGCTGCCCATGCCGTGCTGGCCGGACTTGGCAAAGAAATGCTGCTGATAGCGGAAATCGATCAGGGTGTTCAGCCCCTCGACCGCAACCGCCCAGACATCGCCGCCCCGGCCGCCGTCGCCGCCATCGGGCCCGCCGTATTCGATGAACTTCTCGCGGCGGAACGACACGCAGCCCGCGCCACCCCCGCCCGAGCGGATATAGACTTTGGCGAGGTCGAGAAATTTCATGGGACAGCTCCTTTTGCCGGATGCCGATACGCCCTTGACGCCTGTGGCGCAAGGGTTCCGGGCTGGCAATGCCGGGATGCGCGCCTATGTATTGGTCAAAGGAGACCGAGATGATCCGTTTCGACAACAGCTATGCCCGGATGCCGCAGGGGTTCTTTGCCCGTGTGGACCCCACCCCCGTGACCGCTCCCAGCCTGCTGGCGCTGAACGGGCCGTTGGCGGACCGGCTAGGGCTGGACCGAGACGCGCTGACGGTCGAGATGCTGGCGGGCAATGCCGTGCCGCAGGGCGCGACGCCCTTGGCCCAAGCCTATGCCGGGCACCAGTTCGGCGGCTTCGTGCCGCAACTGGGCGACGGCCGCGCCGTCCTGCTGGGAGAGGTCGTGGCCCCCGACGGCGCGCGCTTCGACCTGCAGCTCAAGGGATCGGGGCCCACGCCCTTCTCTCGCAGGGGTGACGGGCGCGCCTGGATGGGACCGGTCCTGCGCGAATATCTGGTCAGCGAATTCATGGCGGCGATGGGCGTGCCCACCACCCGCGCGCTGGCCGCGGTGGCCACGGGCGATCAGGTCTGGCGCGAACAGGGTGGGTTGCCCGGCGCGGTCCTGACCCGGGTCGCGGCCAGCCATATCCGCGTCGGGACGTTCCAGTATTTCGCCGTGCGCGACCGTAAGGATGCGCTGGCGGCGCTGACCGCCCATGTGATCGCGCGCCATTACCCCGGTGCGGACGGGCCGCTGGCGCTGCTGGACCGGGTCGTGGCGGCGCAGGCCGAAACCATTGCGCAATGGATGGCCCTGGGCTTCATCCACGGGGTGATGAACACCGATAACATGGCAATCTCGGGCGAGACGATCGACTACGGTCCCTGCGCCTTCATGGATGTCTATCACCCGCAGACGGTGTTCTCGTCCATCGACCGTCAGGGCCGCTATGCCTGGGCGAACCAGCCGCAGATCGCGGTCTGGAACCTGGCGCAGTTCGCCACCTGCCTGATCCCCCTGATGGGAGAGGAGGAGGCCGCGGTCGAGGCCGCGACCACCGCCGTCCACCGCTTTGCCCCCCTGTATCAGGCAGCATGGCTACGCCGGTTCGGCGCCAAGCTGGGCATCGACGGCGAGGCGCACCAGTCGCTGATCGAAAGCCTGCTGCAGATGATGGCCGAACAGAAGGCGGACTTCACTCGCGTGTTCGCGGGCCTGTCGGACGGCACCGCGCGGGACGAGTTCACCGACAGGGCGGCCTTTGACGTCTGGGCGCGCGACTGGCAGGCGCTGTCGCCGGACATGGCCGCGATGGCGCGGGCCAATCCGCGGCGCATTCCGCGCAACCACCGGGTCGAACAGGCCATCACGTCCGCCGTGGCGGGGGATATGGCGCCGTTTGAACGGCTGTTCGATGCGATCACCCATCCGCACGACATGCGCGCCGATTGGGCAGATCTGGCGCAGGCACCGACGCCTGCGCAGGCGGTTCGCCAGACGTTCTGCGGCACCTGACGGGGTTGTGCGCACCTGCCCCTTGCGCAGGACGCGAACCCCGCCAAGATCACCCGCAACGCCATTTCGGACGGATTGATGCTGAAGATCGCAAGCTACAACCTGCACAAATGCCGTGGCATGACCGGCCCGCATGCGCCGCTGCGCAACCTGGCGGTGATCCGGGCGCTGGACCCCGACATCATCGCCCTGCAGGAGGTCGACTTTCGCCTGGGCGCCCGCCCCGAAGCCCTGCCCCGCAAGCTGATCCAGTCTGAAACCGGCTGGTGCCCGCAAACATCTATGGCACGACCGAAAGCAGCCTGGGTTGGCACGGCCAGACCATCCTGATGCGCCCGCATTTGGCCGAACAGGCGGTGCTGCGCCGTCTGCCCCTGCCTGGGCTGGAGCCGCGGGGCGCTGTGGCGCTGCGCCTGCCCGGCCTGACGCTGATCGGCGCGCATCTGGGGCTGGCGCGGTCGTCGCGGCGCGCGCAACTGGCGCGGATCACCGCGCAGGCGTCGCGGATCGCCGACGACCACATCGTGATGATGGGCGACTTCAACGAATGGCGCGACGACCGGGGCCTTGAATCGCTGGCCGGGTTCCGCGTCATCGCACCCGGCCCGTCCTGGCCCGCGCCCCTGCCCCGCTTGCGGCTGGACCGCATGGCGATGTCCACGAACCTGCACATTCTGGAAACCGGCGTCTTCAACGAGGCGGGGGCACGCGATGCGTCCGACCACCTGCCGATCTGGGCGCGCATCCGCTTTCCGTGAACGTTGCGAAACCGGGCTTGCGGCGCTAACAAGGCGCCAAGCATCAACCGGAGTGCGCTTATGACCGCCATCATCGACATCTTCGCCCGTGAAATCCTGGACAGCCGCGGCAACCCGACCGTCGAGGTCGACGTGACCCTGGAAGACGGCACCATGGGCCGCGCGGCCGTTCCCTCCGGCGCGTCGACCGGCGCGCACGAGGCGGTCGAAAAGCGCGACGGCGACACGTCCCGCTACATGGGCAAGGGCGTCCTGGAGGCGGTGGCCGCCGTCAACGGCGAGATCGCCGAGAATCTGGTGGGCGAGGATTCGACCGAACAGCGCGCCATCGACATGATGATGTGCGAACTGGACGGGACCCCCAACAAGGGTCGCCTGGGCGCCAACGCGATCCTGGGCGTGTCGATGGCGGTGGCCAAGGCCGCGGCGGACGCCACCAACCAGCCGCTGTACCGCTATGTCGGCGGGACCAGCGCGCGCATCCTGCCGGTGCCGATGATGAACATCATCAACGGCGGCGAACATGCCGACAACCCGATCGACATCCAAGAATTCATGATCATGCCGGTTTCTGCGGAGAACATCCGCGAGGCCGTGCGCATGGGGTCGGAAATCTTTCACACGCTGAAAAAGGAGCTGTCGTCGGGCGGTCTCAGCACCAGCATCGGCGACGAGGGTGGGTTCGCACCCAACCTGTCATCGGCGCGCGATGCGCTGGACGTGATCCTGCGCGCGGTCGAAAAGGCCGGTTATCGTCCCGGAGAGGACATCATGCTGGCGCTGGATTGCGCCGCGACCGAGTATTTCCGCGGCAGCAAGTACGAGATGAAGGGCGAAGGGAAATCCCTGTCGCCCGAAGAGAACGTCGATTACCTGGCAGCCCTTTGCGACGCCTATCCGATCCTGTCGATCGAGGACGGCTGTTCCGAGGATGACTGGGACGGCTGGAAGATGCTGACCGACCGCCTCGGCGACCGCATCCAGCTGGTCGGGGACGATCTGTTCGTCACGAACCCCGTGCGCCTGTCGCGCGGCATCGAGGCGGGCTGCGCCAACAGCCTGCTGGTGAAGGTCAACCAGATCGGCACCCTGTCGGAAACGCTGGACGCCGTGCGCATGGCCGACCGCGCCGGCTATACCAGCGTGATGTCGCACCGCTCGGGAGAGACCGAGGACGCCACCATCGCCGATCTGGCCGTCGCCACGAACTGTGGCCAGATCAAGACCGGATCGCTGTCGCGGTCGGACCGTCTGGCGAAATACAACCAGCTGATCCGCATCGAGGAAATGCTGGGCGCCACCGCCGAATACGCCGGCCGCAGCATCCTGCGCTGACGCCTCAGTCCGGCCCCGCCTCGGGGCCGGACCTTGCCATCTGGCCCAGGGTCTGCAGCGCGGCGGCCAGCCTGTCGCGCGGCATCCTGCAGTTCAGCGCGATGCGCACGCCCTGCACCGGCGCCTGACCCGGCCCGCAGAAATCCGATGACGGCCGCACGATCACCCCCGCCGCCGCCGCACGCGCCGCGAAATCGGCCGCCGTCCATGGCGCGGGCAGCGGCAGCCAGACCATCGGCACGCCCGCCTGACCCCGCGCGTCCAGACCTGCCAGCGCGTCCTGCGCCAGCGCCAGCCGATCCGCCACCTGCGCCTGAACCTCGCGCGCGATCCTGTCGCCGTCGCCCGACCGCAGCAGCCGTGTGACCAGCCCGGTGATCGGCTGCGACAGGCCCATGTGGCTGTGCTGGGCGGCGACGCGGCCCGCCTGGCCCATCCCCTCGGGACAGATCAGCACGCCGAAACGCAGGCCGGCGGCGATGATCTTGGACAGGCTGCTGACATGCCAGACCCGCTCCGGCGCAAGCGCCCGCAGGCTGGCGGGTGCGTCTGCGCGCGGGCTGGGGGCATAGCATTCGTCCTCGATGATCTGCAAGTCGTGGCGGCGCGCGACCTCGACGATGGCATCGCGGCGTTCAGGCCCCATCGATGCCAGCGTCGGGTTCTGCGCCGAGGGCGTCAGGCAGACCAGCCGCGCCCCCGTGGCCCGCGCGACGCGGTCCAGATCTTCAGGGATCATGCCCTGATCGTCCAGCGCCACGGGCTGGGTCTGCGCGCGCATCAGGCGCGCGGCGTGGGTGATGCCGGGATATGTCAGCGCCTCGACCATGACCTGCGCGGGCTGGTCGGCCAGGCACAGCGCCATGACCAGCGTGATCGCGTGCTGCCCCCCATGGGTCAGCACCATGTCGCGGTCGCTACCGCCCCCAGGGGCCGGACCGCCATCCAGTCCACCGCCGCCGCCCGACAATCCTGGTCGCGGCTGAGCGGCGTGTAATCCAGCACCGACGCGTCCATGTCCGCCGCCAGCGCCGCCAGATGGGTGGCCAGCACGCGCGCCTGACCGCAATCGGGCAGTTGCGGGATACGCAGGTCCGCCGGACCCTGCAGCGATGCGGGGTGATCCAGGCTTTCGTACAGCAGCGGCTGCGGCACCGGGCGGCGGGGACGCGGTGCAGCGATAAAGCTGCCGCGGCCGACATGGCTCTCGACGACGCCTTCGGCGGCAGCCACCTGATAGGCGCGGGCGACGGTTCCGGTCGTGACCTTCAGCCGCCAGGCCAGGTCGCGCATCGGCGGCAGGCGCGTGCCGGGCGCCAGTTGGCCCGACCGGGCGGCCTCACGCAAGGCGTTGGCCAGGGCGCGGAACTTGGGTCCGGGCTGGCTGGTCAGGTCGGGCTGCCAATCCTCGATGCGCATCTGGGCCTCCTTGCCGCGACATCCCTGATAAGGCGCCGTTTTTGCCGGCACAATCGCCCGCGTGCGGTTGCGCGACCGCGTCGGGCCCGGCTGCATAAAATAACTTGGGGGATCGGTCTCAGAACACTCGACAGGCCGGAAACCGGGGCTAAACTGTGCGCCATGCAGGGTGGGAAGTCGCGGGCCGAGGGGGCCCACCGACCCAAGCGGAGGAGACAGAATGAAAGATTCCAAAGCGTTGGACCGGCGGTCCTTCATCACGCGGGCGTCCATCGGCGGTGCGGCGGCGGCAGCCGGCAGCGTGCTGGCAGCACCCGCCATCGCGCAAGAGGCACCGCAGATCAACTGGCGCCTGGCCTCCAGCTTTCCCAAGTCGCTGGACACGATCTATGGCGGCGCCGAGGAAATCTCTCAGCGCCTGTCCGAGGCCACCGACGGCCGCTTCCAGATTCAGGTGTTCTCCGCCGGAGAGATCGTGCCTGGCCTGGACGCGATCAACGCCACGACCGACGGCACCGTCGAATGTTCGCATTCGGTGGGCTATTACAACTGGGGCAAGGACCCGGCCTTTGCCTGCGGCGCCGACCTGCCCTTCACCTTCTCGGCCCGCGCCAAGAACGCCTACAACTATCAGGGCGGCGGCATCGAGAACTACAACACCTTCCTGGAACAGTACAATCTGGTCAGCTATCCGGGCGGCAACACGGGCGTGCAGTTCGGCGGCTGGTACCGCAAGGAAATCAATACGCTGGCCGACATGCAGGGTCTGAAGATGCGCATTTCCGGCCTGGCGGGCCGGGTGGTCGAAAAGCTGGGCGTGGTGCCGCAGCAGATCGCGGGCGGCGACATCTATCCGTCGCTGGAACGCGGCACGATCGATGCGGCCGAATGGGTCGGCCCCTATGACGACAGCAAGCTGGGCTTCCAGAAGGTGGCGCCCTATTACTACTATCCCGGTTTCTGGGAAGGCGGGCCGACGGTCAGCTTCTTCGTGAACAAGGGCCAGTGGGACCAGCTTCCGGAGAACTACAAGTCGCTGTTCCGCACCTGCGCGCAGGCCACCGACCAGAACATGCTGGCGAAATACGACATGAAGAACCCGACCGCGCTCAAGGAGCTGGTGGGTTCGGGCGCCCAGCTGCGCTCGTTCAGCGAGGAGGTTCTGGCCGCGTCATTCGCCGCCGCGAACGAGGTCTATGCCGAGGTGTCGGCCGAGAACGAGTCCTTCAAGACCCAGTACGAGGCGATGCTGCAGTTCCGCGACGACTGGTACCTGTACCAGCAGACCGCGGAATACACGTTCGACACGTTCATGATGATTCAGCAGCGCAACGGCACCTTGGCCGTCGGCGGCTGATCCGACAGTCCTGACAAGGAACAGCCGCCGCGCAGCATCTGCGCGGCGGCTTTTTCATGTCCGTTTCGGGGCCGGTCGGACCGGCCCAAGGGGGTTAGTTCCCGGACAGACCGGGGGGCGGGCCGCCGAGGCCCAAGCCGCCCGACGGGGCCGCGGGCGCAGGCGTGGCGGGTGCCGGTGCAGCAGGCGCAGGTTGCTGCTGGCCAAAAGGCGATCCGCCCAAGCCGCCAAGGGAGCCGAAGCCGCCGTTTCCGCCCTGTGGGGCCGCATCGCCGCCACCCAGACCGCCGCCCAATCCGCCGCCAAGGCCACCGCCCAGTCCGCCACCAAGACCGCCGCCCATGGGGATCTCGATCCGCATGTTCGACGTGTCCACGACAGGTCCCTTGTAGTGCATGACCATGCCGGGGAACGCGATCACGGCCGCGATCATCAGGATCTGCAGCCCCACGAAGGGCACGGCCCCGCGATAGATGTTCAGGGTGGTGATCGGGTCCATCATCAGCCCGGTGATCTTGTCGCGATAGGTTTTCCGCGGCGCGACCGATCGCAGATAGAACAGCGCAAAGCCCACCGGCGGCGTCAGGAACGAGGTCTGCATCGTCACCGCCAGGATCACCCCGAACCACACCAGATCGACCCCAAGCGCGTTCGCCGCCGGGATCAGCAGCGGCACGATGACGAAGGCCAGCTCGAAGAAGTCCAGGAAGAAGCCCAGGATGAAGATGATGACACAGGACACGATCAGGAACCCGATCACCCCGCCCGGCAGCGCGGTCAGCAGGTCGCGGACCCAGATATGGCCGTTCACCGAATAATAGGTCAGTGAGAACACCGTCGCCCCGATCAGGATGAACATGACGAAGGCCGACAGCTTGACCGTCGACAGCAGCGCCTGGTTCAGCACGTCATAGCTGAGACGCCCCTTGATCGCCGACAGGATCAGCGCGCCCATGGCGCCCATCGCGCCGCCCTCGGTCGGGGTGGCGATGCCCAGGAAGATCGTGCCCAGCACCAGGAAGACCAGCGCCAGCGGCGGGATCATCACGATGATGACCTGGCGGGTCATCGGCGACAGCCAGCGGCCGCCGGTGGCGCGGTCGGTCACCGCCAGGATCAGCAGCACCACCACCGCGACGGTTGCGGCCCAGATCGGCGCGTTGGTGACACCGTTGGCATCCATCCACCAGCTGGCACCCTGATAGATCGCGACCGCCAGGGCGATGACGAAGACCAGCGACCAGCCGCCGCCGCCCAGGCTGCGGGCCTCCATCGGCAGGGCGGGCATGGCCTTGGGACGGATGATCGACAGGACCAGGACATAGACGATGTACAGGGCGACCAGCGCCAGCGCCGGGACCATCGCGGCCTTGTACATGTCGCCCACCGACCGGCCCAGCTGGTCGGCCAGCACGATCAGCACCAGCGACGGCGGGATGATCTGCGCCAGCGTCCCCGACGCGGCGATCACGCCCGTCGACAGGCTTTTGTCATAGCCGTACCGCATCATGATCGGCAGCGAGATCAGCCCCATGGAGATGACCGATGCCGCGACCACGCCGGTCGTCGCCGCCAGCAGGGCCCCCACCAAGATCACGGCATAGGCCAGGCCACCGCGCACCGGGCCAAACAGCTGGCCTATGGTGTCCAGCAGTTCTTCGGCCATGCGGGACCGTTCCAGCACGATCCCCATCAGCGTGAAGAACGGGATGGCCAGCAGCGTGTCGTTGCGCATCACGCCAAAGACCCGGTCGCCAAGCGCGCCCAGCAGGTTCCAGCCCAGGTTCACCTGGTCGGACAGCGGCGTCAGGAACACCCCGAAGAAGAAGAACAGCAGCCCGTTAGCCGCCAGTGCGAATGCGATCGGATAGCCGAACAGCAGGAACGCCACCATTGAGAAGAACATGATGGGGGCAAGGTTGTGGGCGATAAGGTCGATCACGGGCGGCGCTCCGATTCATCGGTTCGGTCGGTGCGGCCTGCCAGCATCAGCTCGGCCTCGTGGATGGCGGCTTCGTTCGGGCCGGTATTCTGGTGCGGATCGGGGATGATGCCGCGCATGACGGCGATCTTCTTGACGATCTCGGACAGGCCCTGCGCGAACAGCATGCCGAATCCCACGACCAGCACGGCGCGCGCCGGCCACAGGGGCAGACCGCCCGCGTTCATCGAGATCTCTCCGCTGCGGATGCTGCCCATCAGCGCGGGCCAGGTCAGCCACAGCATGACGGTGGTAAAGGGCATCAGGAACAGGACCGTGCCCAGCAGATCGATCCAGTGCTGTACCCGGCGCGACCAGCGGCCATAGATCACGTCGATGCGGATGTGTTCGTTTTCCAGCAGCGTCCAGGCCGAGGCCAGCATGAAGGCCGCGCCGAACAGGTACCACTGCGCCTCCAGCCACGCGTTCGAGGACATGCTGAACGCCTTGCGGATGATCGCGTTGGTCGCGCTGATGACGACGGCCAGCAGGATCAGCCAGGCGACGCTGCGCCCGATCAGCGTCGTGACACGGTCGATGCCGCGCGAAAGGGCCAACAGGCCGCTCATGATATGCTCCTCCCTCAAGGTGCGGCTTGGGCCGCAGTCCGGTTGACCCGGTCATTCTGGCTGGCAGGATATGCGGCAAGCGACCTGCGCGGGTCAAGTTTTTCCGCCACCTGACCCTAGGTCAAGGCGGCCATGCCGACCAGGGCCGCACATTCCGCCAGCAGGACCGATGCCCCCAGGACGTCGCCCGTCTGCCCGCCCAGCAGGCGGCTGGCGCGGCGCGACACCGCCACCACCGACAGCCCGATCAGGGCCATCGCCAGGAACGCGCCCCCCGGCCCCGGCGCGCCCAAGAGCAGCGCCAGCACCCCGGTCAGCGTCGCCGCCACCACCGCCCGGCGCGAGGGTTGTCCGGCACCCTGCCCCAGCCCGTCGTCCCGTGCAGGCGGCAGCGTCCGCATCAGCATCACGGGGGCCACCCGCCCCGCCGCGACCGCCGCGATCAGCGCCAGCGGGCCAAGCGCCGCCAGCGCCGCGACCCGGACCAGTCCCGTCGTCACCAGCGCCGCCGCGCCATAGCTGCCGATGGTCGATTCGCGCATGATGCGCAGCCGGTCGGCGCGGTCGCGCCCGCCGCCCGCGTCGGCGAAATCGGCCAGCGCATCCTCGTGCAACGCGCCTGTCAGCCAGACCGCCAGCGCGACCGACAGCGCCGCGGGCAGCAGGCCCGGTCCCATGATCCACAAGGGCACCCCGGCCAGCAGCCCCAGCACCGCCCCGGCCAGCGGAAAGGCCCAGGCCGCGCGCGACAGTGGCAGGATTTCAGGCGGCAACAGGCGACCAAGCGGCAACCGCGTCAGAAACACCAGCGCCAGGATGATCTGGCGGGGCCTAGACAATCCCGGCCTCGGCGAATGTCGCCATGCCGTTGTGGCATTCCAGCGCGGCGCGCAGCACCAGCAGGGCCACGGCGGCGCCCGACCCCTCGCCCAAGCGCATGTCCAGCGACAGGACAGGCTGCATCGCCAGCGCGGCGATCAGGCGGCGGTGGCCGGGCTCGGCGCTTTCATGGCCGATCAGGCAATGGGCCAGCGCATCCGGGTCGTCGCGGGTCAGCACACCGGCAGCGGCGGTGCAGATGAACCCGTCCAGGATCACCGGAATGCGCAAGTCGCGCGCGCGCTGCACCGCGCCGCAGATCGCCGCCTGTTCGCGCCCGCCGAACGCGGCCAGCGTGTCCCCCGTGCCGGTCACGGTGTGGCGGGCCAGTCCCTCGGTGACGACGCGGACCTTGGCGGCCAGCATTGCGCCCTGTGCGCCGGTGCCGGGGCCGACCCAATCTTCGGCCCGCCCGCCAAACGTCGCCGCCGCCAGCGCGGCCGAGGTCGTGGAGTTGCCGATCCCCATTTCTCCCAGCAGCAGGATCTGGGCCGTCGGGTCGACGGCGGCGGCGCCCTGCGCCATCGCATCAGTGACCTCGGCCTGCGTCATGGCCGGGCCTTGGGTGAAATCGGCGGTGGGACGGCCCAGATCCAGCGGGACGATGCCCAGATCGGCCCCCGCGACCCGGCACAACTGATTGATCGCCGCACCGCCCGCGCGAAAGTTCGCGACCATCGCCGCCGTCACTGCGGGCGGAAAGGGCGTGACGCCCTGCGCGGTGATCCCGTGGTTGCCGGCAAAGACCAGCGCCTGCGCGCGGTCCAGCGCTGGCCGGTCGGTCCCCTGCCACCCCGCCATGAACACGGCCAGCGCCTCCAGTCGGCCAAGCGATCCGGCAGGTTTGGTCAGTGTTGCCTGACGGTCGGCGGCGCGGTCGGCGGCGGTCTGGTCAAATCGGGTCATCGGGGCTCTCTGCCATGGGTTTCAGACGCAGGGGCATGCCGCTTACGGCCATCCAGACCTGATCGGCCAGCGCCGCCACCGCCTGGTTCATCCGTCCGTGATCGTCGCGGAACCGGCGCGCCAGCGCATTGTCCGGCACGATCCCCTGCCCAAGTTCGTTGCTGACCAGCACGACAGGGCAGCATTGCTGACGTAACGTCATCGTCAATGCGCCGATATCCGCCGAGCCCATGCAGTTGGACATCCACAGCGTCAGGCAATCGACCAGCCGCACGCCCTGCCCGTCGGTCGCGCGCAGGGTGCCGACAAGGTCCAGCGGTTCTTCGATCGTGCGCCAACCGTCGCCGCGATCCTGTTGATGCGCCTTGATTCTTTCGCCCATCTCGGCGTCGCGGGCCTGGGCCGTGGCGATATAGATGCGCGGCATCGCATGGCGCAGGACCAACCGTTCGGCCAGGGCCGACTTGCCGGATCGTGCGCCGCCCGTCACCAGCGTGATATGTCCCCGTTGCGTCATGCGGGCCTATTTTCCACAGGGCGGGCGGGTTGGAAAGCGTGAAACGCCGCTTGCCCACACCCGCGCTTTCACTAAACCTCGCGCCATTCCGGTGCGACACGACACCGACACACAACTTGGAGGAGTTGGGATGACCAAGCTTTTCGCGACGACCGCCCTGCTGACCGCAATGGCGATGCCCGCATGGGCCGTGCAACCCGCCGAGGGCGAGACCCTGGCCGAGAACCAGACCTATACCTATTGGCTGCTGGACGCGATCAAGTCGCTTGACCCGGCCAAGAACACCGACGTCGAAGGGTCGGACGCGCTGCGCTCGCTGTTCGAGGGCCTGATGATCCAGGACGCGCAGGGCGAGATGATCCCCGGCATGGCCGAAACCTTCGAGGCGTCCGAGGACGGCCTGACCTACACGTTCAATCTGCGCGAGGCGAACTGGTCCAACGGCGACCCGGTCACCGCCGACGATTTCGTCTATGCCTGGCAGCGCGTGGCGACCCCGGAGACCGCGTCGGAATACGCCTGGTACCTGGAACTGATGAACATCGAGAACGCGACCCAGATCATCGCCGGAGAGATGGAGCCGGACCAGCTGGGCGTGACCGCGCTGGACGACCGCACCCTGCAGGTGCGCCTGACGACGCCGACCCCCTATTTCATCAAGACCCTGTCGCACACCACGACCTATCCGATCCCGCGCGCCGTGGTCGAGGAGCTGGGCGATGCCTGGGTCCAGCCCGGCAACATCGTGGGCAACGGCGCCTACACGCTGGCCAGCCACAACCTGGGCGTCGAGATCGTGTTCCAGAAGAATCCGGAATACTGGGACGCCGAGAACGTCCTGATGGAGACCGTCCGCGGCGTGACCGTCAACGACAACAATGTCGCCCTGACCCGCTATCAGGCCGGAGAGCTTGACCGCGTGCAGATCCCCGCGGGCCAGTTCCCCCGCCTGTCCGAGGAGTTCCCCGAGGCCGCGGTGTCGGTGCCGAACGGCTGTTCCTATGCCTATATCTTCAACCTGTCTGAAAAAGGCCCCGAGGTCCTCAAGGACGCCCGCGTCCGCGAGGCGATGGCCCTGTCGCTGAACCGCGAGGTCATCGTGGACCAGGTGCTGCAAGGCGGTCAGGAGCCCGCCTACAGCTGGACCCATTGGGCCATCGACGGGTTTTCGGCCCCCGAAGGCGGCATGAAGGACATGCCGATGGAGGCCCGCATGGCACGCGCCACGGAACTGCTGGCCGAGGCCGGATACGGTCCCGACAACCCGGTCCGCATCCAGCTGCAGTACAACACCGACGACAGCCACCGCCTGCTGGCGATCGCGGCGCAGCAGTTCTGGCGCCCCCTGGGCATCGAGATCGAGCTGAACAACGTCGAATGGGCCGTCCACACCGACCGCCTGCAGAACCAGGACTTCGAGATGGCGCGCTATGCCTGGTGCGCCGACTATGACGAGGCGACGACCTTCCTGGATTGGTTCCGCACCACCGGCTACAACAGCGGCAAGTGGTCGAACGAGGAATACGACAAGCTGCTGGTCGACGCCCGCACCGCCGAGGACACGGCGCCCCTGTACAGCCGCGCCGAGGAGATCCTGGCCGAGGAAAACCCGGCGGTCTTCGTCTATCACTATGCCGACGTCGACATGATCAACCCGGCGATCAAGGGTCTGCCGCGGGAGAACCTGCTGAACACCTGGTACGCCAAGGATCTGTATCGCGTCGCCGAATAAGGTGGCATCCTGACCGGGGGCCGGGGCGGCGCGACCGCCCCGGCCCTGTCGTTTTTCATCCATCCCGCAGGGAAGGCCCCACGCGATGTTCGCATTCATCCTGCGACGGCTGGCGGTGGCGATACCCACGCTGCTTCTGCTGATCGTCTTTTCGTTCGTCCTGATGCAAATGGCACCGGGCGGACCCTTCACGGGCGAACGCGCCCTGCCCCCGGCCGTCCTTGCCAATCTCGAGGCGCAATACGGCCTGAACGACCCGCTGTGGCTGCAGATCTGGAACTATCTGGTCAACGTGGTCGTCCATTTCGATTTCGGTCCCAGCTTCGTCTATCCCGACCGGACCGTGAACCAGCTGATCGCCAATGGCTTTCCGGTGACGCTGACCTATGGTGGGTTGTCCTTCATCGCGGCCGTCGTCATGGGCGTCGCCCTGGGCGTCGTCGCCGCGATCTGGCACAACAGCTGGATCGATTACCTGGCCGTGGGCATCTCGATCGGGGCACAGGTGCTGCCGAACTTCGTGATGGCGCCGTTGTTGGTGCTGGTCTTCACGCTGTGGTACGGCCTGCTGCCGGGCGGCGGCTGGTCGTTCAGCAATCCCAGTTTCTGGATCATGCCGGTGATCGCGCTGTCGACCAGCTACATGGCGTCAATCGCGCGCATCACCCGGTCGTCGATGCTGGAGGTGCTGGGCTCGAACCACATCCGCACCGCGCGCGCCAAGGGGATGCCCGAACACCGCGTCATCATCCGCCACGCGCTGAAGCCTGCCATGCTGCCGGTCATCAGCTACCTGGGGCCGGTCTTCGTGTCGATGATCACCGGGTCGGTGGTGATCGACATCTATTTCTCGACCGGGGGCATCGGCAAGGCCTTCGTGGATAGCGCGCTGAACCGCGACTATGCCGTGATGATGGGAGTCACCATCCTGGTGGGCGCGCTGACCATCCTCTTCAACCTCATCGTCGACGTGCTTTACGCATGGATCGACCCCAAGATCAGGTACTAGGTCATGGTCATCGATCAATCCAAGATGCAGTCCCTGTCCGACCGCTTTGTCGAGGCCGAGGTCAAGGGCCGCAGCCCCTGGGCCGACGCGCGCAAGCGGTTCTTCCGCAACAAGGCCGCGATGCTGGGCCTGATGATCCTTGTGCTGGTGTCGCTGTTCGCGATCTTTGGCGGCTATGTCGCGCAATGGTCCAACGAGGAGCTGGATTTCAGCGTCATGGGCCAGGTCGCCCAGATGGGCCAGCCCTCGCTGGAGAACGGCCACTTCTTCGGTACCGACAACCTGGGCCGCGACCTGTACGCGCGTGTGGTCCAAGGCACGCGGATCAGCCTGATGGTCGGCGTCGTCGGCGCCGCCATCGCGGTCATCGTCGGCACGCTGTATGGCGCGACGGCGGGCTATGTCGGCGGACGCACCGACCAGATCATGATGCGGACCGTCGATATCCTGATGTCGATCCCCTACATGTTCGTGCTGATCCTGCTGCTGGTGATGTTCGGGCGGTCCATGTCGATGCTGTTTCTGGGCATCGGCCTGATCAGCTGGCTGGACATGAGCAGAATCGTTCGCGGCCAGACGCTTAGCCTTAAGAACCGTGAATTCATCGAGGCCGCGCGCGCCACCGGCGTCTCGTCCTTCCGCATCATCATCCGCCATATCGTCCCGAACCTGCTGGGCGTCGTCGCGGTCTATGCGACGCTGCTGGTGCCGCTGATGATCCTGACGGAAAGCTTCATCAGCTTTCTGGGTCTGGGCGTTCAGGAACCCCTGACCAGCTGGGGCGCGTTGATCTCCGAAGGGGCGGGCACAATGAACTATGGCACGCTGTGGCAGCTGGCCTTTCCGCTGTTCTTCTTCGTGATCACGCTGTTCGGCTTCTTCTTCGTGGGCGACGGCCTGCGTGACGCCCTCGACCCCAAGGAGCGGTAATCATGGCCCTTCTCGAACTGCGCGACCTGTCGGTCCGCTTCCAGACCAACGATGCCGAGGTCCGGGCCGTCAACGACGTGAACCTGTCCATCGACGCGGGCCAGACCTTGGGCATCGTCGGCGAATCCGGCAGCGGCAAGTCGCAGCTGTCCTTCGCCATCATGGGGCTTCTGGCGCGCAACGGCGCGGCATCCGGCAGCGTCCGTTTCGACGGACAGGAAATCCTGAACGCCCCGGTCAAGGTGCTGAACCGCATCCGCGCCGAACAGATCGCGATGATCTTTCAGGACCCGATGACCTCTCTGAATCCCTACATGCGGGTGGCCGACCAGATGGCCGAGGTGCTGACCCTCCACAAGGGCCTGTCGAAACGCGATGCCGTCACGCAAGCCGTCCAGATGCTGGACGCGGTCAAGATCCCCGACGCCAAGGGGCGCATCCGCCTCTATCCGCATGAATTTTCGGGCGGCATGCGGCAGCGGGTGATGATCGCCATGGCACTGCTGTGCCGGCCCAAGCTGCTGATCGCGGACGAACCCACGACCGCCCTGGACGTGACCGTGCAGGCGCAGATCATGGCGCTGCTGTCGGACCTGCAGCGCGATTTCGGCATGGCGATGATCCTGATCACGCATGATCTGGGCGTGGTCGCGGGGTCCTGCGAACGGGTCGCGGTCATGTATGGCGGGCGTATCCGGGAAACCGGTCCGGTGCGCCCGATCTTTGCCGATCCGACGCATCCCTATACCCAAGGCCTGCTGGACGCGATCCCGCGGGTCGACCAGGATGACGACGAACTGCGCGCCATCCCCGGCCAGCCCCCGAACATGAGCCGCCCGCCCTCAGGCTGCGCGTTCGAGCCGCGCTGCCCCTATCGCCGCGAGGGCTGTGACCGCATCGATCCCCCGCTGGAGGAGTTCGAACCCGGCCGCGCCCGCGCCTGCCACGCCCCCGTGGCAGAGGTCCAGGCCCGGCACATGATCAGCGATCCCCAGCCCGATCTGGTCGCCGCTGGTGACACCCTGCCGCCGGACGACCACCTGCCCGAAGGCGCCGTCGCCGGTGCCGGCGCGGCCGGTGCCACCCAGACCCCCGGACCGGAGGCCAAGCCATGAGCGATCTTC
Organism: Paracoccus sp. PAMC 22219; assembly: GCF_000787695.1. Classification (GTDB taxonomy): domain Bacteria; phylum Pseudomonadota; class Alphaproteobacteria; order Rhodobacterales; family Rhodobacteraceae; genus Paracoccus. Next base: position 1,001 of record NZ_BBPH01000040.1, on the reverse strand, counting down.
TGAGCGTGCGCGACCTGCGCGTGACCTTCCAGATCCGCCCCGAGGGCGCGATGCCCTGGACCCGCCCGAACCCGCTGCGCGCGGTGAACGGCGTCGATTTCGCCTTGGCGCCAGGGGAAACCCTGGGCGTTGTGGGCGAATCCGGATGCGGAAAATCGACCCTGGCCCGCGCGCTGATCGGGCTGGTCCCGGCCACGGGACAGGCTGAATGGATCGACGGCAAGGACCTTCTGGCGCTGAGCCCGCGGCAGATGATGGCCTATCGCCAGGACATCCAGATGGTGTTCCAGGACCCGCTGGCCAGCCTGAACCCGCGCATGACCGTGGGCCAGATCATCGCCGAACCCCTGACCACGCACCGCCCCGACCTGCCCCGCGCCCAGGTGCGCGACCGGGTTAAGGCGATGATGGACAAGGTCGGCCTGCTGCCCAACCAGATCAACCGCTATCCCCATGAATTCAGCGGCGGCCAGTGCCAGCGCATCGGCATCGCCCGCGCCCTGATCGTGGAGCCCAAGCTGATCATCTGCGATGAGCCGGTGTCCGCGCTGGACGTGTCGATCCAGGCACAGGTGATCAACCTGCTGATCCGCCTGCAGAAGGATCTGGGTCTGGCGCTGATCTTCATTGCGCATGACCTGTCGGTGGTGAAACATATCAGCGACCGCGTGATGGTCCTGTATCTGGGCAAGGTGATGGAGATGGGTCCGGTCCAGGCGCTGTATGCCAACCCCCAGCACCCTTACACGCAGGCGCTGCTGTCCGCCGTGCCGGTCCCCGATCCGACGATCGAGACCGCCAAGACCATCGTGCCGCTGGCGGGCGACCTGCCCTCGCCCATGAACCCGCCATCGGGCTGCGTGTTCCGCACGCGCTGTCCCCGTGCGCGGGCCGAATGCGCGGCATCGGTGCCGGTGCTGACGGTGGGCGATCATCAGGTCGCCTGCCATTTCCCCGGCCCCCTGACGGACGCGGAAATCGCCCACGCCCGCCGCACCGAG
>NZ_BBPH01000041.1 GCF_000787695.1 Paracoccus sp. PAMC 22219 | reverse complement strand
GGGGGCAGGGCGGGGTTGCCCCTCCAACCCGGGGGCGTATAGGTAAAAGGAAAGTCCTGCACCTGTGAACAAAGGGTCGATCGCCATGCGAATCCATTCTGATCTGGCCGACGCGATCGGCAACACCCCGTTGATCCGCCTGAACCGCGCCAGCGACGAGACCGGCTGCGAAATCCTCGGCAAGGCCGAGTTCATGAACCCCGGCCAGTCGGTCAAGGACCGCGCCGCGCTGTACATCATCAAGGACGCCGTCGCGCGCGGCGCCCTGCGCCCCGGTGGCACCATCGTCGAGGGGACGGCCGGCAACACCGGCATCGGCCTGGCGCTGGTCGGCGCATCGATGGGGTTCAAGTCGGTGATCGTGATCCCCGAGACGCAGAGCCAGGAAAAGAAGGACATGCTGCGGCTGGCCGGTGCGACCTTGGTCGAGGTGCCCGCGGCGCCCTACAAGAACCCCAACAACTATGTCCGCTATTCCGGCCGTCTGGCCGAGGCGCTGGCGCGCACCGAACCGAACGGCGCCATCTGGGCGAACCAGTTCGACAACGTGGCCAACCGTCAGGCGCATGTGGAAACCACCGGACCCGAGATCTGGGACCAGACCGACGGCAAGGTAAACGGGTTCATCTGCGCGGTCGGGTCTGGCGGCACGCTGGCCGGGGTGGCCGACGCGCTGCAGCACAAGGGCGTCAAGATCGGCCTGGCCGACCCCGAAGGCGCGGCGCTGCATTCGTTCTACACCACCGGCGAATTCGACAGCCCCGGCAGCTCGATCACCGAAGGCATCGGCCAGGGGCGCATCACCGCGAATCTGGAGGGGTTCACCCCCGATTACAGTTGGCGCATCTCTGATGAGGAAGCGCTGCCCATCGTGTTCGACCTGCTGCGCGACGAGGGGCTGTGCCTGGGCGGATCGTCCGGCATCAACATCGCAGGCGCCATCCGCATGGCGCGCGAGATGGGACCGGGCCATACCATCGTCACCATCCTGTGCGATTACGGAACCCGCTATCAGACAAAGCTGTTCAACCCTGACTTTCTGCGCGCCAAGGGGTTGCCCGTTCCGGAATGGCTGACCCGCCCGGCGCCGGACCTGCCGCAGGTATACGAAGACTGAAAGGTTTCATGCGACATCTGATTGCAACACTTCTGGTGGCGCTGCTGGCCCTGACAGCCGCGCCCGCCATCGCCCAATCCGTCAACTATGATACCTGGGATCAGGTCGCGGAACGCGCCGAGTCGCTGACCGCGAACCCCCAGGCCACGAACGAGGAACTGGCCCGCACCCGCGCCCGCATCGTCGACTGGCGCGACCAGCTGCAGGCGGGGCAGAACGTCAACGGCGACCGCATCGCCACCCTGCGCAACCAGATCGAAGCCCTTGGCCCCGCGCCCGCCGAAGGCGCCACCGAGGATGAGGAGGTCGCCAACCGGCGGACAGAGCTGAACCAGCAGCTGTCCACCGCCCAGGCCCCCCGCATCGCCGCGACCGAGGCCACCAGCCGCGCCAACTCGATCATCGGGCAGATCGACGAGATCGTCCGACAGCGTCAGGCGCTGGAACTGGCCAAGCAGACGCCGTCACCGGTCCTGCCCGCATCCTGGGCCGCGGCCGCGACCGACGGCCTGGCCCTGCTGGAGGGCGTCGGCGGAGAGGTGTCGGGACGCGACGCGACGCCCGAAACCTGGGCCGACCTGCGTCCCCGGCTGCCCTATGTCGGCGGTTACCTGATCGCGGCGCTGCTGATCCTGACCTATGGCCGCGCCTGGATCGTGGCGCTGCCCACGCGTCTGTCCAGCCGCGCGTCCGAATACTCCAAGGCCGTGCTGGCCTTCGTGGTGTCCTTGGGGCAGATCGCCGTGCCGATGGCCGGGGTCTATCTGGGCATCAGCGCCATCCAGGCGACGGGCCTGCCCGGTCCCTGGACCACGCCCTTCCTGAACGCGCTGCCGGTGGCGGCGACGATCCTGTTCGGCGGCATCTGGATGGCGCGCGCGCTGTTTCCGCGCACCGCCATCGCCTATACCTCGCTGCAGATGAGCGAGGACGCCCGCGTATCCGCGGGCCGCATGGTCCAGACGCTGGCCCTGCTGATGGCGATTCACCACATCCTGTCCCGCGCGGTCCTGCCCCTTTCGGGCCTGTACGAGCAGGGAGAGGCACAGGTCGGCCGCGTGCCGGTCCAGTTCGGAGAGGCGTCCGCCGGGGTCTGGCACCTGGTGCTGATCGTGCTGGCGGCGCTGGCGATGTTCCGGCTTGGCAACATCCTGCGGCGGCTGACGCGCGATGCGGTGACGCAGGACCTGTCCTATCGCCACTGGATCGCGGCCTGGGCCGGGCGCCTGACCCGCATCCTGGCGCCGATTGCGGTGGTGCTGACGGCGGCTGGCTTCATCAATTTCGGCAATCTTGTGGTCTGGCCCTGGCTGTTCTCGTTGGCACTGGTCGGGTTGCTGATCCTGCTGCAGGATTTCACTGCCGACCTGTTCAACATGATGCAGCGCGGGGCAGAGGGCGCCCGCGAGGGGCTGGCCCCGCTGCTGACCGGGTTCGGCCTGGTCCTGGCCTCGATCCCGGTCTTCCTGATCATCTGGGGCTCGACCGCGGCGGAACTGGCGGAATACTGGGTCCGCTTCCGTCAGGGCATCAGCCTGGGCGGGGTGAACCTGTCGCCGGGCGCAATCCTGACCTTCCTGATCATCTTTGCGATCGGCTATGCGCTGACGCGGGGGGTGCAGGGGATGCTGCGCACCTCGATCCTGCCCAAGACGCGGCTGGATGCGGGCGGCCAGAACGCCGTGGTGTCGGGCCTGGGCTATGTCGGGATCTTCCTGGCCGCGCTGCTGGCGATCACCTCGGCCGGGATCGACATGTCGTCCTTTGCCATCGTCGCGGGTGCGCTGTCGGTCGGTATCGGTTTCGGCCTGCAGAACATCGTGTCGAACTTTGTCAGCGGGATCATCCTGCTGATCGAACGCCCTGTCAGCGTCGGCGACTGGATCAGCGCGGGCGGACAACAGGGCATCGTCAAGAAGATTTCGGTCCGCGCCACGCTGGTCGAAACCTTCGACAAGACCGAGGTGATCGTCCCGAACAGCGACCTGATCAGCCAGCCGGTGACCAACTGGACGCGCCACAACAAGGTCGGCCGGATCATCATCCCGATCGGCGTCGGCTATGGCAGCGATACGCGAAAAGTCGAAAGCGTGCTGCGCGAGATCGTCGAGGATCACCCGCTGGTCTCCATCGATCCCGCACCGGCGGTCCTGTTCCGCGGCCTTGGCCCGGACGCCCTGAACTTTGAGATCCGGGCGATCCTGGCGGATGTCGGCACCGGTCTGGGCGTGACCTCTGACCTGCTGCATTCCATCGTTCAGCGCTTTGCCGCGGAGGGGATCGAGATCCCCTTCGCGCAACGCGACATCTGGCTGCGCAACCCCGAGGCGCTGTCCGGTCAGGCGCAGGGCGCTGATGCGCCGTCGGGCCAGGCGCGTCCGCCGATGGTGCCGAATGCCGCCAGCGCGGAGCTGGTCAGCGACGATGGTGATGGTGCGCCGGGTCTGCCCGACGACGGCGACAGCCGCTGAACACCCTTCCGGGGCACGGGGCCAAGCGCCTTGTGCCCCGGATCAGGCGGCCATCCGATCGGATTGGGCGTCGCCTTCGCCGTCATCGGGTAACCCCTCGCGCGACAGCATCACGGCGACGCCACGCAGCCACGGAATATGCGCGCAGATGATCATCAGCGCGACCATGATCGGCACCGCCAGGAACATCCCCGGGACCCCCCAGATCGCACCCCAGAAGGCCAGCGACAGGATGATGCCGAAACTGGACAGCCGCAGGGTCTGACCCAGCAGCATCGGGTCTAGGATGTTGCCGATCAGGAACTGGGTGGTCGCGCAAAGCAGGCCCACGATCACCGTGGCCGTCGTGTCGCCCGTCAGCACAAAGGACAGGATGACCGCAATCACCGTCGCGATGATCGATCCGACCGACGGGATGAAGTTCAGAACGAAGGTCAGCAGCGCCACCGCCGTGGCCAGTTCCAGCCCCATCGTCCAGAAGATCAGCCAGACGATGGCGGCGGTGACCGCGCTGACCCCGGTCTTGACGACCAGATAGCGGTTCACGCGGTGCATGATCGACGCGATGATGCGGCGGATCTGGCGGGCATGGTCTGCGTCATTGGCCAGGCGTTCGATCTTCAGCGGGAACCACACCTGCTCGGCGAACATGAAGCCCACGAACAGGATCACCAGCACGCTGCCCGACAACAGGCCCGAGGCCTGGCCCGCCAGTGACCGGATCCAGCCGGTGATGTTGAAATTCGTCAGCGCTGTGATGATGCGTTCCTGCGCCTCGGGGCCAAGGCGTTCGGTCAGGGCGGGCAGGGCGGCCTGCGCCCGTTCGGCATAGCTGATCGCCAGGAACACGACCTCGTTGACCTGCGCCACGATGGTCGTCGACACCCACAGCAGCCCAAGCGCGATGCCGATCAGCGCCAGCGTCGTCGCCAGCCAGTTCGGCACCCGCAGCCGGGTCGAGATGGCATGGATCGCGTCCGATGTCAGCGAGAACAGGATGATCGCGATGGCCAGCGAAATCAGGATGAACTTGGCCTGCACCAGCATGAACATCAGCAGGGAAAACGCGATCAGCCCCAGAAACCCGGTCTGCAGACGTTCCCTCAGCACGGTCTCGTTCGAATGGTCCAAATGACGCCCCTGCGGATCGGAAAAACCCGACCCCGGCGGCCGGGGTCGGGTCGATGATGTCAGTCCTGCGCAGGCGCGGCCTGGCCGGGATCGCTCTCGTCCAGATCGACCGCGTCGCCCTGTTCGGCGATCCGCGCGACGGAGACGACGACCTCTCCGGCGGCGGTGTTGAAGACGCGCACGCCCCCCGCACTGCGCGAACGGAAGCTGATGCCCTGCACCGGCACCCGGATCGACTGCCCGGTCGAGGTGGCCAGCATGATCTGGTCAAAGCTTTCCACCGGGAAGCTGGCGACCAGCGGACCGCCCCGCATGGCGCGGTCCATCGCCATCACGCCCTGGCCCCCGCGACCGCGGACCGGATAATCGTGGCTGCTGCTGATCTTGCCCGATCCCTTGGCAGTGATGGTCAGGATCAGATCCTCGGCCGCCGACATCTCGATATAGCGTTCCTGGGTGACGGTGCCCTCGGGGGTGTCGTCATCCTCGTCCGCCTCGGCGCCGTCGTCCAGCGCACCTGCGACCGCACGGCGCATCTTCAGATAGGCGACGCGTTCGGACGGATCGGCCTCGAAATGGCGGATGACCGACATGCTGACGACCTTGTCGCCCTCGGCAAGGCGGATGCCCCGGACGCCGGTGGAATCGCGGCCCTTGAAGACTCGCACGGCGGTCGTCGGGAACCGGATCGCGCGGCCCTGCGCGGTCACCAGCATCACGTCGTCCTGTTCGGTCGCCAACCGCACGTTCACCAGCGTGACACCGTCGGGCAGCTTCATCGCGATCTTGCCGTTGGACCGGACGCTGCCGAAATCGGACAGCGCGTTGCGGCGCACGTCGCCGTCTGCGGTGGCGAACACGACCTGATAGTTCTCCCACTCCGTCTCCGGCGCGTCCATCGGCAGCAGGGCGGCAATGCTGACGCCCGGCTCGATGGGCAGGATGTTGACCATCGCCTTGCCCTTGGAAGTGCGGCCCGCCAACGGCAGCCGCCAGGTCTTCATGCGATAGACCATGCCGTCGGTGGTGAAGAACAGCAGTTCGGTGTGGGTATTGGCCACGAACAGCGTGGTGACCACGTCGTCTTCCTTGGTGGCCATGCTGGACAGGCCCTTGCCACCGCGCCGCTGCGCGCGGAACTCGGCCAGCGCGGTCCGCTTGATGTAGCCACCCGAGGTGATGGTCACGACCATGTCCTCGCGCTCGATCAGGTCCTCGTCCATCATGTCGCCGGACCAGTCGACGATTTCTGTGCGACGCGGCACGGCGAACAGGGCGCGCACCTCGCGCAGCTCGTCCGCGATGATCGCCATGATCCGTTCCCGCGACGCCAGGATCGCCAGGAAATCGCGGATGCTGTCGGCCAGCGACTGCAGCTCGTCGGTGATCTCCTTGACGCCCAACTGGGTCAGGCGCTGCAGGCGCAGTTCCAGGATGGCGCGGGCCTGGGTTTCCGACAGGTTGTAGGTGCCGTCCTCGTTCACCGGGTGCAGCGGATCGTCGATCAGGCGCAGGTATTCGACGATGTCATGGGCCGGCCAGCGGCGCTCCATCAGGCGTTCGCGGGCCTGCGCGGCATCGGCGCTGCTGCGGATCGTGGCCACGACCTCGTCGACATTGCTGACCGCGACGGCCAGGCCGCACAGGACGTGGCTGCGTTCGCGGGCCTTGCGCAATTCATACGCGGTGCGGCGGGCGACGACCTCCTCGCGGAAGCTGATGAAGTAGGTCAGGAAGTCGCGCAGCGCCAGCTGTTCGGGCTTGCCGCCGTTCAGCGCCAGCATGTTGCAGCCAAAGGTCGTCTGCAGCTGGGTGAAGCGGAACAACTGGTTCAGCACCACGTCGGGCGTGGCGTCGCGCTTCAGCTCGACCACGACGCGGACGCCGTGGCGGTCGGATTCGTCCTGGACGGTGGCGATGCCCTCGACCTTCTTTTCCTTTGCCAGTTCGGCGATCCGCTCGATCAGGGTGGACTTGTTGACCTGATAGGGGATCTCGTCCACGACGATGGCAAAGCGGTCCTTGCGGGGCTCCTCGATATGGGTCTTTGCACGGATCAGCACGCTGCCGCGGCCCTCAAGATACGCCTTGCGCGCCCCGGAGCGGCCCAGGATCGTAGCGCCGGTCGGAAAGTCGGGTCCGGGAATGATCTCCAGCAGGCGTTCGGTGGGAAGGTCGGGGTCCGCGATCAGCTCCAGCGTGGCGTCGATGACCTCGCCCAGGTTGTGCGGCGGAATGTTGGTGGCCATGCCGACGGCGATGCCGCCCGCGCCGTTGACCAGCATGTTGGGGAACCGCGCCGGCAGGACGGTCGGCTCGCGGTCCTTGCCGTCATAGTTGTCCTGGAAATCGACGGTGTCCTTGTCGATGTCCATCAGCAGAAAGTTGGCGGCCTTGTCCATGCGCACTTCGGTATAGCGCATGGCGGCGGCCGGATCGCCGTCCATCGAACCGAAGTTGCCCTGGCCGTCCAGCAGCGGCAGCGACATCGAGAAGGTCTGCGCCATCCGCACCAGCGCGTCATAGATCGCGCTGTCGCCGTGGGGGTGATACTTGCCCATCACGTCGCCGACGGACCGGGCGGACTTGCGATAGGACTTGTCGGCGGTGTTGCCGGACTCGTCCATCGCGTACAGGATGCGGCGGTGCACCGGCTTCAGACCGTCGCGCAGATCGGGGATCGCCCGGCTGACGATCACCGACATGGCATAGTCCAGATACGAGGTCCGCATCTCGGCGCTGATGTCGATCATGGGGCCGTCGTGATGCATCACGACGCGGGCCGCGGCACCGTCTTCGGGGGTTTCGGGCAGATCGTCTTCTGGGGTGTCGGCCACGGGTATTCCTCAACATCTAGTTGGGGTTCGGTATAGCCGAGCCTGCCGCAAGGGGCAATCGCGCCCCGCCCCCAAGGTCAGGAAATCACGCCCTTCGCGGCCCTTAAGCGCCCTTGCGGGCCGCGATTGCCCACAGGCCCGCCAGACCCGCCGACAGGATCGCGTTCCAGCCCGCCATCGACACGCCCATGAACTGCCACGCGATCTCGTCGCAGCGCACCACGGGGGCGGATTGCAGGCGGGTCATCAGGTCCTGGGTGCTCATCCGCGACAGATCGCCGACGCCGCCGGAACAATGCGCGGGACCGGCCCACCAGGTCATCTCGACGCCCACGTGGTACAGCGCGAACCCCATCGCGGCGCCCGCCGCGATCATGCCCAGAACCGCCAGCGCCCGCACCCGGCCGGTCAGCCAGATCAGGGCCGCGATGCCCGCCGCCGCCACATGGGGCCAGCGTTGCAGGATGCACAGCTCGCACGGCGCATAGCCCGCCGCCTGGAACCCAAGCGCCGCGATCAGCAGCAGCGCGGACCCCGCACCCGCCAGAAGGGAAAGCCGCATGCCCGTCACAGGAACCTCAACGCCGCAAAGCCGCCGATCAGGCAGGCCATGAAGATGGAGAACATCAGCCCAAGCCGTTGTTCGATGAATGCGCGAATCGGCGGGCCGAACCGCCACAGCAGCCCCGCCACGACATAGAACCGTCCCGCGCGCCCCAGGATGCTGGTCAGCACGAACAGCGGCAGCGAAAAGCCCACGGCACCCGAAAAGATGGTGATGACCTTGAACGGGAACGGCGTCAGCGCCGCGACCAGCACCGCCCATCCGCCATATTCGGCAAACCGTGCGGCCAGATCGTCGAACGCGGCCTCCTTGCCGTACATCGTCAGGACCCACATGCCGACGCTGTCCATCAGCACGGCGCCGATCCAGTATCCCAGCAGCGCGCCCAGCACCGATCCCGCCGTGGCGATGCCCGCGATGGCCCAGGCCCGTGCCCGCTGCGCCAGCACCATCGGGATCATCAGCACGTCCGGCGGAATCGGAAAGACCGAGCTTTCGATGAAGCTGACGCCGAACAGCGATGCGTTCGCGTGGCGGTGGGCCGCCAGCCCCATGGTCCAGTCGTATAACCTGCGCAGCATGCCCGCCCCTTTGTCGCGTGCCCCGTGCATCCCCCCGCAGGGGCGTCGCGTCAAGCAACTTGCGACCCCGTCGCGGCGCTGTGATGCTGTCGGGGAACCCCCGGCGGAGCGGGGCGTTCGGCGCGACAGCCAGCAGGGGGACCAGGGCATGCAATGGCGCGGACGACGGGGCAGCGGAAATGTCGAGGATCGGCGCGGCATGGGCCGGGCCGGGGTCGGGGGACTTGGCGTGGCGGGGACCTGGTGGTGCTGGCAGTCGGCTATTTTTTTGGCATCGACGTGACGCCGCTGGTCCAAGGCATGGACCAGGGCGGCGGCCAGCCCACAGAACTGAGCCAGCGTGACGAGGAATGGGGCGAATTCGTCAGTGTCGTCCTGGCCGACACAGAAGAGGTCTGGCAGCCCGTGCTGCAGGAGCAGGCGGGCGTGACCTATCAGGACCCGACGCTGGTCCTGTTCCGGGGCGTGGTGCAATCGGCCTGCGGGGGCGCATCCTCGGCCATGGGGCCGTTCTATTGCCCCGGCGATCAGCGCGTCTATCTGGACACCGACTTCTTCGACATGATGGCCGAGCGCATGGGGGCAGGGGGCGACTTTGCCGCCGCCTATGTCATCGCGCACGAGGTGGGCCACCACGTCCAGAACCTGACCGGCACGCTTGGCGCCGCCCAGCAGCCGGGACTGTCAGAAACGCAGGCCAACCAGCTGTCCGTCGCGACCGAACTGCAGGCCGACTGCTATGCCGGCATCTGGGCGCGTCAGGCGCAGGAACGTTTCGGGACCTTGGACGTTGGCGATCTGGACGAGGCGATGCGCGCAGCAGAGGCCGTCGGCGATGACGTGATCCAGGCCAGTGCCGGCCGGACGCCCATGCCCGACAGCTTCACCCATGGCAGCGCGGCGCAGCGTCAGGAATGGCTGATGCGCGGGTTCGACTCGGGCGACATGAGACAGTGTGACACGTTCGGCGCCGGCGGTCTGTGACCCCGACACCCGACAGACCGGAGGATACGATGACGCTGATCCTGACTTTCGCGGGCCTTCTGACCGCTTTCGCTATCACCCTCGCCCTAGGCGCCCCCAAGGCGCGTCCGGCCAAGGTGGGCGACCGGGACTGATCCTCAGCGTGGCAGGCGCGGGGGGCGGTGATCCTGCGTGGCCCAGTCCGGCCACCAGCCCAGCTGCTCCAGCGCCAGCATCGCAAGCCCGATCGTGATTACCGCAAGCACCAGCTTGACCATCTTGGCACTGGGAGGGTTGCGCGCCCATTTCGCCGCACGCAGCAGCCAGATCATGTTCATCGCGCGTCCTGCCTGTTAAATCGGTGCCGAATCGAAACAGACGCCGCGACGAAACTCAAGAGCGATAGCCCGTGCCGAACCACCGCGACAGCCGCAACCTGCCCTACAGCGCCCGCCAGATGTACGATCTGGTGGCCGATATCGAGACCTATCCGCAGTTCCTGCCGTGGAACAGCGCGGCCCGGATCCGGACGCGAACGACCCGCCCCGATGGGGCAGAGGAGATCGCGGCGGATCTGGTCATCAGCTTCAAGGTGTTCCGCGAACGGTTCGGCAGCCGCGTAGTGCTGTGGCCGGAACAGGATGGCGTCTGGAAGATCGACACCGAATATCTGGACGGCCCTTTCAAGTACATGCGCAGCGGCTGGTCCTTCAAAGACCGTCCGGAGGGCGGATGCCATGTCGAGTTCTTTGTGGATTTCGAATTCAAGAACGCGATCCTGCAGCGGCTGATCGGCGTCGTGTTCCACGAGGCGATGTCCCGCATCGTCCGCGCGTTCGAGGATCGGGCCCGCAAGCTCTACGCCTGACAGGAAAAAGGCCGCCCGGTGGGGCGGCCTTTCCATTTCAGCTCAGCGCCGATTTCAGCGCATCGGCCCTGTCGGTGCGTTCCCAGCTGAACGCAGTCGCCCCGTTCAGCGCATAGGGATCGCGGCCGAAATGGCCATAGCTGGCCGTCGGGCGATAGATCGGGTGCAGCAGGTCCAGTTCGCGGATGATCGCGAACGGACGCAGGTCGAACACCTCGCGCACCGCCGCCACGATCTTGTCGACGGGGACGGTTTCGGTGCCGAAACAGTTCAGGCTGATCGAGGTCGGCTCGGCCACGCCGATGGCATAGCTGACCTGGATCTCGCAGCGCTTGGCCAGACCGGCCGCCACGATGTTCTTGGCGACCCACCGGCCCGCATAGGCCGCCGAACGGTCGACCTTGGACGGATCCTTGCCCGAGAACGCGCCGCCGCCGTGGCGCGCCATGCCGCCATAGCTGTCGACGATGATCTTGCGCCCGGTCAGGCCGCAATCGCCTACGGGGCCGCCGATGACGAACTTGCCCGTGGGGTTGATGAAGTACTTGGTCGCATCCGACAGCCATTCGGCGGGCAGGACCGGCTTGATGATCTCCTCGATCACCGCCTCACGAAGGTCGGCCAGGCTGATCTCCGGGTTGTGCTGGGTGGACAGCACGACCGCGTCGATCCCCTCGGGGCGGCCATCCGCGTCATAGCGCATCGTCAGCTGCGATTTCGCGTCCGGGCGCAGCCATGCCAGCGTGCCGTCGCGGCGCACGGCCGCCTGGCGTTCGACCAGGCGATGGGCATAGGTGATCGGCGCGGGCATCAGCACGTCGGTTTCATCCGAGGCATAGCCGAACATCAGGCCCTGGTCGCCCGCGCCCTGTTCTTCCAGGCTTTCGCGGTCGACGCCCTGGTTGATCTCGGGCGACTGCTTGCCGATGATGTTGATCACCGAACAGGTCGCCCCGTCAAAGCCCACATCCGACGAATTGTAGCCGATATCGGTGATCACGCCGCGCACGATGGATTCCAGATCCACCCATGCGCTGGTCGTGATCTCTCCCGAGATGATGGCGACGCCGGTCTTGACCATGGTCTCGCACGCCACGCGGGCGCGCGCGTCCTCGGCCAAGATGGCGTCCAGGATCGCGTCGGAAATCTGGTCGGCGATCTTGTCGGGATGGCCCTCGGACACGGATTCCGAGGTGAAGGTCGAATATTCTGTCATGACATCAGTACCGGTAATGGTCGGATTTGAAGGGGCCTTCCAGCGTCACGCCTATATAGGCGGCCTGTTCGGAAGACAGCACGGACAGTTTCGCACCGATCTTGTCCAGATGCAGCCGCGCGACCTTTTCGTCCAGCGCTTTGGGCAGGATATAGACACCGGGCTTGTAGTCGTCGCCCTTGGTCCACAGCTCGATCTGTGCCAGCACCTGGTTGGTGAAGCTGGCCGACATCACGAAAGAGGGGTGGCCCGTGGCGTTGCCCAGGTTCAGCAGGCGGCCCTGCGACAGCAGGATGATGCGGCTGCCCGAAGGCATCTCGATCATGTCCACCTGGTCCTTGATGTTGGTCCATTTGTGGTTGCGAAGGGCGGCGACCTGGATCTCGTTGTCGAAATGGCCGATGTTGCCGACGATCGCCATGTCCTTCATGGCGCGCATGTGCTCCAGCCGGATCACGTCGCGGTTGCCGGTCGTGGTGATGAAGATGTCGGCGCTGTCGGCCACATCCTCCAGCGTCACGACCTCGAACCCGTCCATCGCGGCCTGCAGCGCGCAGATCGGATCGACCTCGGTCACCTTGACGCGGGCGCCCGCGCCCTGAAGGCTGGCCGCCGACCCTTTGCCCACATCGCCATAGCCGCAGACGACGGCGACCTTGCCGGCCATCATCACGTCGGTGGCGCGGCGGATGCCGTCGACCAGTGATTCCTTGCAGCCATACTTGTTGTCGAATTTCGACTTGGTGACGCTGTCGTTGACGTTGATCGCGGGGAACGGCAGCTGGCCGTTCTTCATCAGGTCATACAGGCGATGCACGCCGGTGGTCGTCTCCTCGGACACGCCGACGATCTGGTCGCGCATCTTGGTGAACCAACCCGGCGACTGTGCCAGACGCTTGGCGATCTGCGCCTTGATGACGGTTTCCTCGTCCGATTCCGGGACGGGGATCACGTCCTCACCGGCCTCGGCGCGCGCGCCCAGCAGGATGTACAGCGTCGCGTCGCCGCCATCGTCCAGGATCAGGTTCGGCCCCTCGGGGAACTGGAACGAGCGATCTAGGTAATCCCAATGCTCGGCCAGGCTCTGGCCCTTGATGGCAAAGACCGGAACGCCTGCCGCGGCGATCGCTGCGGCGGCATGGTCCTGGGTCGAATAGATGTTGCACGACGCCCAACGGACGTCGGCGCCCAGATGGGTCAGCGTCTCGATCAGGACGGCGGTCTGGATGGTCATGTGCAGGCTGCCGACGATCCGGGCGCCCGCCAGCGGCTTGGCTTCGCCATATTCGGAACGCAGCGCCATCAGGCCGGGCATTTCCGTCTCGGCGATGTCCAGTTCCTTGCGGCCGTATTCGGCCAGCGCGATGTCCTTGATGATGTAATCGGTCACGGCTGCTCTCTTCGGTCATTCACAGGTTGCAACCGGGATATCGCAAGCACCAGTGGTCCGAAAGGGGCTAATCCGTCACATGCTGGCCATATGAGGCTGGCTGCTGCGCGCCATGCGGCGGACGAAATCATGGGTCAGATGTTTGGCCGTCGTCAGGGAATCGCGATCCTCGGACCAGTCCTTCAGGCGACCGTCCAGCACCAGACGCGCCAGCCCCACGACATAGCAGCGCGCGGACAGGGCCAGCATGCCGATATCCTCGCGCGGGTGCAGGCGGCCGCCGTCGCGGGCCCGGGTCAGCATCCGCAGGGTCAGATCGGCGATGCTGTCGGTATAGCGGCGCAGGACCGGTTCGTTGCGCGCATTCGTCAGGGGACAATCCTGCAGCAGCCGGAACTGCGCGGGGTACTGGCAGGCCCAGTCCAGATAGGTGTCGCCAAGACTGAGGAACTGAGCGACCGGATCATCGGGATCGACCTGCACGACTGCGCGGGTGCAGTTGTCGATCAGCACGATCAGCGCCTGTTCCACGCTGGCCACCAGCAACGCGCGTTCGTCGGAAAAGATCGCATGCACCTTTTCGACGGGTTCGTCCACGGCCAGGGCGACATCGAAAAGCGCGGGCGGAGTGCGGCGCTGGTTCTGGAACAGCGTCATCGCGGCACTGATGGCGCGATCGTGCAGACCCCGGGGGTCGCGGTGTGCAGGCTGTTGGTTCATCACGATGCAATCCGATCCGTTGCGGAGTTGGCTAAACGAAAACAGATGACTTGAATGTGATTCCGGCCCAGAATGGCCCTTAAAAGCAGTCGATCAATTCGTGGTACCACCCCTTTTGTGCATCCTAAACGAAAGCACAAGTCGGATAAGACAATCATAGCACGAAGTGTCGCCTTGACGACATATCTAAATGGACAGGTCCGCGTGCCAAGGAGCACGCGGACCTGTGAATTTAAAGACCGGTTAGGTCGGATCAGGCGCCGGAACGGGCGACGCGCTTGCGCTCGTTCGGATCCAGGTGCCGTTTGCGCAGGCGGATGTTCTTGGGCGTGACCTCGACCAGTTCGTCGTCGTTGATATAGGCGATGGCCTCTTCCAGCGACTGGCGGACGGGGGGCGTCAGGCGGACGGCCTCGTCGGTGCCCGATGCGCGGACGTTGGTCAGCTGCTTGCCCTTGAGCGGGTTCACTTCCAGGTCGTTGTCCCGGCTGTGTTCGCCGATGATCATGCCCTGGTACAGCTCTTCCTGCGCACCGATGAAGAACTTGCCGCGGTCTTCCAGCTTCCACAGCGCATAGGACACGGACACGCCGTTCTCCATGCTGATCAGGACGCCCTGGCGGCGACCCTGGATGGCGCCCTTGTGCGGTGCCCATCCGTGGAAGATGCGGTTCAGCACGCCGTTGCCGCGCGTGTCGGTCATGAACTCGCCCTGATAGCCGATCAGGCCGCGCGACGGCACATGGGCCACGATGCGGGTCTTGCCCACGCCAGCGGGACGCATGTCGACCAGGTCGCCCTTGCGCTCTCCGGTCAGCTTTTCGATGACCGCGCCGGTGTATTCGTCATCGACGTCGATGATGACTTCCTCGATCGGCTCCAGACGCTGGCCGTCCTCTTCCTTGTAGATCACGCGCGGGCGGCTGATCGACAGCTCGAACCCTTCGCGGCGCATGTTCTCGATCAGGACGCCCATCTGCAGTTCGCCGCGGCCGGACACCACGAAGGCCTCGCCGCCGGGGGTGTCCTCGACCTTGATGGCGACGTTGATCTCGGCTTCCTTCATCAGGCGCTCGCGGATCACGCGGCTCTGGACCTTCTTGCCGTCCTTGCCGGCCAGCGGGCTGTCGTTGATGCCGAACGTCACGCTGATGGTCGGGGGATCGATCGGCTGCGAGGGCAGGGCGTCCATCACGTCGGGGTGGCACAGCGTGTCGGCCACGGTGGCCTTGGCCATGCCCGCGATCGTCACGATGTCGCCGGCCTCGGCCAGGTCGATCGGGGTCTGGGTCAGGCCGCGGAAGGCCATGATCTTGCTGATGCGGAACTGCTCCAGCCGCTCGCCGTCGCGCGACAGCGCCTTCAGCGTGTCGCCGGCCTTGGCGGTGCCGGCCTCGACACGGCCGGTCAGCAGGCGGCCCAGGAACGCGTCGGCGCCCAAGGTCGTCGCCAGCATCTGGAACGGCTCATTGTTGCGGTTGATCTGCTTGGGCGGCTGCACGTGCTTCAGGATCAGGTCGAACAGCGCGTCCATGTTCTTGCGCTCGCCGTCCAGCGTCGCGTCGGCCCAACCGCCGATGCCCGATGCATAGACATGCGGAAAGTCCAGCTGTTCGTCGCTGGCGCCCAGGTTGGCGAACAGGTCGAACACGTCGTTCAGCGTCTCGTCGGGTTCTGCTGCGGGCTTGTCGACCTTGTTCAGCACGACGATCGGGCGCAGGCCAAGGGCCAGTGCCTTGGAGGTCACGAACTTGGTCTGGGGCATCGGGCCTTCGGCCGCATCGACCAGCAGGCAGACGCCGTCGACCATCGACAGGATGCGTTCGACCTCGCCGCCGAAATCGGCGTGGCCGGGCGTGTCGACGATGTTGATGCGCGTGCCCTTCCATTCGACCGAGGTTGCCTTGGCCAGAATGGTGATGCCGCGTTCGCGTTCGATGTCGTTGCTGTCCATCGCGCGCTCCGCGACGGCCTGGTTGTCGCGGAAGGACCCCGACTGACGCAGCAGCTGGTCCACCAGGGTGGTTTTGCCGTGGTCGACGTGAGCGATGATGGCGATGTTGCGGATATCCATGACGGCCTTAATCTTTAGGTTTCGCGGCTGCCCTAGCCGATAAGGGCCGCGAATGCCAGCCCGCAAATGCGCAAGGCCCCCGACACAGGGTCGGGGGCCAGGCTTGTCACAGTTCCGTCGCGTCGGACGGAGGGGCGTCGTCAGGTGCGACGGCGCGACAGACCGCTCCAGACGCGACCGGCGTCACGGTCAGAACCGCCCTTGATGGCGCCCATCCAGGCGGCCAGACCGGCCACCAGCGACGACACGGCCAGGAACAGCGCGGTCCAGACGGCACCGCGGCGCGCGGATTCAGCGGCGGCGATGGCGGCATCCTGTGCCTCCTGCAGCTGCTGTTCGGCCTGCGCCTGCAGTTCCTGAGCGCGCTGTTCAGCAGCGGCCAGGGCTTCCTCGGCCTGCACGCGCGCCTCTTCGACACGAGCTTCGGCTTCGGCACGCAGGTCCTGGGCCTGGGTCACGGCTTCGTCGACGCGGGCGTCGATCTGAGCCGGGGTCAGGTCGGTGCGTGCGGCCAGCGCATCACGCAGATAGTCCAGGTCGTCATCGGCCACGTCGCCCGTGCGCAGCACGGAACCCAGGATGCCGGTGACTTCGGTGCGGATCGCCTCGTTCGAGAACTGATCGGGGGCAGCAGCCTCGCTGCGCAGCAGACGGTCGGTCGCATAGTCCAGCGGATTGCCGCCCATGCCATCGCCGCCCGCGGCTTCGCCCGCACCCGAGATCGCGCCGCCGGCCAGTTGGCCCACGCCGCTGACGGCTCCGCCTGCGATCTGGCCAACGCCGCCCACGACGCCGCCAGCAAGCTGGCCCGCGCCCTGCACGGCGCCGCCGACGGCGGAACCCGCTGCCTGCACCGCGGTCGAGGCCGCATTGCCCGCTGCGCGCACGCCGCTGGTCACTGCGCCTGCAGCCAGGATACCAGTCAGGATCATGCCGATGGCCCACACGGTCAGACCGTGGATGCCGTCACGCGCTTCGGTCTCGTCTTCGGCGGCATGGGTGCGGCGACGCATCCGACCCGAGACATAACCGCCCAGACCATAGACGGCGACCATGGACGCGAAGGCGAACAGGCCGACCAGGATCAGCGCGAACGTGCCCAGACCTTCGCCCTCTTCGGCCGACACAGACCCCAGGCCGATGGCGGCCGTAAAGCCGGTGAAAACGACCGAGGCGCCCGCCGCGATCGCAGCGCCCGCCAGGATGGACGCCCAGTCAACATGAGCGCGCGATCCGGTGGCCGCAGTTTCGAGGTTTTCGTTCATGTTCGGATTCCTCAACTCAGGCCGAGGAACGACAGGACGAACAGGACGACGACAACCAGGCCGACAATGTAGATGATCGAGTTCATGGCATTTTCCCTTTGCTTTGGGCGTCTGCCGCACCCTGGGGCGCGACACGGCGACGCATCAGCCAGCAAACGGGTCAGCGCGCGCGCAAGTTCCCTGTTGGACAGGAAAATCCGACCGACCGTGGCACGCGTTCAACGCGCCGCGTGCAGCCAGCCCAATCCGGACTGGGTGGTTCGGACAGGCGCGTATTCCGCCGAGACCCAGCCCCGATAGCCCCAGTCGTCCAGCTCGGCGAACAGCGCGGGATAGTCCAGCGTACCGACATCGGGCTCGTTCCGGCCGGGATGTCCCGCGATCTGGATGTGACGCACCACCGGCGCGACCTTGCGCCAGCAGGCGCGCATGTCGCCGGTGATGACCTGCGCATGATAGGTGTCCAGCTGCAGCCCCAGGTTCGGTGCGGCGATGCGGTCGATGATGTCGATCGCCATGCCATAGTCGTTGAGGAAATAGCCCGGCATGTCGGTGGCGTTCACCGGTTCGATCGTCAGGCTGGCATGGGGCGCGCGCGCCGCGGCCCAGGACAGGTTCGCCACCAGCGTCTCCAGCGCCTGCGGACCCTCGGCGCGTCCGGCCATGATATGGATGTGGCGCGCGCGCAACGCCTGCGCCACCCGCAGGCTGCGTTCGAAATCGCGGCGGAACCTGTCCTCCAGCCCCGGCACGGCGGCAAAGCCGCGCGGCCCGCCCGCCCAATTCGGCGGCGGCGCGTTGATCAGCACGATCGGCAGCCCCGCCTTGACCGAGGCACGGTACAGGTCCGGCGCGGCGATGTCATAGGGGAACAGGATCTCGACCCCCTTGAACCCGGCCTCGGCCGCGGCGGCAAAGCGGTCGATCATCTGCAGTTCAGTGAACAGCGTCGTCAGATTGGCTGCGAACTGCGGCATTCAGGGCTCCAGCGCGAAGGACTGTCCGCCCGACCGCACCGCCGCGCGACCGTCGGGGCCCGGATCGGCCGCGGCCGCCAAGCGGTAGAAGGTCTTGCGGTCGATCAGCGCCTCCAGCCCGCCGCGGACATGGACATAGGGACGCGGCACCTCGGCCGTGCCGCGCATGACGATCGCATGGTCCGGCCCCGCCGTCACCCGGTCGCCGACATTCGTGGTGAAGGTGATCGCGTCGTCCACGATCTCTGCGTCGGTGACCAGAAACGGCGCATCCTCGACCCGGACGCGATCTTTTCGACCGGAGAGACCAGAAAGAACCGGTCCCCCTCGCGCTTGAGGATACTGGCGAACAGGCGCACCATCGCGGGGCGGCCGATGGGCGATCCGTCGTGCAGCCAGGTGCCGTCTGCGCAGATCAGCAGGTCCATCTCTCCGCAATAGGGCGGGTTCCACAGATGCACCGGCGCGGGGCCGTCCTTGGTCGCGATGGCCGCGGCCTGGGCCAACCCGTCGGGGTTCACGCTTTTGTCACCGTTTTCCGCCATTCGATCTGGTCGCCTGTGTCTGGACTGCCTATGCTTTCCTTAAACCACCGCGGGGGCAATGTCATGACGTCGGACGAATTTCTGGTGCAAGAGGTCCAGGCCCTGGCCGCCCGTCTGTCGGATGCCCGCGCCAGCGTCGAACGGCGTTTCGTGGGCCAGCATGAGGTGGTCGAACAGGTTCTGGCATCGATCCTGGCCGGGGGGCACGCGCTGCTGATCGGCCAGCCCGGTCTTGGCAAGACGATGCTGGTCGACACGCTGTCCACCGTCCTGGGCCTGGACAGCGCCCGCATCCAGTTCACGCCCGACCTGATGCCCGCCGACATCCTGGGCTCCGAGGTGTTGGACGCGCTGCCCGACGGCAGCCGCGCGTTCCGCTTTATCGAGGGGCCGGTCTTCACCCAGCTGCTGATGGCCGACGAGATCAACCGCGCCAGCCCCCGCACCCAATCCGCCCTGCTGCAGGCCATGCAGGAGCGCGAGGTCACCATCAGCGGTCAGCACCGCCCGCTTGGCCGCCCGTTCCACGTCCTGGCCACCCAGAACCCGATCGAGCAGGAGGGCACCTATCCGCTGCCCGAGGCGCAGCTGGACCGGTTCCTTTTGCAGATCGACGTCGATTACCCGGACCGCGACACCGAACGCCAGATCCTGATCGCGACCACGGGCCTGGAGGATGACACCCCGCATGCGGCCTTCACCCCCGACCAGCTGATCGCGGCCCAGCGCCTGATCCGGCAGATGCCCGTCGGAGAGGCCGTGGTCGAGGCGATCCTGGACCTGGTCCGCGCCGCCCGTCCCGGTGCGCCCGAGGCCGCGTCCTTTGTGACCGATGCCCTGACCTGGGGTCCGGGGCCGCGCGCCGCGCAGGCGCTGATGCTGGTCAGCCGGGCGCGCGCCGTGCTGAACGGTCGCTATGCGCCGACGCTGGACGACGTGGCCGCAATGGCGGCGCCGGTGCTGCGTCATCGCATGGCGCTGTCCTTTGCCGCCCGCGCGCGGGGCGAGACGGTGGATGCGGTGATCGGCCGCCTGCTGGACGACCGCATCGGGACGCGTCGCGCCGCATGAGCGTCACGCCCACCGATCTGCGCGCCCGCGCCGAAGGGGTCGCGGGGCATCTGCCCAGCCTGATCCTGTCGGCGGAACGGCTGGCCGCGATGGTGGCGCCGGGCGCGCACGGCCTGCGCCGCGCGGTCCCGGAGAGGATTTCTGGCAATATCGCCCCGCAAGTACTGGCGACGCAGCGCGCAGCATCGACTGGCGCAGGTCCGGCCGGTCTGACACGCAGTTCGTGCGCGACCGCGAGGCGCAGACGGCGCAATCCGCCGCCCTGTGGCTGTCGCGCGGCCCGGGGATGGATTTCACCGGCGGTCCGGACCGTCCGACCAAGGCCGAACGCGGTCAGGTCCTGACGCTGGCGCTTGGCATGCTGATGCTGCGCGGGGGCGAAAAGGTCGGTCTGCTGGGCCATCCGGCCCGTGCCGGTCGCACCCAGGCGGACCGCCTGGCCGAGGAGCTGGCCACAGGCGCGCTCACCGACGATGGTGCCCCTGTCCATGCGCTGCGCCCCAACCTTCGGGTGGTGATCCTGTCGGACTTCCTGACCGATCCGGCCTGGGTCGCGGGGCTGATGGGGCAGGCCGCGGGCTTGGGCGTCACCGGCCTGTTGTTCCAGATCCTGGACCCGGACGAGGCGCATTTCCCCTATGACGGCGCGGTCGAGTTCCGGTCCGGCAGTCTGCGCCATGACAGCCGCGATGCGGGCGGTCTGCGCGCGGCCTATCTGGCGCGGCTGGCC